>JAZRQW010000049.1:0-8372 GCA_045650165.1 Acutalibacteraceae bacterium | reverse complement strand
ATGATGATACCTCTGCCATCCTGAGCGTTCTTGATACAGTCAACGGTGAAGCTACCGCCCTCAACTGTGAGGAAGCTGCTACCGCTTTCGACTGTACCGTCCTGCTTGCCTGCAACTCTTGCAACGGGGGGAACGTTGAGACAAAGACCGTTCTTAACTGTTTCGGCATCCTGCCAGCCGTTCTTATGCGGATAGTAGGCATAAACAAAGGTACTGATACCGTGATCGCCTGTTCTGTCGGGGCAGGTCGGGGCACGCATAAGAGTGAGTCTCATACGGGAATTGTGGATATCGTAGCCGTACTTACAGTCATTGAGCACGCTGACACCGTAGCCACCCTCGGAAAGGTCTGCCCACTTGTGTGCGGCAACCTCGAAACGGGTGTAGTCAAAGCTTGTGTTCCAGTGTGTCGGGCGCTTGATTGCACCGTGAGCAATGTTGTATGTTGCCTCTGTGTCGATGATTGCAACGTTGAACTCTGCCTTGAGCACCTTGTCGCTCTCGTGCCAGTCAACGGTTGTGTCGAACAGAAGCATATCGCTGTCACGGTTGAGGATAATCTTCTGTGTGATTGTGGATTTGTGGAACTTGCGGACAATTTCGATTACGCCACGCTGAGCGTTGGATTCGAGCACCTTGATGCTCTCTGCCTCATCGAGTGTCCATACCTTTTTCTTGTAGTTGATTTCAAGGTTCCACGCAGTTTCGTGAATACACTTGTCAAGAGATACTGTGAGAAGGTTGCCCTTGCCCTCAAGTGACTCTCTGTCGTTAACCTTGTCATAAATGCTTGTAATAACGCCGTTTTCGTCGAATACAGCCTTGATCTTACTGTTTTCAAGCACAGTTGCTGTTGCGGTAACAGCGTCGTATTCCGCCTTATTTTCGCCCAATGCGAATACCTTGCAGCCAAATGCAGGCAGAGGCTCATCGGGAGTAAAGGTGAGAAGGAAGCCGTTTTCCCTCTTCTCGAATACGTGAGGCAGAGCCTTGCCGTCCTTGCCGAGGGGAACAAGCTTGTCGCTTTCAACGTTGAGTTTAACAGGCATAGCGTTTTCAACGCTTACAAGGTTCCAGCAGATAATGCTGTCGCCATCAGTCTTAACGGTAGCGTTAAGGGCATTAAGAAGCTCATTCTTGAGCTCTCTGTTCATCTTGCGAAGGAGTGCATATTCCTTCTTGCAGTCCTCAAATACTTCATGGATTGAAGTACCGGGAAGAATATCATGGAACTGATTTGTGAGAAGGCATCTCCACGCTGTTTCGATCTTTTCCTTCTGATATGCAACACCGCAGAGCTTTTCTGCAATGACGTTAAGCATTTCGTTACGCTCGATTGCGTATTCGCCGCGGCGGTTGTTCTTCTTTACAAAATGCTGGCTTGTGAATGTACCTCTGTGGTTTTCGTAGTACATTTCGCCGTTCCAGACGGGAAGCTCTTCCTTTTTCTCTGCTGTGATAGCAAAGAAATCGTCAACATGGCCGATGTGTGCCTGAGGAAGACCGGGGAAGTTTTGAAGGCGCTTGCCTCTTTCGAGCATCCAGTTTGTGGGGCCACCGCCACCGTCACCATAGCCGTACATCTGCATAGCTGTGTCAAGCTGCTCCTTGTTGTTGCACTCACGGTCGGAAGTCATAAGCTCGCTAACGCTGAACACACCGTTGTAGCCGGGGTGCATCATATGAGCCATAACCTGTGTGCCGTCGTTACCCTGCCAACGGAACATATTGAACGGGAACTTGTTTGTATCGTTATAGGAAAGCTTTGAGGTGATGAAGTTTGTCATACCGCAACGCTTGATAATCTGGGGAAGAGCCCATGTAAAGCCGAAGCAGTCGGGCAGCCAGTAGGTCTTGGAAACCTTGCCGAATTCGTTTTTGAAGAACTCCGTACCGTAGAGCACCTGACGGATAAGAGCCTCACCGGAAGCGACGTTTGTATCTGCCTCAACCCATACGTTACCGCAGATATCCCACTGGTTGTTGGCAACCTTTTCCTTAATCATTTCGTAAAGCTCGGGGTAGTGCTTCTTTACCATATCGTAAAGCACAGCCTGGCTCTGACCGAAGGTCATTTCGGGATACTTATCCATAAGAGTTACAACGTTGGAGAAGGTTCTTGCACTCTTGCGGATACTCTCCTGAACTCTCCACAGCCATGCAACGTCGATATGGCTGTGACCCGTGAAGATAACCTTTGAGGTTGCAGACCACGGAATTTTTGCTAATCTTTCAAGATAAAGTTTACGTGCCTCGGCAATTGACTTACGCACCTGAGGCTCATCGAAATCATAATCAACAATGTGTAAGCTGTCATCAATTGCGGAATAAACAAGGGAGTAAATGTGCTCGTCCTTGATGAATTCGAGTGCCTGGAAAGCGACCTCGAGGTCGTACCAATAGCCCTCGCAGGCCTCATCCGCAACCCAGACATAAGCTGTTCTGAAGGTATATTCGGTAGACTTGATGCCGTCCATACCCTCGTCGCAGAATTCCATTGAGTTGACAGCAGATTCAAGCTCGATGTTGAGCACATCGCCTGCGTTAAATCTGTCTTTAAGAACAATAGTGCCTCTTTCAGGGGCGTATTTTGAAGAGGAAACTGAACCGCAGAATTTGCCGTTAACCTTTACAAGGCTTTCGCCGCCGATGAAAAATTCAAGGCGGAGCTCCTTGCCTGCCATCTCTTCGGGCACGGTAAAGGCGGTGCGGAAAAAGTGAGCCTCGTCATAGCCTGTTGACCAGTGCTGACCGAGAGTCATTTCTCCTCTGTTTTCTTCGGGTGTGTAAACGCCGGCTTCGTACATTGCGTGGGTGTATGACCAGACGGGCAGGTCTGCCTTATATAAAGCACAGTACTTGCGAAGCTGGTTATACATATCCTTGAGCACGCCGAGTTTCGGTGTAAGCATAGATATATACCTCCTGAATAATTTTATCTTCTGTTAATATCACGGTAGTTTACTACCCTGATTCTTCTGCGTCTGCGGTTTTTGTTGACGTAGATATTTGCGCCGATAAGGAAAACAATCACAACGGCAAGAATTACCGCAAAAATCTTGAATCCCGTTGTTTTTGCAAGGTCGCCGAGCTTGCCTGCAACAAAGAGTATGATGCTGCGGTCAATATCCTCTGCCGCAACAAGCTTTACCCTTGCAATCTCTTCGCCTGCATAGGTGACAACCGCCTCGCAGACCTCATCACCCTTTTTAAGCGGAGCGTCAACGGATTCGGGAAGACTGTCCTTCACAGGCTCGACAAGCACGCTGCCTGCATCAACGCCTACGGGAACGAGCGCAAAGCACTCCTCTGCAGGGACAAGGCGGACATGGTCTATGCCCCAGGCGTAGTTAACCTTTGCAACCGTGATAATCTGCGAGGGGTCTGTGACTGTCTTGAGCTTGATATTGTCAAACGTCCACTTGAGCATTGCCTTTGTGTCCATAAAGGCAAAGTTTTCATCGTAGCCGTCCTTATCGTAATCGTAAAACGGTGCTTTCATTGCAACGGCAAGGTAGCTGTAGCCGTTTTTGGTAGCGGTGGTGATAACGCACTTACCCGCCTTGGTTGTAGAACCCGTTTTAATGCCCTTGGCTTCTTCGAGGTAATACTCCTTGTAGCCGCTGAGCAAAAGGAAATTCGTTGTGCGGATTTTACGCTCTGCATTCATATTGGTGGCAGGGAGCGTATATTCCTTCGTAGCACTTATCTCGTTGAAAACGGGGAAGCTCATAGCGTATTTTGTAAGCTTTGCCATATCTCTGGCGCAGGAATAGTGTCCCTCTTCGTCAAGACCGTGAGGATTGGCAAAATGTGTATTTTCACAACCTACCTCTTTGGCAAGGTCATTCATCATCTCTATAAATTTTTCGATCGAGCCATCGCCTATATAATCGGCAAGTATCATTGCCGCCTCGTTGGCACTACTGACCATCAGGCAGTAGAGAAGGCTTCTGATTGTTATTTCCTCACCGACCTTGATACCTGCAAGTGAGCTGCCCGTACCGTCGAGCGCACGGATACAGTGCTCGGGTACGGTTATAACCGTATCAAGCTCCTCGCAGTGTTTGAGGGTCAGCGCCGCGGTAACAATTTTAGTCAGCGAAGCGGGAGAAGCCTGCTGCTGAGAATTCTTGTCAAAAAGCACCGTGCCCGTATCAAGACTTTCGATATAAAATATCTCGGTTTCTGTCTTGACGGAGGAATTATAAACGGCACTTGCGCCTATCGGAGCAACGCAGGAAAAAATAACCGCCAGAGAAAGCAAAAAAATTATCACTTTTTTCATAGACAAAGCCTCATAAAATGTAGTATTATTAGTGTTGTTAACACACGATAAACAGGAGAAAACATTATGGTTTATATAACAGGTGATTTACACGGCGATTACGACCGCCTTGATTCAATAAAGCTCAAAAAGGGTGACACCCTCATTATCTGCGGCGACTTCGGCCTCGTATGGGACGGAAGCGCAAGAGAAGAAAAACTCTTAAGACAGCTTGGTAAAAAGAAATTCAACATATGCTTCCTTGACGGCACGCACGAGAATTTCGAGTTACTTGACGAATACGACGTCGGTGTCTTCTGCGGCGGTAAGGCGCACAATATTTCGGGCAACCTCTACCACCTGATGAGAGGTCAGATTTACTCCATCGAAAAACAGACATTTTTCGCAATGGGCGGCGGCGAAAGCCCCGACATTGATATGCTGTTTGACAACGGTGCGTGGTCACGCCGTGAATTCCCCAGCAGCGAGGAACTTGCAGAGGGTGCTGAAAATATGGAAAAGGTAGGCTGTAAGGTGGATTACATAGTAACCCACGAGCCGCCCTCACGAATCAAGAGTTTCTTAAAGCTCCACAGCGAAAACCCTGCAAGAATCACGGGCCTCAACGCCTATTTCGACGAGATGAGCTCCGCCTGCCAATATAAACGTTGGTTTTTCGGCAGTATGCACATCGACAAGCACATTTCAACCACACACATAGCGGTTTACAAAAAGGTTATCAACGCACAGACAGGCGATATAGTTTATTGATTTTCACAAAGGCATCTTAACGGATGCCTTTTATTTTTTAATGACCCCAGAACTTGCGGTCAAGACTTCTGAAGCGGATTGCTCTGCCGATGTGCTCGGCTTCGATTAATTCGCTCGAGTCAAGGTCGGCAACCGTACGGGCAACACGAAGAATTTTATCGTAAGCACGGGCGGAAAGCCCAAGCTTTTCGAATGCATTTTTGAGCATAAGGTTTGCCGAATCCGTCATAACACAGAATTTCTTTGTCTGCGCAGGCGACATTTTTGCGTTACAGCTTGCCGTACTGCCCTTGAGTCGGTCAAGCTGAATTGCCCTTGCGGCATCAACACGCTTTTTGATTTCGGCAGAGCTTTCCGCCTTGGCTGTTGCGGAAAGGTCGTCGTAATCTACGGGCGGCACTTCGATATGTATATCTATTCTGTCCAGAAGCGGACCCGAAACACGGTTGACATAGCGGTTTGCCGCACCGCTTGAGCAGGTGCACGGCCTTGTCGGGTGGCCGTAGAAGCCGCAGGGACAAGGATTCATTGCACAAACAAGCATAAGCGAGCAGTCATACGAAACCGTGCCCGATGAACGGGTGAGGTTAATTACACCGTCCTCAATAGGCTGACGGAGAATTTCAAGTGCCTGCTTGCCGAATTCGGGAAGCTCATCAAGGAAAAGCACGCCGTTGTGGGCAAGAGATATATCGCCCGGACGTGGCAGGAAACTGCCACCACCTGCAAGACCCGCAGGCGAAATGGTATGGTGAGGTGAACGGAACGGCCTTGATCGGATAAGCGAAACACCCGCAGGCAGAGCACCTGCAACGGAATAAACCTTGGTGGTTTCAATCGCTTCCTCAAAGCTCATATCAGGTAAAATTGAAGGCAGGCGTTTTGCCAGCATACTTTTACCCGAACCGGGAGGTCCTATCATCATAACATTGTGTCCGCCTGCCGCTGCAACCTCGAGGGCAAATTTTGCCTCATACTGACCCATAACCTCGCTGAAATCGGGTGCATCGGGCGCAAGCACGCTCTGCACATAATCCGACTCGTTGGCAGGGGTAAGGGCTTTTGAGCCGCGGAGATGAGCAAGCAAATCGAAAACAGTTTTTACCGGGTAAACGGTTATACCCTTTACAACGCAGCTTTCAGCCGCATTATCAAACGGCACAAAAATTTCTTTTATACCGTTTTTCTGTGCCTCGATTACCATAGGCAAGGCACCGTTAATTTTGCGGATTTCGCCGTTGAGCGACAATTCGCCGAGAAAGGCACAGCCCGAAACATCGCTTTTAAGCTGAGAGCTTGCCTTGAGAATGGCAATATAAATCGGCAAATCGTAAATCGGGCCGACCTTACGCTTGTCCGCAGGAGCAAGGTTAACGGTTATACGGCTGACGGGAAAGGACATGCCCGTGTTTTTGATAACGGAGTTTACCCTTTCGCCCGATTCCTTGACCGCCGCGTCGGGCAGACCGACAATATCAAAATGAGGAAGTCCCCGTGAAACATCCGCCTCAACGCAGACCATATATGTATCCATTCCGAATATGCCTACGCTGTTGATACGTGCAAACACAGGGCCTCACCTCACTTACGAATTGTGAATCGGAAATTATTTATCCTTCTGCTTGGAATACTTCAGCTTATAGATTGTGCGCATAATGAAGCAATCGAGCTTGCTGATATAGTTAGGTCTGCCGAAAGCACAGCCCGCAAGGTAGGACTTGCAGTTCTTCTCGACAACCATCTGAATGGCATTGGCGTCGTACATATCTGAGCCGCAGCAGAGCACACTACCGTCCTTAAGGAAGGCGGCGTTTCTGCCCTTGAGTGCCTTGGCTGCCTTATCGCCCTTGATTTTGTTAACGGTTACGCCTGCAATCTGAGCAAAGTCGTCAAGCAGGGGCTTGAGAGCACCGCCGCACTTCTTGCCTGCGCCGAGGATATCGGGTGTAGCTGACTGAACAATTGCATTTACATCGGGGCGTGCAAGATAGATATCTCTGTGCATTGCAGCCATTGCAAAATTCTTGCCGTCAATACCGTTAAAGGGGCACTCGATGCTTGAACCGTCATCACCCGAAAGAATGAGTTTCTCGCCGTCTCTGATTGAAGAGTAGCAGACAGGCTTCTTGTTTTCGGGCACCTTGTATTTTTTGAGCAGGTATACGTTGCAGGCATCCTCAAGAGTCTGTGCAACGAAGAAAGCGTCGCTACTGTCCTTACCCATACATACAGCACCGTGGTGAGACATAATTACAGCCTTGCTGTCGGGATTCTGCTCGATAGCGGTGTGAACGCCCTCTTTGAGTTTCTTTGTGCTGGGCATACCGTAGGAAGCAAGCGGAACCTTGCTACCCAGAACGCTTGCGTGCATTGCACTTTCTACAGGCATATCTGTACCGAGAACGCTGACAACGGAGGCGTTGAGCTGGTGGGTGTGAATAACAAAGTTACACTCGGGGCGGAGCTTATATGCGGAAGCGTGAACACCCTTTTCAGAGGAGGGCTTTACATCGCCCTCGTAGCTGAGGTCTTCTATCTTGACCTTTACGATTTCGTCGGGAGTAAGGCTTTCATAAGACCTGCCGCTAGGAGTAATAACAAATTCCGTGTCGCTGATTCTGCAGCTGACATTGCCCCATGTTCTTGCGATAAGACCGTTTGCGACGAGTGCCTTGCCCGCTTCGATAACAGCGAGTTTTGCCTGCATAATATCCATAATTTTATCTGTCCTTTCAAGAGTATTTATTTCGAAAATAATTTAAGCCAATAATTGGTTTTCCGCTTCGGGCGCATCGAGATTTCCCATTTCGTTGAAATAGTAATCGTAAACGCTTGCGGCAATTGAGGCAAGCGAAGAACCGCTGCCTGCACCCTCTGCGGCGATGCAGATTGCTATCTGCGGGTTGTCCGCAGGAGCGTAAGTGATAAGGAAGCCGTTGTTCGTCGTTACACGGTAACCGTTGATTGTACGGTCAACCTGTGAAGTACCTGTTTTTGCGGCGGCTGAAACGGGCAAATCCTTGAACGCATAGGAGCAGTAGCCAACCGAGCCGACAAGCTCCATACCTCTGCGCACGGTGGCGAGAGTGTTCTGCGAAAAGCCTGTTTTGAGTATTACCTCGGCACCGTTTTCAAACACGGTTTCGGAATAATCCGCCGATTTGACCGTCTTTACAAAATGCGGTCTGTAGCGTGTGCCGCCGTTAGCGATTGTGGCACAGTAGTTTACAAGCTGAATTGGCGAGAACATACTGCCGCCGTTGCCGATGGCGTTCTGCAGTGTGAAACCGGGCTGCCATATCTGATTAAGCGAGGCTCGGTATTCGGGGCTGTC
>JAZRQW010000048.1:0-2891 GCA_045650165.1 Acutalibacteraceae bacterium | reverse complement strand
TCTTATATTTGTACCTTTCTGGTTTGGTCTTTACTTTATGTGGAACGAGAAGAGAGTAGTTGACGGCGCAAACGATAACCTTACAGGTTGTTATATGGGTCTTGCAATTCTCAAGTTCCTCAAGGATGAGGGCATCGAGTTTGAAAACACCGAAATCGGTGTTATCATTTCAGGCTCTGAAGAAGCCGGTCTCAGAGGCTCAAAAGCGTGGTGTGAAGCACATAAAGGCGAATTTGATGATGTTCCCACATTCATTTATTCTTATGATACAATCCACGATCCAAAATACCTTATGACTAACTACCGAGATCTTAATGCTACAGTAAAAACAGACAAGGATGTTTCAGACTTGTTTATGGAAGCTGCAGAAGAGCTTGATATTCACTGTCTTAAAGGTTTTGTTCCTCCCCTTGGCGGTGCAACTGACTCAGCAGCATTTGCTCAGGCAGGCATGAGAGCAACAGGTATCACAGGTCTTAATCACGCTCTTGAAGATTATTACCACACAAGAAGAGATACATACGACAACATGGACGAAAGAGGCCTTGCAGATTGCTGGGCAGCCAGCGTAAAGGTTCTCGAGATGTTCGACAACGGCGCAAAGCAGTAAGAACTATATAAAAAGATTAAGGTGCGTTATCCATTCAGGATAGCGCACCTTTTTAATTATATTGTAAACTTATTTGTACCGCCGTTGAGCGTAATTTTATATTCACCGCACTCAAATTCGGCTGTTTTGTTTTCGGGAATAACTACGGTAAAGTTAACGCTGTCCCCTGCTTTTTCGTAGGCTACGGAAATTTTACCGACGGCGGTTGTGATATAACCGCTCGCTTTATTCATACCGTTTACAAGGCAAGGCTTGATTGTGATTTTCTCAAAGCCTGCGCTGTCAGCACTTTGTGAAATACCAAGCAGGTATGTGAACAGATATCTTGTTAACGCACCGAACATCGGGTGGTTGAGCGAACGCTCGGGCAGCCAGTCTTCCCAAAGGGTTGTTGCGCCCTGGTCCATCATATAACCGAATGAAGGCAATTTACGAGAAGCCATAAGGTCGAAGGCAACCTGTGCATTACCGCTCTCGAAAAGGATTCTCGGCAGGACATCGGTTGCGACGATACCCGTGTCAAAGCACTCTCTGTCAGCATACTTTTCAACGGTCATTTTGAGTGTTTTCTCGTCACCGAGACCTGCATCGAGTGCAAGACAGTTTGAGCCCTGAACATCGCCGCAGAAGCAATGGGTCATCGGGCTGAAATAGGCAATTTCAACCGACTTTGAAGCCTTTTCAACAAGCTCGGGCAGGTGTGCTGTCAGTTCCTCTTTGCCGATGATTTTCGCAAGCTCGATAATCATTTTCAACTGCTTGATGAAAAGTACGGTGTTGACGTAAGTTTCGGGAATGAGCACGCGACTCATTGTGTGGTGCTCAGGCTTATAAATATCAACGGGAGCACACCAATCACCAAGGCACCACTCCGAGCCTTCTTTATAGACAAGGCCGTTGTCGCTGTTACCGACCATATAATCAACATATTTGAGCATATTGGGCAGATACTGCTCGATAATTTCTGTTTCTCCATAGGTTTTCCAGAACATATAAGGCACGATAACTATAGCGCCGCCCCAGGCAGCAGGACCGCCGCCACCGCCGCAGAAAGGTGTTGTGTGCTGAACGTGACCTGTTTCAACGTCCTGACAGTCAGCGATATCGCCCATCCATTTTCTGTAAAACTCCTTACTGTCGGTCATAAGCATAACAGCTTCGGCGCAAAGCTGACCGTCGCCCGTATAGCCAAGACGCTCGATATGAGGACAGTCGGAAGGCACACCGCAATGCATATTGTCAAGCTGGGTGCGAAGATAGGTTTCATAAAGCCAATTAAGCACTTCGTTATCACACTCAAAGCCGCTTGTTACGGGACAATCGGAATGAGTAACGTTTACTTTAACGATTTCAGCGTTATTCGATACCTCTATATAACGGAATGCGTGCCAGCAGAAATGAGGATAGTATTCCCTGCCCTTTTCCGTATTCTCAAAAACCTCCTGCTGAAGCGCCTGCTGTCCGCCGGTAGGATAGAAATCCATTGTATAGTCTTCATTTATCGCATCGGAATAGCGTACGGTTACCGTAGCGCCGTCTTCCTTGGATTTAACTATAGCGTAGCCGCTGATACCCTCATTGCAGTAATAGAGGCTGTAAGTACCGAAATCTTTGATTTTTTCGGGGGTAATCGCACGCTCAACCTTATCCGCAGGACAGGTCTGGATATAAAACTCTGTTTCGGGCGCGACCGTCAATTCAGCATTTGTCCAAGCAGAATCGTCATAACCGACAACGGAAAAGCCTTTCTTTTCAAGAGCGTAATCGTGCCTTTCGCCCTGATAAATATTATTGAATTTGATTTCGCTTTCGGCACACTTAAGACTTTCGTCGCTGAGAAGCTCATACTTTGTGCCGTCCTCAAACTCAAAATCAATTCTGAAGCAGAGCTTTGCGTCGCCATATCGTTTCCACGTCGGGTCTTGCCAGTCCGGGCTGAGGTCGTACCAACCTTTACCAAGCTGAATGCCGAGAGCATTTTCGCCATTCTCAAGGTAAGAAGTTATATCGTAACGCATTGCGTATGTACGGTAGCTCATAACATCCTGTCGCTCATATCTGTGGCTGAAATCACGGAAGCAGTACTGTGAAAAAGCAGGTACGAGCAAATCGTCACTTACTCTTTTGCCGTTTATGTGAAGTTCAAAAAAGCCCAGACCGCAGATTGTGATTTCAGCCTTTTCGCCTTTTTTAGCGGTAAAAACTTTTCTGAAAAGTGGAGCGTCACTGCCGTCGCATACTATCCATTTTGCATTTTTGAAAATCTGCTCGTGAGTCATTG
>JAZRQW010000047.1:0-72875 GCA_045650165.1 Acutalibacteraceae bacterium | reverse complement strand
TTTTCTTGCCTGTTGCGGCAAAGAGTTTTTCCTGAATTGCGTCAACAACGGGCTGGCAGTCACGCGGGAAGAGCTTTACCTGGTCCTCGGTAGCCTTGTTGGAGCCGAGCAGGCCGTAATCTGCGTTGAAGCCGCTGCCGTGTACGGGTGTATTGAGTATTTCGTCAAGACCGAGTACGATTTCACCGCCGTTAGCCTTGAGAAGGCGCTTTGTGCGTGCACGTGTGTGAATGTCACAGCAAAGCACGTTCTTTGTGTAATCAAGAATAGCCTTGGGATTGTTAGCGAAAATGATTTCAGCTTCTGCACCGCATTCTGTGATAAGCTGCTCGTAGTATTCTACGTAGTCAACACCTGTGAAGGTGTGCTTCTCGTAGCCGAAAAGCTCTCTGTACTTTTCGAGAGAAAGAACATCCTTGTAAGGATCAACGCCCTTTTCGTCAAGAGCATCAATGCTGATAAGGTGGTTGCCAACCTCGTCAGAAGGGTAGGAGAGCATGAGCACGATTTTCTTTGCGCCCTTTGCAATACCGCGAAGGCAGATAGCAAAGCGGTTACGGCTGAGGATGGGGAAAATAACACCAACGGTTTCGCCGCCGAACTTTGCCTTGACATCTGCAGCAATGTCGTCAACAGTTGCGTAGTTGCCCTGTGCACGTGCAACAATAGCTTCAGTCATTGCAACAATGTCCTTGTCGTTGAACTCGAAGCCTGCGTCCTTGCTTGCTTCAAGCACGGAATTGGTAACGATTTCTACAATGTCGTCGCCGTTTCTGATGATGGGGGCTCTGACACCGCGTGATACTGTACCGATAGTACGGCTCATTTAAAACATCTCCTTCAGAAGATAAAAAATTAACATATTTATAATATTGCAAAAAGCAACTCAATTATTATATCACCAAGTAAGCATTTTTTCAATATTTTTTGTTCGGAAATTTTATCAGTTTTTAACTTTTCAGGAACACAATTTTTAGTTATATTAATTTAACTTCTTGAAAACCTCGGTTGCAAGTGCTATACTTACAATCGGAAAGGCAGGTAATCTTAATGCAGAATTTTCTTATAGTTGTGGATATGCAGAACGATTTTATCGACGGTGCTCTCGGTACGGCTGAGGCTGTTGCGATTGTAGATAATGTCAAGGCAAAAATCGAAGGCTTTGACGGCAAGGTTATTTTTACCCGTGACACACATTTTGCCGATTATCTCACCACTCAGGAGGGCAGAAACCTGCCCGTTGAACATTGCATAAAGGATACATACGGTTGGCAGATAAGACAAGAGCTTGATGCATTGAGAAAGACCCCTGCTGTGGACAAGCCCACCTTCGGCTCGGATGAACTTGCCGTTATGCTCAAAGCAGAAAATGAAAACGAAAGAATTGAAAGCGTTACTCTTATCGGTCTTTGCACGGATATCTGCGTTATATCAAACGCTATGCTGATTAAAGCTTTTCTGCCCGAGGTCAAGATTATCGTTGACGCTGCCTGCTGTGCGGGTGTTACGCCTGAAAGTCATAAAACGGCACTCAGCGCAATGAAGATGTGTCAGATTGAAATAGTTAACGAATAAGAGGTTTTTAATAAAATGGCATTTATAAGTGTTTTCGATGTTATAGGCCCCAATATGGTAGGGCCTTCAAGCTCACATACCGCAGGTGCGGCGTCGATTGCCCTGCTTGCAGGAAAAATGATTGGCGAAAGAATAACAAAGGTTACATTCACGCTTTACGGCTCGTTTGCAAAAACCTACAAGGGTCACGGTACAGACAAGGCTCTCGTCGGCGGAATGCTCGGCTTTGAAACGGACGATGTGCGAATCAGAAATTCGTTCTCCATTGCAAAGGAAAACGGACTTGAATTTGACTTTGTCTGCAATAACTCTGATGATGAAGATATTCACCCCAACACGGTGGATATGGAAATTGTCGGTGAATCGGGCAGAATGCTCACAGTGCGTGGTGAATCGCTCGGCGGCGGCAAGGTTATGCTCACCCGTATCAACGGCGTAAAGGTACAGTTTACGGGCGAATACCATGCCCTTATCGTAATTCAGCGTGACAATCCCGGCGTTGTCGCAGGTATCACATCTGTTTTAAGCAGCTGGGATGTCAATATTGCATACCTTCGTGTTTTCCGCGAGGAAAAGGGCGGACTTGCTTACACGATAGTTGAGTCTGACGAGGAAATCAGCGTAAAGGCTGTTGACGTAATTAAAAAGAATCCTGCAATTCAGGATATTATGCTTGTCAAGAGGTAAGTAAAAATGGATTTTCATACCGCAGAAGAACTCCTTGAGCTTTGCTCACAAGGAATGGATATAGCAACGGTTATGCGTGAAAGAGAGGTTACGCAGGGCGAAACCGACAGCGTTACCGTTGAAGAAAGAATGAAAAAGGCGCTTTCGATCATGCGCACCTCCGCACACACACCGCTGACAGAGGTTTTACCGTCAACCGGCGGACTTATAGGCGGCGAGGCGGAAAAGCTGAACAACAATATGCTTAACGGCAAGAATATATGCGGAAGCGTGATGTCAAAGGCGCTCATATATTCGCAGGCTGTACCCGAGATGAACGCTTCGATGGGCGTTATCGTTGCCGCTCCCACGGCAGGCTCTTCGGGTGTGCTTCCTGCCGTGCTGTTTGCACTTGAGGAAGAATTTAACCTCACAGAAGAAAAGCTCCTCGACGGTATGTTTACCGCAGGTGCAGTCGGCTATCTGCTGATGAAAAACGCCAGCGTTTCAGGTGCACAGGCAGGCTGTCAGGCAGAGGTAGGCTCTGCCTCGGCAATGGCTGCAGCAGCGGCAGTTGCAATGATGGGCGGCACGGCACAGCAGAGCCTTGATGCGGCGTCAATCGCTCTTGGCAATCTCCTTGGTCTTGTGTGCGACCCGATTGCAGGTCTTGTCGAAGCACCCTGCCAGAGCAGAAACGCAATAGGTGCGGCGAACTCCCTCACCTGTGCCGAAATGGCACTCAGCGGAATAAAGGCTGTTGTACCCTTCACCGAAATGGCGGCAGCAATGCTGCGAATAGGCGTGAAGTTACCGGGCGAGCTTCGAGAAACCGCTCTCGGCGGTTGTGCAACGACCCCCACAGGCTGTGCACACAATTGCAGAATTTTCGGTGGATGTCAGTAATGAAAGATACACAAATCATAAACCAATTTGACGAAACGTATTCCGACCCGCCACCGAAAGTCAGAGAATCGGCAAGGGCGTTGGTTGTAAAGAACGGAAAAATTCTGCTCACCTTTGAGACCAACACTGGTATTTATATGTCTCCGGGCGGCGGAGTTGAAGATGGCGAAACGCTTGAGGAGTGCTGTATCAGAGAGTTAAAAGAAGAAGCGGGATATGAAGTAAAACCCGTTGAACGCTTTGTGACGGTTAACGAATTCAGCCTCGGTACGCTTTATATAAGCAACTATTTTATCTGTGAGGTTGCAGGTGAATGCGAGCAGGGCCTTACACCGACAGAGATTGACCACGGTGTCTGCCCGAGATGGCTGCCCCTGAATGAAGCTATAGCCGTTTTCGGAACATATGCAGGAAGACCGCCTGATAAAGCAAGCCTGTATCTTCGGGAATACACGGTTTTAAACAGATATATGGATAAAATCCGTCTTGACACCGCAATAACGGTGTGATATACTTTATTCGTTAAATCAAGGGAAAACCTTTAAATTATTATGATTGGAGATACTCAAAATGGAGAGAATCAAGACTATCGAAACAAAAGACCTTGTAAAGAGCTGTGAAAACGGCGGTTGCGGCGAGTGCCAGACTTCCTGCCAGTCCGCTTGCAAGACTTCCTGCGGTGTTGCTAACCAGCAGTGCGAAAACACAAACGAGAACTAATTACAGCAAATACAAAAATTGAGAAAACAGGTAATACAGTTTTTGTATTACCTGTTTTTTATAACTCTCGAGGAGAATAAAATGGTACACCAGTATAAGCTTAACGGCTACAATATCGTTCTGGACACGTGCAGCGGTGCCGTTCACGTTGTCGACGAAGTAGCTTACGATATAATTGCACTTTACAAAGAAAAAAGTGCAGACGAAATCGCTCGGATTATATGCGAAAAATATTCTGACGTCACACGCGAGGATTGCCTTGAGTGTGTTGAGGCTGTTGCAAGACTTGAAAAGGCAGGCAAGCTTTATACCCCCGACACCTATGCCGATATGGCGTTTGATTTCAAGAACAGAAACACGGTTATAAAGGCAATGTGCCTTCACGTTGCACACACCTGCAACCTCAACTGTGAATACTGCTTTGCAAGCCAGGGCAAGTACCACGGCGACAGAGCGCTTATGAGCTTTGAAGTGGGCAAGCGTGCACTCGATTTTCTTATTGAGCATTCGGGCACACGCCACAACCTTGAGGTTGACTTCTTGGGCGGTGATCCGCTGATGAACTGGGACGTTGTAAAGCAGCTTGTTGCCTACGCCCGTGAGCAGGAGAAAATCCACAACAAGAATTTCCGCTTTACTCTCACAACAAACGGTATGCTCATTGACGACGAAGTTATCGAATTCAGCAACAAGGAAATGAGCAATGTTGTATTAAGCCTTGACGGCAGAAAAGAAGTACACGACCGCCTTCGCAAGGATTACCAGGGCAGAGGCAGCTACGATATTATCCTGCCTAAGTTCAAGGAGTTTGTTGAGCGCAGAGGCAACAAGAGCTACTATATGCGCGGTACATTCACCCACGCCAACACGGACTTTACAAAC
This sequence comes from Acutalibacteraceae bacterium, assembly GCA_045650165.1. Lineage (GTDB taxonomy): Bacteria > Bacillota > Clostridia > Oscillospirales > Acutalibacteraceae > UBA8612. Next base: position 68,126 of record JAZRQW010000047.1, on the reverse strand, counting down.
GATATCTTCCACATGGCGGATATGGGCTTTACGGAGCTTAGTATGGAGCCTGTTGTTTGCGCTCCGACAGATGCAAGTGCACTTACCGAGGAGGATTTGCCCGTACTGTTTGAGCAGTACGAAATCCTTGCAAAAGAAATGATTAAGCGCAAGAAGGAAGGCAGACCCTTCACCTTCTACCACTATATGCTCGACCTCAAGCACGGCCCGTGCATCTACAAGCGTATTTCGGGTTGCGGCAGCGGCACAGAGTACGTTGCAGTCACACCCACAGGCGATATTTATCCCTGCCACCAGTTTGTCGGCGATGAAAAATATCTGCTCGGCAACATTTATGACGGCATTACAAACACCGCCGTGCAGGACGAATTCAAGCTTTGCAACGCTTATGCAAGAAAAGAGTGCGACGACTGCTGGGCAAAGCTTTACTGCTCGGGCGGCTGTGCGGCAAACTCCTACCACGCTTCGGGTAAAATTACGGGCATTTATGAGTACGGCTGCGAGCTTTTCAAAAAGCGTATCGAGTGCGCCGTAATGCTCCAGGTTGCAGACGAAGTCTGATAAATTAAGGTAAAATAAAATGATAAGCACACCTATTGTTGATTTTGTAGAAAGATATGCAAAAGAAAACAAGGCCCGGTTTCATATGCCGGGCCATAAGGGTGTGCCTTTTTTAGGTCTTGAAGGGCTTGATATAACTGAAATTGAAGGTGCAGACGACCTTTACCACGCTGACGGGATAATTCTTGAAAGTGAAAAAAATGCTTCTTCAATTTTTGATACAAGCCGCACCGTTTATTCAACAGGCGGCTCTACACAGAGTATTCAGGCTATGCTTTTCACTGCTTATCAAAGTGCAGAAAAAAAAGAAAAGCCGTTCGTTCTCGCGGACAGAAACGCACATAAGGCATTTGTTTACGGCGTTGCTAAGCTCGGCTTTGATGTTGAGTGGCTTTACCCCGAAGAAAGCAACAGTATATGCTCGTGCAGTATAACCCCCGAAAAAATTAACGAAGTGCTTTCCTCCTTATCAACAAAACCGTTTGCGGTTTATATAACAAGCCCTGATTACCTCGGCGGTATGGCGGATATCAAAGGCATTTCCGAGGTCTGCAGAAAGCATAAAATCCCTCTGCTTGTCGACAATGCTCATGGCGCATATCTTGCTTTCTGCAAAGAAAATCTTCATCCGATTTTTCTGGGTGCAGATATGTGCTGCGATTCGGCGCACAAAACCCTGCCCGTGCTCACAGGCGGCAGCTACCTGCACTGCGCAAAGAGTGATATCTATGGCTTTGCCGATAAAATCAAGGCGGCTACTGCTCTTTTCGGCAGTACCAGCCCGTCATATCTCATAATGCAATCGCTTGACCTTTGCAACAGATATATCGATGAAAAGATAAGGGAAGATATTACTTTCAGCGAAAGTAAAATAAACGAAATAAGGGCTGTTATGCAGAAAAAAGGCATTGAAGAAATATCTTCCGAGCCGCTTAAAATCACCGCCCGTTACCACGATTCCGATTATTTCAGGGCTATGGGCATAGAGCCTGAATATGCCGACGGCGAATTCATTTCGTTTATGGCATCCTCATTTAATTCAGGCGAAGATTTTGAGAAACTCAAGGCAGCTTTTGAGAATATTACACCTTACGAAAATGTAAGAAAAAAAGGCCTCGGTTTTGTTAAACCCGAAAGGGCAATGTCAATCCGTGAGGCTATGTTTGCCCAAAGCGAAATGATTGACGTTGATAAAGCGCAAGGAAGAATCTGTGCTGCACCTACGGTTTCCTGTCCCCCTGCAATACCTATCGCTGTAAGCGGCGAAAGAATAACTCAAGAACATATAAAAATCTTTAAAGCATACTCAATAAACAGAATAGCTGTTGTGAAACGGCAGTCAAAGGAGAGTTGAGTTTATGTCAGTTCCGATAATATCAATAGTCGTTCCGGTTTACAATACAGAAAAATATCTTGACCAATGTCTTGAGTCTTTATCTGCACAAACCGAAAAGAATATTGAAGTCATAGTTGTTGATGACGGGTCGACAGACCGCTCTGCCGAAATCTGCGATGAATGGGCAGCGAAAGATAGCCGAATCCGTGTTATCCATCAGAAGAATGGCGGTGTTGTTGCCGCCTGTCGTACAGGGTTTGATACAGCAACAGGTTTATATTTCACAAAAGTTGACAGCGACGATTGGGTTGAAAAGGATTTTTGCAAAACACTCGGGAATCTTGCGGTTGACAACGATCTCGATATGATTATTTCCGGATACATTTCCGAAAGAAACAGCAAAGCGATTAATACGAAATTCAAGAAAAACTGTGTTGACACAGGCTACAACCTTGTCGTTGAACATGGTTGTGTTCACACGAGTGCGGATATATGCTATACATGTAGAATGGCTTTCAGAATAGAATTTTTGCGTGAACACAATCTCTTCTTCGGAGAGGGAATGAAAATCGGTGAAGATACTGTTCTGAATGTAACCGCACTTGAAAAAGCACAAAGGGTTATGGCTATTGATTATGCGGGTTATCATTACAGAGATGACAATATGAATAGCGTAATGAGACAGATTTATAAACCGTCTTTGGAAAATGATCTGAACGCACAGTATAGCGTGCGGAGCAGTTGCTTTAGTGGTGTAGATTCGTATATGGCTGACCTGGCACTTTATTATATATCTTCTTGGTTTGGCGGAGTAATCAATAATTGCAAAAATTCCCCGAACGCAATAACTCACAATGATGTGAAAAGAATACTTAATGCTCCGTGGGTTGCAGAAAGCTTTAAACGTTTAGGTTTTAAACTGCCGGTCAGTAACAATAAGGAATATATATTGGCGTTAGTTGCAAAGTTCAGACTTTCATTGTTGTATTACTTATATATAAAATATAAAGGATGAAAAAAGCTTCGGCACATATATGTGCCCAAGCTTTTTTATGCTTTTATCTTCTGTAAATATAGTTAAGTCTTTTCCAACGGTTTATGTCAATTGAATCAATCTGCTCACGGGTAACTCTGTACTGCCAGTTGCCGTCAGCCTTGCCCGGGATATTGAGTCTGGTGTCCGAGCCGTAGCCGAGCAAATCCTGAATAGGCAGTATCACCGTATCTGCGTGGGAAGCGAAAATTGTGCGGATGATAGCGGAATAACCGTTATTCCAATCGGGTGAACTGTATCCGCAGTATTCGAGCATACCTTTTCTTGTTTCTTCGCCGAGCTCCCACACATAGCCAAGCAAGGTGTTATTGTCGTGCGTGCCTGTGTAGGCAATGCAGTTGTCGGTGTAATTGTGCGGCTGGTGCGGATTATCGTTGTCGCTGAGGAAGCCGAACTGGAAAACTCTCATACCGGGGAAGCCGCTGTATTCCACAAGGTCAATGACTTCCTTTGTAATGTCGCCAAGGTCCTCGGCAATAATCAGCTTATCTTTTGCAACTTTCTTTGCCATGTCAACAAAGGTTTCGCCGGGACCCTTAACCCACTTGCCCTCTTTGGCTGTGGTTGCCTTGCCGTCAACGCTCCAGTAGCTTTCAATGCCACGGAAATGGTCAATTCGAACAGCATCAAACATTTCGAGATTGTGGCTGAGCCTTGCACGCCACCATTTGAATCCATCTTTCTCCATTTTTGCCCAGTCGTAAATCGGGTTGCCCCAAAGCTGACCTTCTTCGGCAAAATAATCGGGCGGTACACCCGCAACGCAGCAAGGAACATTGTCTTTATCAAGCAAAAACTGTTCTTTGTTCGCCCATACATCGCAGGAGTCGAAAGAAACATAAATCGGAATATCGCCGATTATTTTTATGCCTTTTTCGTTAGCATATTTTTTAATTTCTGCCCATTGTGTGAAGAACTCATACTGTATAAACTGCCACAGGAAAAGCACCTCGGGGTCATAGTCGGAGGTTTTCCATTCTGTCCACGGCTTTTCGCTGTTGGCTTTTTTGAGTGCCATAAATTCGCAGAACTGCTTTAAATAAACATTATTGTCAATGAACTCAATAATCTTCTTTTTCAGGGTTTCGTCAACCCTTTTTGCCGCATTCATCAGTACGGCTGTCCTTGTGTGGTAAAGGCGGACAAATTCACAGCTGTACGGTGTCTGCTGGCGGCAGGAATCAAGCTCATCTTTTGTCAGTAAACCCTGCTCAAAGAGTGTCGGCAAATCGACAAAATAAGGGTTTCCGCCAAAAGCAGAGTAGGATTTGTAGGGAGAGTTGCACTCGTCCACAAGGCAGAAGGGTAGTACCTGCCACATTGAAAAACCGCAGGAACTTAAAAAGTCAACAAATGTTTTGGCTTCCTTGCCGAAACTGCCGATTGAGTATTCGCCCGGCAGGGATGAAATGTGCATAAGCACACCGCTTTTTCTTTTTTTGCTGTTCATATAATCACTCCGTATAATAAAGAGGCGTATCAGAACGATACGCCTTTATTATTCATTTTATTCTTCTATAACCGCTTTCAGTTTCTCAAGGCCAAGATCGATTTCTTCTTTTGTTATGTTAAGCGGAGGAAGCAGACGGACAAGTGTTTTTGCCGTCAGGCAGATTACACCGTTTTCAATTGCCTTTTTAACTACGTCTGCACCTGTTTTGCCCTCAACTTCAATGCCTATCATAAGACCCATACCGCGTACGGATTTAACATTCTTAAAGGTTGAAAGCTTTTCTCTGATATATTTGCCGTTTGCCTTGACATTGCCGAGGAAAGCGGCATCATTTACTTTTGAAAGCACATAGCTTGCACCTGCACAGACTATGGGGTTGCCGCCGAAGGTTGAACCGTGGCTGCCTGCGCCCATTGTTGTGCCGAGCTCTGCTGTGCAAAGGCAGGCACCAATCGGAAGTCCTCCGCCAAGACCCTTTGCAAGGGTGACGATATCGGGTTTGATGCCGTAGCTTTCGTGAGCGAGAAGTGTACCTGTTCTGCCGATACCCGTCTGTACTTCGTCAATGATAATGAGGATATCCTTTTCCTTTGCAAGAGCGCATACAGCGTTTACAAAGTCCTTGTCAAGCGGAATAACACCGCCCTCGCCCTGAATCATTTCCATCATAACGGCGCAGGTTTTATCCGTTATTGCGGCTTTTATGGATTCGATATCCTTGTCGCTGTAAACAAAGCCCTGCGGATAGGGTGCGAAGCAGGCAGGGTGGAGCGCATCCTGACCCGTTGCGGTAAGTGTGTTCATTGTTCTGCCGTGGAAAGAGCTGTTGAGCGAGATGATTTCATATCTGCCCTCGCCGTATTTGTCATAGCTGTACTTTCGGGCAAGCTTGATTGCACATTCGTTGGCTTCTGCGCCTGAGTTGCCGAGGAAAGCCTTGTCAAAGCCTGTAGCAGCTGTGAGCTCATTTGTCAGCTTTGCTGTAGGCTCGCAGTAGTAAAGGTTGCTGATGTGGTTGAGAGTGTGTGCCTGAGCACTGATAGCCTGAGCCCAGCCCTCATCTGCGTAACCAAGGCAGTTTACGCCGATACCCGAGGTGAAATCTATATATTCTTTGCCGTCAAAATCCTTTGCAATTGCACCCTTGCCACTTGCTATTGCTAAATCATAGCGGCCATAGGTGGGCATTGCAGAGGAATTGTTTATTTCTTTAATCTGTTCAAAGTTCATATTTATGCCTCTTTATCTGAACATTGTTCCGATACCTTCATCGGTAAGAAGTTCAATAAGTATGGAGTGTTCAATTCTGCCGTCCATAATAATTGCGTGCTTAACGCCTCTGCGTACCGCTTCAACACAGCAGTCAACCTTGGGTATCATACCGCCCTTGATAATGTTCTGCATCTTGAGCGCAGGTACTTCGCTGACGTTGAGTTCCTTGATGAGCGTGCTTTCGTCGTCCTTATCCTTGAGCAGACCGGAAATATCGGTCATAAGGATAAGGTTTTCTGCGCCGAGTACAGCAGCAATACGGCTTGCCGCAAGGTCAGCGTTGATGTTGAAAGCGTGGTCGCCGCCTGCAACTGTGGAGATAACGGGAATGTAGCCTGCATTAAGGGTATCAAGCACGGGCTGAATGTTGATGTCTGTGATATCGCCGACATATCCCAAATCTTTTTCACGGTGCTTGACTGCAGTAATCATACCGCCGTCCATACCGCAAAGACCGATAGCCTTGCCGCCTTTTTGCTGAAGGAGAGCTACAAGGTCCTTGTTGACCTTGCCTGCAAGCACCATCTGGACAATTTCCATTGTCTCCTCGTCTGTGTAGCGAAGTCCGTCGACGAATTTGCTCTCTTTATTTATCTTTTTGAGCATATCGTTGATTTCGGGGCCGCCGCCGTGGACGAGTACAACCTTGATGCCGACAAGTGAAAGGAGTACGATATCCTCCATAACAGCCTGCTTTAAATCCTCGTTAATCATAGCGTTGCCGCCGTACTTGATAACGATAACTTTGTTATAGTATTTCTGGATGTAGGGGAGTGCCTGCACCAGAATCTGTGAACGGTCAAAATTTGAAATTTCCATAAATAAACCTCTTATGAGCGGTAGTCGCCGTTTATCTTAACATAATCGTAGGTAAGGTCACAGCCCCATGCGGTAGCCTCTGCCTCACCGTCAGAAAGCTTGATATCGATTGTGATTTCGTTTTCAAGAAGAATTGTCTTTGCGATATCCTCGTCAAACTCAATGCCTGCACCGTCGCGGCAAACGGCGATTGTGCCCTTTGCGCTTACGAAATCAACATCTACGCCGTTGATGTTAAGCTCTGCGCCTGAATAGCCTATTGCACAAAGCACTCTGCCCCAGTTGGCATCTGCGCCAAACATTGCGGCTTTGAGAAGTGAAGAGTTGATAACGGACTTTGCAACCGTCTTTGCAGTGGCTTTATCCTTTGCGCCGTGTACGTATGCCTCAACAAGCTTTGTTGCGCCTTCGCCGTCACGGGCAATCTCACGGGAGAGGTAACGCAGAGCCTCGAAAAGAGCAGCCTTGAAGGTGTCAAAATCTGCACCGTCTGCAGCGATTTCCGTATTGCCTGCAAGACCCGAAGCGAGGATAGCGCACATATCGTTGGTTGAAGTGTCACCGTCAACGGATACCATATTGAAAGTGTCACAGACAACTGCGTTAAGTGCCTTTTTGAGCATTTCTGCGCTTACAGCGGCGTCGGTTGTGAGGAAGCAGAGCATCGTTGCCATGTTTGGCATAATCATACCGCTGCCCTTTGCCATACCGCCGATGTAGCAGGTTTTTCCGTCAAGCTCAAACTTTACGCAGACCTGCTTTTCGTGTGTGTCGGTGGTCATAATTGCAATTGCTGCCTTTTCACCGCCGTCACGGCTCAAGCCCTCTTTGAGTACGTCAATGTGGCTTGCGATAGGCTCAAGGTTGATGGAAGGACCGATAACGCCCGTTGAAGCAACGACAACGTCCTTGGCATCAATACCGAGAGCACCTGCGGCAAGGGCACACATAGCCTCTGCCTTTTCAATACCGTCTGCGGCACAGGTGTTTGCAATACCTGAGTTGCAGATGATAGCCTGTGCAACGCCGTTTTCAAGGTTAGCGGCAGTAACTCTGTTGGGTGCACCCTTTACAAGGTTGCTTGTGTGCATTGCGGCAGCCGTGCAGGGCTTTTCGCAGTAAACAAGCGCAAGATCGTGCTTGGATTTGTTTTTTCTGATACCGCAGTGGACAGAGTTTGCAACAAAGCCGAGCGGTGTAGTAACTGTGCCTTTAATAAATTCCATTTGTATTTCTCCTTAAAAAGCAGGGGGGATGAGGTCAAGACCTGTTTCTTCAGGCAGGGAGTAAATCAGATTCATGTTCTGTACTGCCTGTCCTGCTGCACCCTTGACCATATTGTCAATTGTGGAAACAACTATAAGAGTGTTTGTTCTTGCATCGATGTGAAGTGAAATATCACACATGTTTGTGAACTTGACATTTCTCAGGTTGGCTGTCTGACCGTCCTTGAGTACACGGACAAACTGCTCGTTTTCGTATTTCTTTTCGTAAGCTTCTCTTATCTGCTCCTTTGTAACGCCGTCCTTGAGCTTTACGTACATTGTTGAAACAATGCCTCTGTTTACGGGGAGAAGGTGGGGTACAAACGTAATCCTGACTTTTTTGCCGCCTACCTTTGAGAGTGTCTGCTCAATTTCGGGCGTGTGGCGGTGTGCGCCTACCTTGTAGGGGGAGAAAGCCTCGTTGCAGTCGGGGTAGTGAGTGGTCTGTGAAAGACCTCTGCCTGCGCCCGTAACGCCCGACTTGGAGTCAACGATAATGCTATCTGTCTCGACAAGACCGTTTTCAATTGCGGGAGCGAGACCGAGTGCTGCTGAAGTGGGGTAGCAACCGGGGTTTGCAATTATATCAACGCCCTTTGCCTTTTCTCTGAAAAGCTCGGGGATGCAGTAAACTGCTTTTTCGTGGATTTCGGGCTTGTCGAAGGGTTTATCATACCATTCGGTGTATTCCTCCTCGCTTTCAAGGCGGAAGTCAGCGCCAAGGTCAATGAACTTTCTGCCTTTTTCAAGACATTCTGCCGCAAGCGGCTCTGAAAGACCGTGGGGCAGGCAGGCGAAAACAACATCTGCCATATCTACAGCTTCGCTCTGGTTTATACATACCTTGTCGCAAAGGCCGAGAAAGGAGGGGTATATGTCGGAGAGCTTCTGACCCTCAAAGCTCTTGGAGCAAAGGGCAGTCAGCTCAACATTCGGGTGCTTGAGCAAAAGGCGTACAAGCTCTGCGCCTGCATAACCTGTTGCACCGATAACGGCTGCTTTGATTTTCATATTCTATCAGTTCCTTGTTTTGTTTCTTATTTCTTGATTCTGTTCTTGACGCAGGTTTCAAGGTTGATTGCCTTGTAAACATCCTCGTCAAACAGCTCGCATACGTTTTTGTACATATCGAGAGGAAGTGTTTCAAGCGTGAGCTTTTCCTTGATGCAAAGCGCAACAAGTTCGCCGGTTGCCTTGTAAGCATCACGGAAGGGGAGACCCTTGCCGACAAGGTAGTCTGCACAGTCTGTGGCGTTGATAAAGCCTTCTGCTGCTGCACGGCGCATATTTTCGGGGATTACACGCATTGTATCAATCATCGGGTCAAGTGCAGTCATACACATTTTGACTGTGTCGATTGCATCGAAAATTGCTTCCTTATCCTCTTGCATATCTTTGTTATATGCAAGGGGAAGACCCTTCATAGCGGTGAGAAGTGTCATAAGGTCGCCGAAAACTCTGCCCGATTTGCCTCTGATAAGCTCGGCAAGGTCGGGATTCTTTTTCTGCGGCATAATGCTTGAGCCTGTTGAGAAAGCGTCGTCAAGCTCGACAAATTTGAATTCCCAGCTGCACCAGAGAATAATCTCTTCGCAAAGACGGGAAAGGTGTACCATAAGAATTGAAAGAGCGGAGGCAATTTCAAGGCAGAAATCTCTGTCTGAAACGCCGTCAAGTGTATTTTCAACAACGCCGTCAAAGCCTAAAAGCTCTGCTGTCATTGCTCTGTTTATCGGGTAGGTTGTGCCTGCGAGAGCACCGCTGCCAAGCGGAGAATAGTTCATTCTTGCCTTGGCGTCTGCGAGTCTGCCCATATCTCTTTCAAGCATACTCACGTAAGCGGAAAGCTGCATACAAAAAGTTATGGGCTGTGCACGCTGAAGGTGAGTGTAGCCGGGCATAATTGTATTTTCGTTTTCGTGTGCCTTGTTGAATATTGTATCTGTCAGGTGGCGGAGCATGTCCATAACCTCTTCGCACTCCTTGCGAAGGGTAAGGCGGATATCCGTTGCAACCTGGTCGTTACGGCTTCTGCCTGTGTGCAGTCTTTTGCCTGCATCGCCGATGCGTGCAGTAAGTGTCTGCTCGATAAAGGTGTGTATATCTTCCGCATCGGGGTCGATAAGAAGTGCGCCCGATGTAATATCCTCTTTAATCTGCTTGAGGCCGTTTATGATTTTTTCGCAGTCCTCAACGGGGATAATGCCTTGTGTGCCGAGCATAACGGCGTGGGCAATTGAGCCGTCGATATCTTCACGGTACATGCGGCTGTCAAACTTTATGGATGAGTTGAAATCGTTTGTTCTTTGGTCTGCTTCCTTTGAAAAACGTCCTGCCCAGAGCTTCATTTTACCATTCCTTACTATGTATATTAAAACACGCTACGGGCGGGGAGGCCCCGCCCGTTAATATTATCTTTGTTCTTACTTGTTGCGCTCTGCCTCGAGGATTGCACGAACCTTGATCGGAAGACCGAAGAGGTTGATGAAGCCTGCGGAATCCTTCTGGTCGTAAACCTCGTCTGCATCGAATGTAGCGAAGTCTTCGCTGTAGAGGGTGTAGGGAGAAGTTACGCCGGCATTGATCATGTTGCCCTTATAGAGCTTGAGCTTAACGTCGCCTGTAACTGTTTCCTGTGTCTTGTCAACAAATGCGCTGAGTGCCTCACGAAGGGGAGTGTACCACTGGCCGAAGTAAACAAGCTCTGCAAAGCGGAGGGCAACCTGCTCCTTGTAGTGCTGTGTATCTCTGTCAAGAGTGATGGTTTCAAGAACCTGGTGTGCCTTGTAGAGAATAGCGCCTGCGGGGTTTTCGTAAACGCCACGGGACTTCATACCGACAAGTCTGTTTTCAACAAGGTCAGCAATACCGATACCGTTTGCACCGCCGATTTCGTTGAGCTTTGTGATGAGCTCAACTCCGCCCATCTTAACGCCGTCAAGAGCTACGGGAACACCCTTCTCGAAGGAAAGTGTTACATAAGTGGGCTTGTCGGGAGCAGCCTCGGGAGCTACGCCAAGCTCAAGGAAGCCTTCCTTGAGGTACTGCGGCTCGTTTGCGGGATCTTCAAGGTCGAGGCCCTCGTGTGAAAGGTGCCAGAGGTTCTTATCCTTGGAGTAGTTTGTTTCGCGGTTAATCTTGAGGGGAATGTTGCGAGCCTCTGCGTACTCGATTTCCTCTTCACGGGACTTGATATCCCAGATTCTCCAGGGAGCGATAATCTGCATCTCGGGAGCAAATGCCTTGATAGCAAGCTCGAAACGAACCTGGTCGTTACCCTTACCTGTGCAACCGTGGCAGATAGCGTCTGCGCCTTCAGCCTTTGCGATTTCAACAATTCTCTTTGCGATAACGGGACGTGCGAAGGATGTGCCGAGAAGGTAATCCTTTTCGTAAACTGCACCAGCCTTGAGTGTGGGGAAGATGTACTCGTTTACAAACTCGTCCTGAAGGTTTTCAATGTAGAGCTTGGAAGCACCTGTCTTGATAGCCTTTTCTTCAAGACCGTCAAGCTCTGTGCCCTGACCGACGTCACCGGATACTGCGATAACCTCACAGTTGTTGTAGTTTTCCTTCAGCCACGGAATGATGATGGATGTATCAAGACCGCCTGAGTAGGCAAGAACAACTTTCTTAATTTCTTTCATTTTATTTTCCTCTTTTCTGAAAATTAATTTTTATTCAGTCGATGCGTATCATTATACACTATTTATACATAAAATCAACTGTTTTATTGCATAAATATGCATTATATTTGCTGTTTTTTTGGGATATTGTGCATAAATACACAATAATCACACCCAAATTACTGCTTACCTGTTGAGCCGAAGCCGCCTGCGCCTCTTTCGGTTTCATCAATTTCGGTTACCTCAACGGTGGGAGCGGTGCAAACGGGCATAACCACAAGCTGGGCAATTCTTTCGCCGGGCTGAATTGTGTAGCTCTCCTCATACTGGTTGATAAGACCTACACAGATTTCACCTCTGTAATCGCTGTCAACAACGCCTACACAGTTTGCGGGAGCAAGACCGTGCTTTATGGCCAGACCGCTTCTTGCAAAAATCATGGCTGCATAGCCGGGGTCATCAAGAGCAATTGCAAGACCCGTGGGGATAAGGGCGTGGCCGCCTTTATCGAGTGTTATGGGTTCATCTATGCACGCACAAAGGTCGAGTCCTGCACTGCCTGCAGTAGCTCTCTGCGGAATTTTTGCGTTTTCACGCAGCCTTTTGAATTTAATTTCTGTAATCATATCAGAAAATCACCTTTTCTGCCTGCTGTCTGAGTACAAGGCTGAGGAAGTCATCCGTGCTCATTGCGCCGATATCGCCTTCGCCTCTCTTGCGTACGCCGACTGTGCCTTCCTCGATTTCCTTGTCGCCCATAACGAGCATATAGGGAATCTTTTCAAGCTGAGCCTCACGCAGCTTGTATCCGAGCTTTTCGCTGCGGCAGTCAGCGCTTACACGCAGGCCTGCGTTTGCGAGCTTTTCAACAAGGGCGTTTGCAGCCTCGTGGTGTCTGTCAGCAATGGGAACAATTCTTACCTGCTCGGGTGCAAGCCATACGGGGAATGCACCTGCATATTTTTCGATAAGCAGAGCAAGCGTACGCTCGTAGCAGCCGATTGAGGTACGGTGGATGATATAGGGGTTCTTCTTTGTGCCGTCTGCATCAACATATTCCATACCGAACTTTTCAGCAAGCATCTGGTCAATCTGGATTGTGATGAGTGTATCTTCCTTGCCGTGAACGTTCTTGATCTGAATGTCAAGCTTCGGACCGTAGAAAGCAGCTTCACCGACACCGATTTTATAATCAAGACCGATATCGTCAAGGATATTTTTCATAATGCCCTGAGCCTCGTTCCACTGCTCGGGTGTGCCGATATACTTTTCTGTATCGTTGGGATCCCACTGTGAGAAGCGGTAGGAAACGTCATCATAAAGGCCGAGAGTTTTGAGCATATAAACACAAAGCTCAAGACAGCCGCGGAATTCACCCTCGAGCTGTTCGGGTGTGCACATAAGGTGACCTTCGGAAATTGTGAACTGGCGGACACGGATAAGGCCGTGCATCTCGCCTGAAGACTCGTTTCTGAAAAGTGTGGAGGTTTCGGCAAGTCTCATAGGAAGATCACGGTAGGAACGTGCTCTGTTGAGATATGCCTGATACTGGAACGGACAGGTCATCGGGCGAAGTGCAAAGACTTCATCATCTTTCTCTTCGTCGCCGAGGACGAACATGCCGTCTTTATAGTGGTCCCAGTGACCTGAAATTTTGTAAAGGTCGCTCTTTGCCATAAGGGGAGTCTTGGTGCGAAGCCAACCTCTTCTTGCTTCTTCGTCCTCAACAAATCTCTGGAGTGTCTGAACAATCTGTGTGCCCTTGGGCAGAAGGATGGGCAGACCCTGACCGATGCAGTCAACTGTTGTGAAAATTTCAAGTTCTCTGCCGAGCTTGTTGTGGTCACGCTTCTTTGCTTCTTCAATAGCCTCAAGGTGAGCGTCAAGGTCAGCCTGCTTTGTGAAGGCTGTACCGTAGATTCTCTGAAGCATCTTGTTGTTGGAATCGCCTCTCCAGTAAGCGCCTGTGGATGAGGTGAGCTTGAATGCCTTTACGCGTGATGTGTCAGGAATATGAGGGCCTGCGCAAAGCTCGTCAAATTCAGCCTGCTTGAAGAAGGAGATGTTCTCTCCCTTGTCAGCGTGCTCCCTGATAAGCTCAACCTTGTAGGTTTCGCCCTTTTCCTCCATCTTTGCAATAGCTTCCTCGGGGGAAAGCTCGTATCTTTCAAGTGCAATGCCTTCCTTGACGATTTTCTTCATCTCAGCCTCGATCTTCTCGAGCACCTCGGGTGTGAAGGAAACATCACAGTCAAAATCGTAGTAGAAGCCGTTATCTATAGCAGGGCCGATAGCAAGCTTTGCCTGCGGGAAAAGTCTCTTAACAGCCTGTGCAAGAATATGAGAAGCTGTGTGGCGGAAAGCCTTCTTGCCTTCTTCATCGTCGAAGGTGAGAATTTCAACCTGTGCGTCAGCGTTGAGTGCTGTGCGAAGGTCGCAGACCTCGCCGTTTACTCGTGCAACGCAAGCGGCTTTGTAAAGACCCATGCCAAGGCTTTTTGCAATATCGGCAACGGTAGTGCCGTTCTCGTACTCCTTTACAACGTTGTCTTTAAGTGTTACGTTAATCATCTTTTTCATCCTTTCTGAAGATTTGAAAATAAAAATACCCCACCCTGTAAAAATACAGGGTGAAGCATTAAAAATTACAATACTCCACGGTTCCACCCGTGTTGCGTACTGAAAACCAGTACGCCGCTTTTGAAAACCTTAACGCAGTTTATACGGCACAGCTTATCCTTACGGCTTCGCAGGCACTCGGCAGCGGTCGGTATTGCGGCTGAATATCCGCCTTGCAGCATTCGGCGGACTCTCTGAAAAACAGCGGATGCAATACACATTCTGCTTCATCGCTTTAATAATATAAATATTAAAAACAATATAGCACTTTTATTCTGTTGTGTCAAGCGGAAAAATTAACTTCTGTAAACCTTTACTGCGTGCTTGCGGCAGTCAAATTCGGCAATTCTGTATGCACCGCCGTATTCACCGTCAAGTGTCCAGGGAAGCTCGCAGTCAAAGCACTCAACAACAAAGTGGCTGCCCTTGGTGAGGGTAAACATATCCTCGTTGTACTTGTGCTGGATGAGCAGTTCTTTTGCACGCTCGGTCCACATTTTTGCGCCGTGGGGCATCTTTGCAAGATTGAGTTCAAATAAACCGTCGTCAAAGTCGATTTCTTCACGCTTGTATTTGATGATGTTACCGATTGAAAGTGAGCTGGAAATTGAACCGAAAGCGTATTCGCCCTCGTAAACATCGTTATCACACTCAACTCTCATTGCAAACGGCTTGAAGCCCTTGAGCTCTTTAAGACCTGCAACAAAGTAAGCAGGATAGCCGAAAACATTTTTTGCCGACTGGGAAACGCTGTATGCGCTCTTGGTGAATATACCGAATGATGCGGTATAGCAGAAATAGCGTTCGTTATTCATCTGACCCATATCGTGGTATTTGGGCTCGACCTCACAGATGAGGTCAATTGCTTTCTGCGCGTCTGTGGGTACGCCTATGCTTGCGGCAAAATCGTTTGTTGTACCGCTGGGGATATAGCCAATCGGTATTTCAATACCCGACTGAATAACTCCGTTTACGGTTTCGTTGAATGTGCCGTCACCGCCGCGGCAGACAATAAGGTCGAATTTGTCGGCGAGAAGCTTTGCGTATTCCGTTGCATCGCCACGCTTCTGTGTGGTGTAAACGGTTGTTTCAAAGCCTGCTTTCGTGAACATATCGGCAATATGCCAGAGCTGCTTTTTAAGTGTATATCTGCCTGAGCAGGGGTTTATTATAACAAGAACTTTCTTAGCTTTCTGGTTTTCCATCTCTTCACATCCTAAATATAATTTGCGGGAATCAGTTGTTGAGAACAGTTAATTCCTTGGGTGCGGTGGTGAGGTTTTCACAGCCGTTTTCGGTTATGAGGAGCATATCCTCAATTCTTACGCCAAATCTGTCAGGAAGATAGATTCCGGGTTCTGCTGTGATGATGTTGCCTGCACGCAGAGTGTAACTGCTTTTTTCGGAAACACGGGGTTCTTCGTGGATTTCAATTCCTACACCGTGACCCGTTGCGTGGCCGAAAGCATTGCCGTATCCCGATTTATCAATAACACTTCTTGCAGCAAAATCTACCGTTGCGGCAGGTACACCTGCTGCAGCCGCATTGATTGCAGCTGCCTGAGCTTCAAGAACAATAGCATAAACATCAGCCATCATATCGCTGACCTCGCCTATGGCAACAGTTCTTGTCATATCACTGCAATAGCCGTTTACCACGGCACCGAAATCCATTGTGACAAAATCGCCGAATTCGATAACCTTATCGCTCGGCACACCGTGGGGCAGGGAGGTGTTTTTGCCGCTGACAACTATTGTGTCAAACGCTATGCCTTCTGCACCGTTGCGCAACATATAGAAATCAATAGCCAGCGCAACCTCTTTTTCGGTCATACCGGGCTTGATGTATTTGATAACGTGATTATAAGCGGCCTCGGCAATAGCCTGGGCAGACTTTATATTTTCGACTTCTTTCGCCTTTTTTTCACAGCGCAGGAAGCGCAGGCACTTGTCAAGCCTGCTGTCAAAAACCGCTTTAAAGCCATCGGGCTTGAAAATTCTGTTGAACTCACGAAGACCTGCAATTGTAACGTGGTCAGCCTCAAGCGCAACACTTGAACAGTTGAACTTTTTGAGATACTTCGGAATCTGCTCCTTGTAATCCTTCATAAGCACAACGTCACAGCACTCAACGTTTGCCTGCGCCGCCTCAATGTAACGGCTGTCGGTCATAAAAACGCTGCCGTTACGGCTGACGACAATGTAGCCCGAATCGGTGTTGAAGCCGGTAAAATATCTTATGTTGGCAGGGGATGAAATAATACCTGCGTCAATATCCTTGGGTAAGAGTTTTATAAGGTCATGAAGTTCCATTTTCATTTCTCCGTTTTTCTGCGCTCAAATTCCTGCAAAAGCTCTTTTTCGCCGTCTCTTGCTTTTTTGAAATAGAATTTGAATATTTTTTCGTCCCGAGCTCTGTCCGTAAATACGGCAACAGCACCCGCCGTGTTTGCGGCAAGCATATCCGTCTTAAGCTGGTCACCAACCATTGCAAGCCGGTCAATCGGCAAACCCAGCTTTTTCGCCGCTCTGAAAAGCCCGTCAGGTCGGGGTTTCTTTGCACTGTATATATAATACCTGATGTTCAGCTTTTTTGCAACAGGAATAACACGCAAGGGAATTGCGTTTGAAACGATTGCTGTTTTAACGCCGGCAGAATGTATGTGTTGCAACCATTCTTTAACACCGGGCAGGGGGCGGAGCGTTTCGTCATAAATCAGAGTGTTGTCAATGTCGAGCAAAAGTCCGTCAACACCCATAGCCTTTATATCGTCTGTTGTGATGTCGCACACGCTTCTGAAGCGGTATTGCGGCATATAGCGGTCATCAAGCATACCTTTGTTCCTCGGATAAAAAATAAGACGGGCAAATAATATGCCCGTCTTGTCGGTTCTTACTTATACTTGCGCTTACGAGCAGCCTCTGACTTCTTCTTTCTCTTTACAGAAGGCTTTTCATAGTGTTCTCTTTTACGAACCTCCTGAATAACACCGTCTCTGGAAGTCTGTCTCTTAAATCTTCTGAGTGCGCTGTCCAAGGATTCGTTTTCTTTAACTTCTACTTTACTCATTGTCTATTCCCTCCCTCCGCGAATTTGCAGGGGCAAATTTCTCATTCTATAGCAGACATTATACAACAAGTGAATATTGCTTGTCAATAAGTTTTTTAAATTTGTTTGAAGCCTATTTTTTTCATGCACTTATCGAGCGTTCTCTGTGCAAGTCGGGAAGCTCTTTCTGCGCCCTTTGCCATACATTCGTTGATGTATGCGTTGTCAGCAATGATGCGCTTGTATTCAGCCTGGACGGGAGCAAGCTCGGCTATGACAGCCTCTGCAACGGCAACTTTGAAATCGCCGTAGCCCTTGCCGTCAAACTCTTTTTCAATTTCCTCGTAACTCTTGCCTGTGCAGCAGGAGTAGATGGTCATAAGGTTGTTTATGCCGTCCTTGCCGTCTGCATAACGTACGCAAGCCTCGGAATCGGTAACTGCGCTCTTGAACTTCTTCATAATCATATTCGGCTCATCAAGCACGGAAACGGATGCCTTGGGGTTGGGGTCGGATTTGGACATTTTTGAGGTGGGGTCTTGCAGGGATGTTATTTTTGCGCCCTTTTTGCCGATGAAGGGCTCGGGAATTGTGAAAACGTTGCCGTAAACGCCGTTGAAACGCTCGGCAATATTTCGTGTCAGCTCAAGGTGCTGCTTCTGGTCGGCACCGATGGGGACAAAATTTGACTGATAGAGCAGAATATCTGCAGCCATAAGCGTCGGATATGAGAACAGACCTACGTTTATGTTGTCAGCGTGCTTCTGGCTCTTGTCCTTGAACTGGGTCATTCGGGAAGCTTCGCCGAACTGAGTATAGCAGTTGAGAAGCCAGCCGAGCTGTGAGTGCTGCGGAACATGGCTCTGCATAAATACAATGCTCTTTTCGGGGTCAAGGCCGTTTGCAAGCAGAAGCGCAAACATTTCCGTTGACTGCTTTCTGAGTGTTGCGGGCTCCTGACGCACGGTGATTGCGTGAAGGTCTGCAACACCGAAAAGGCAGTCATAATCCTCGCTCATAGCCTTCCAGTTTTTAAGTGCGCCGAAATAGTTTCCTATTGTCGGTACAGCTGTGGGCTGGATAAGACTTAATACGCGCTTCTTGCGCTCGGGTGCCTGGTTTTCCATATCGTAATTCTCCGTAAATTTCAATGTAATAGAATTATGTAATAAAATATAGTATAACATAATACTTTTTCTTTTCAAGTGTTTTTTAAAATTACCGTTGTTATTATTTGATGCGTAATTGCCAGAATTTGTGCGTTGACTGCAGTATACTGCAGATGTTAGTATCTTTTTGTCGAACAAAACAGTTTCGCACATTTACAAAGGCTTCGGACGGTTAGTCAGCCGTGCGAAGCAAAAAACTAAAAAGGAAGGATTTTGGCAAATGACACTCAAGAAAATTCTGGCTTGTGTTATTGCTGCGGTAATGTGCCTGTCCCTCGGTATGACCTCTTTTGCGGCACCCGAGGACGAGTCCACCACCGAAGCAGTAACCAACGAAGAAATCACAAGCGAGGAAGCAAGTTCCGAGGAAGAAACCACTGAAGAAAATGTTTCCGAAGAAGAAACAAGCGAAGAGCCCTCCTCCGAAGAGGCTTCAAGCGAGGAAAACTCAACAGAAGAGCCCGGTAAGGAAGACGTAATCGCCCTTATTGCAAAGCTTCTCGGTCAGATTGACTTTGAAGAAGTGAAGGAAACACTCAATGACATTAACGAGGCACTTGGCCTTCCCAGAGTTGAGGATTTCACAGACATCCCCGCTTATGCAGATGCTATCTACAAGAAGCTTGACGAAATGGGTCTTGGCTACGCTGACATTATCAACGGCCTTGCTTCAAGCGACCTGCTTGACTGGCTTAACAACCTCCTCTTCGGCGGCGGTAACTCAAAGCCCGTAACTACCACAACAGCCGTTAACTCCGAAAGCAACGGCTCTGACAAGGGCGAAAGCACACCCGATACAGGTATTGCCATCGGCGGTACGATTGCCGCGGTTGCTGCGCTCGGCGGCTCCTCCGCACTCGCTTTCGTGCTCCGTAAGCGCAACGACGAGGAATAATCAAAGCAATTAAAATCTTCTCAATTCCGATAGAAAATTCAAATTAAAGTGAACGTAAAAACCAAATCATAGTCATAAGTTTAACCTCCGAGGTCTGTCCTGGTCAGTCAGGGCAGACCTTTGACTTTTGCTTAAAGGTCAAATAAGGTCAAATTTCAAGAAAAGCGAAGAAAAACAGAGCGTTCGGGAGATATTTTTAAAAATCGGGGCACAGAAAACAGTTTTGACCTTTATTGACCTTTGACGGTTTGGTCAAAACAGGTTAGAATAAGGTCAAAGAAAGTCAAAGTCAAGTTCTGGCTTTGAGAGTTTCACAGAAAGGAATTGAGCGTTAAGTGAATATCAGTAACACTATCGCAAAGCTTATTATGGATATGCTTGAGGCGGATGGCGGAAGCGCTGAAATGCAGCGAAACGAGCTGGCACAGCTTGTGGGCTGTGTACCCAGTCAGATTAACTACGTTATTTCCTCACGCTTTACGCCCGAGCAGGGATATATCGTCGAAAGCCGCAGAGGCGGAGGAGGTTACATCCGCATTACCCGTGCGGCCTATACCACCCCCGGCGATATGGTAATGCACGTGCTTAATCATATCGGCACAGGTATTGATGAAAAGACGGCACGTGCGCATATAATAAATCTCGCAGGCAGAGAAATCATATCCGCAAAAACAGCCAAAATTATGCTTGCGGCTGTCAGCGACAACTGCTACAGAAATTTAAACCAACCCGTCAGAGACACAGTCCGTGCATCTGTATTCAAGCAGATGTTACTTCAGGTAATAAATGCATAAAAGGAAGGAGTAAATATTATGTTATGTCAGAATTGCGCAAAGGCGCAGGCAACCACACACATCAAAAGAGTTGTAAACGGCGAAACAACTCAACATCACCTCTGCTCACAGTGTGCAAAGGAATTGGGCTACACCGATATGTTTTCGGGTTTTGCACCGCTGAGCTTAAGCGATTTCTTCTCCGATTTTCTCGGCGATGTCGGCAGAAAGGCTATCGGCACTAAGGTCGAGCGCTGTCCGAAATGCGGGAACTCTTTTAACGATATTGTAAGAGAAAGCAGACTCGGATGTGCCGAATGCTACAGAATTTTCTTTGACAAGCTTCAGCCTTCGCTGGAGAGAATCCACGGCAGGGCACTTCACTCGGGCAAGAAAATCGAAGTCACTCACGAAGAAGCAGCCGTGCCCACAAAAGAGGAGCAGATTGCACAGCTTAAACTCAGACTTGAGGAAGCCGTAAAGGAGCAGGAATTTGAACAGGCGGCAAAGCTCAGGGATGAAATCCGCGAGCTTGAAGGAGGCGAAGGAAAATGAGTAAATGGTATATAGGCAACAACGAAAAATGCAGGGTGGTTGTCAGCACAAGAATACGCCTTGCAAGAAACCTTGAGGATTATCCCTTCCCCGCAAAGCTTGACGCTTCGGGCAAGGCACAGGTAAACGCGCTCGTAAGAGATGCGCTTCTCGGCAACTGCGGAGAGGATTTAAGCTACATCGAAATGGAAAACCTTACCCGTGCGCAGGCGGTTTCAATGGCTGAGCGCCACCTTGTCAGCCCCGAATTTGCAAGTGAGGTCAAGGGCAGAGCGCTTCTGCTTTCTGAAGATGAATCCGTAAGCGTAATGCTGTGTGAAGAAGACCACATCCGCCTTCAGGTTATGGAGGCAGGTCTTGCCCTCGACAGTGCATACAAGCGCGCAGATGACCTTGACAACGCCATTGCATCAAAACTCCGTCTTGCTTTTGACGAGCGCATCGGCTTCCTTACACAGTGTCCGACCAACCTCGGCACGGCTATGAGAGCCTCGGTTATGCTCCACTTGCCTGCACTTGCAAAAAGCGGTCAGATAACAAAAATCGCCGCAACCGTATCAAAGCTCGGTCTTATTATCCGCGGTGCTTACGGCGAAGGATCAAGCCCAAACGGAGATATGTATCAGCTGAGCAATCAGGTAACGCTCGGCATCAGCGAGGAAACGGCGTTAAGCAACCTCAAATCAATTGCACAGCAGCTCGTTGCACAGGAACTTACGCTTCGCGAACAGATTCTCAGAAATCCCGTGTGGGAGGACAAAATCTTCCGTGCGCTGGGCATACTGAAAAATGCAAGACTTATGAGCTGTGACGAATTCATGCAGCTTTCTTCACTTGTCCGCCTTGGTGCAGCAGAAGGGCTGCTCGACGTGAGCCTCGAAGCGTTAAGTGAATTAAACGTTGATATGCAACCCGCAACAGTCAACGCAAGGGAAGGAAGGACCCTTGAGCCGGGCGAAAGGGATGCGATAAGAGCGAAAGCGGTAAGGGAAGCTCTCGCTTAAGTAACAGGGAATGAAAAAGAAGCATTACTCAGGAAAGGAGAAATGATTTGATATGTACAAGTTTACTGGCTTTACACAAAAAGCAAATTCGGCACTCAACGCCGCTGTTGAGGTTGCTGAAAATATGGGGCACACCTATGTCGGCAGTGAACATCTGTTAGCGGGTTTGCTTAAAACCGACGGCGGTGTTGCCTGTACGGCACTCAATGCACGCGGCATAGGTATTGACGATGTTGAAAGCGTGCTCAAATCCACAGTCGGTGTCGGCACGCCTACGGTGCTTGTGCCCGACGATTTTACACCACGCCTCAAATATATAATCGAGCTGTCCGTTGCTGCCGCCCGTTCAATGGGGCACACCTACACGGGTACGGAGCATCTGCTCATTTCACTTATCAAAGAGGGCTCAAACTGCGCTGTGAATATCATTACGAAGCTCGGTGTTTCACCCTCAGAGGTGCTCGGAGACACGGTAAAGGCTGTTAATGCTAATTCACCCTCATCAAAACAGAGTGGTGAAAAAGGCGGCAAGGCAAACAGTAAATCTGATACGCCGACACTCGAACAGTTCGGCAGGGATCTGACCGATTACGCAAAAAACAACAAAATCGACCCCGTTATCGGCAGGTCGAAGGAGATCGAAAGAGTTATTCAGATTCTTTCACGACGTACTAAAAACAACCCCTGCCTTATCGGTGAGCCCGGTGTCGGCAAAACAGCAATTGCAGAGGGACTTGCGCTCAAAATTGCTTCGGGCGAGGTGCCTGAAACGCTTGCCGACAAGCGTATAGTTTCGCTTGACCTTACGGGTATGGTTGCAGGCACAAAGTACAGGGGTGATTTTGAGGAGCGTATCAAAACCGCACTTGAAGAGGTCGCAAAAAGCGGCAATGTGATTCTGTTTATCGACGAGCTTCATACCCTCATAGGCGCAGGCTCGGCAGAGGGTGCGGTTGACGCCGCAAACATCCTCAAACCCTCGCTTGCAAGAGGTGAAATTCAGGTTATAGGCGCAACAACGCTTGAAGAATATCGCAAGCACATTGAAAAGGACGCTGCGCTTGAAAGGCGTTTTCAGCCTGTCACCGTAGGTGAACCGAGCGAGGATGAGGCGGTAGAAATTCTCAAAGGTCTGCGCGACCGCTACGAAGCCCACCACAAGGTGAAAATCACCGATGAAGCTATCGCTGCCGCAGTAAAAATGTCTGTACGTTATATCGGCGACCGTTTCCTGCCCGACAAAGCAATTGACCTTGTTGACGAAGCGGCTTCAAAGGTGCGCCTGCGTGCATTCACAGCACCGCCCGACCTGAAAGAACTTGAAGAAAAAATCAAGTCTTTTGACGATGAAATGGCGGCGGCAATAAACTCGCAGGAGTTTGAGCGTGCGGCAAAAATCAGAGATGAAAAGCGCGAGGTGCAGCTTGAGTTAAAACAGCAAAAAGATGGCTGGCATCAGAGAAGTTCAAGTAATGCAGGCGAGGTTACAGCAAACGAAATTGCCGAAATTGTTTCGGGCTGGACGGGTATCCCCGTTGTTGAACTTACAAAAGAAGAAAGCGCAAGATTATTGAATATGGAAAACGAGCTGCACGAGCGTATTGTGGGGCAGGATGAAGCCGTAAAGGCTGTTTCCCGTGCTATCCGCCGCAGCAGAGTGGGTCTCAAAGACCCGAAGCGACCCACGGGCTCGTTCATTTTTCTCGGCCCTACGGGTGTGGGTAAAACCGAGCTTTGCAAAACGCTTGCTGCCTCAATGTTCGGAGACGAAAACGCAATGATAAGGCTCGATATGTCCGAGTATATGGAAAAGCACACCACATCACGCCTTGTCGGCTCACCACCCGGTTATGTCGGCTATGATGAAGGTGGACAGCTCACTGAGCGTGTGCGCCGCAAGCCTTATTCGGTTATTCTGTTTGACGAAATTGAAAAGGCACATCCCGACGTATTCAATATGCTCCTGCAGATTCTTGACGACGGTATACTCACCGATTCTCAAGGACGAAAGGTCGATTTCAAAAACTGCATTATCATCATGACCTCAAACATCGGCGCAAAAATGATTGCAGGCAGCGGCTCAGCTTTAGGCTTTGGCAACGAAAAGGGCGGCGGAATGAGCGACGAAAAGATTAGGCAGGCGGTTATGGGCGAGCTCAAAAAAGCATTCAGACCCGAATTTTTGAACCGTGTTGACGATATAATCGTTTTCCGCAAGCTGGTCAAGGAAGATATCAAAGAAATTGCAAAGCGTATGCTTTCAGCGCTCACAAAGCGTGTTGCAGCTATGGGAATCAGACTTGAGTTTGACGAGAGCGCAACCGAAAAAATTGCAGATGCAGGCTTCGACCCAGTTTACGGTGCAAGGCCGTTGCGCAGGGCAATACAATCAAAAATCGAGGATAAACTTTCGGAAGAAATCCTTGAGGGCAAAATTCAGCCAAATGATACCTGTGTGTGCAAAGCGGACGGTGAAGGATTCGCCTTTGAAAAGAAGTAATAAGAATACTGCATTGTAAAGAAAAACGCCCTGACTGTGTTGCACAGTCAGGGCGATAAAACTTTATAGGGTTTTAAAGATTAAAGAGCAACGTATGCGCCGTTCTCGATGATAACAGCAGCGGGATCCTTTGCAACTGCACCGGAAGCATCCCAAGTGAGAGCGGAGCCTGCACCTGTAAGGCCGTAGAACTCGAAGCCGTCAGCGCAGATAGCAGCCTTCATGATGTCGCAGATTTCGGAAGCGTCCATATCAGCTGTGATCTTACCTTCTTCGATGAGCTTAGCGATGATGTAAACACCGTCGTAGCCGTCAGCAGCAAACTGGCTGGGAATTTCGTTGTAAGCAGCCTGGTAAGCAGCAACAAACTTCTGTGTAGCGCCGTCCTTAGCATCTGCTGCGAAGGGAGTAAGAAGCATTACGCCTTCTGCAAGAGAGGTGTCGAAGCCTTCGATGCCGAGGATACCGTCAAGACCGTCGCAACCGAAGAACTTTGTCTCGAAGCCGATGGAGTTAGCCTTATCAAGGATAAGAGAAGCCTCTGTGTAGTAGATGGGAAGGAATACAAGCTCTGCACCTGCAGCCTTACAAGCCTGAACCTGTGCGGAGAAGTCCTTGTTACCTGTCTGGAAAGCTTCCTCAGCAACAAGCTCAAGACCTCTGTTAGCAGCTTCTGCCTTGAAGTTGTTGTAGATACCTGTTGAGTAAGCATCAGCTGAGTCATAGATAACAGCAACCTTTGTTGCAAGGTGGTTTTCAGCTATGTACTGAGCGGAACGGGAACCCTGGTTGGAGTCTGTGAAGCAGATCTGGAAGCAGTTGTCGCCGGCTTCGATGATCTTGTCACCGGAAGCGGAGGGTGTAAGCTGGAACATATTGTCCTCTGCTGTGAGGGAAACGATGTCAAGGCCTGCACCTGTTGTAACTGTGCCGAGGAAAACCTGCATGCCGTTGTCAACAAGGTTGTTGTAAGCGTTAACAGCGATGTCGCCGGGTGTAGCCTGGTCGTCTTCTGTGATGACCTTGAGCTTGATGCCGTTTACGCCGCCTGCAGCGTTGATTTCATCAACAGCGAGCTTAGCTGCGTTAGCAACAGCAATACCGTACTGTGCAGCGCCGCCTGTGAGGGGACCCTGAACGCCGATAACGATTTCGCCGCCTTCAGTTGCGTCGGGTGTGTCGGGTGTCTCTTCGCCGCCGCAAGCAGCAAAGCAAAGAACTACCATGAGTGTTGCGAGAAGAAGTGCGAGAATTTTCTTTACACTTTTCATTGGAATTTACCTCCTAAAAATTTCTCCATAAAAATATGGATATGGATGTCAGTAATATACCACTATTTTTCTGAAGTGTCAACAAATTTTTTGTAAATTCTGCCATCAGCTTTCTGTGTACTTTTCAGCCTGCAGGCGGAACATATAGGCGTATTTGCCGTTTTGCTCCATCAGCTCGTCGTGGCTGCCGCTTTCGATTACCCTGCCGTTCTCGAGCATAAGTATTCTGTCGGCGTGGCGTGTGGTGGACAGACGGTGTGATATGAACACAACCGTTGAATCGGTACAGCTTTCACTTATCGCCTTGTTGAGCTCGTATTCCGAAACGGGGTCAAGGTTAGCGCTCGGTTCGTCAAGAATAATATACGGGCTTTGCTTGTAGAACACTCTTGCAATTGCCAGCTTCTGCTGCTCACCGCCCGAAAGCATAAGTCCGTCGTCGCTGAATTCACGCATAAGCAGGGTATCTGCACCGTTTGGCAATTCTTTTGTAAAGCCCGCCATTTCAAGTGCCTTTATCACACGCTCCTTGTCATAATCGGGCGAGAGTGCAATGTTTTCGCCAACGGTTGCGCCGAAAATACGGAAATCCTGAAAAACGGCGGAAAAGCGGTTGCGGTGCGAGGCAACCGTTACATCCCGTATATCCCGACCGCCTATTTCGATTGAGCCCGAGTCAACATCATACAGCCTTAACAAAAGGTTGGTAAGCGTTGTTTTGCCCGCACCGTTATAGCCGACAAGGGCTATTTTTTCGCAGGGCTTTATTTCGAACGAAACACCGTTGATGCTCTCTTTTTCACTGCTCTCGTATGTAAAGCGGATATCCTTTACAGCGATTACTTCGGGCTTATCACAGACGGCGGTGTGCTCACCGTCTTTAATTTTACTCTCAACGGCCAAAAAGCTGCGGCATTTTTCAATCATCTTTGACCGCTCGGTAAAATTCCTCAGGCTGTAAACCGTGAGGAAGAGTATGCTTGCGCCAATCTGCGTTGCGCCGTTGAAGGTAGCAACA
The DNA here is from genome assembly GCA_045650165.1 of Acutalibacteraceae bacterium. Lineage (GTDB taxonomy): Bacteria > Bacillota > Clostridia > Oscillospirales > Acutalibacteraceae > UBA8612. The sequence goes on along the minus strand of JAZRQW010000047.1, from coordinate 41,887 downwards.
AAATCGCCTGCACTCATATTGCCCGTAACTATTGTCTGATAGCCTATATAAAGACTGAGTATGAGTATGAATCCGACGACCTGAACCGAAAACTCCTGAACGAAGAAAAGTCCGTCAAGCTTTCTGATAAAGCCCTTCTGCGTTTTAATCATATCGTCTGCGCTCTCGTTAAAACGCTTGCGCAGCAAAGGATAAATGCCGCTTGTGCGGATTTCGCCCGCATAATCCGGCAGATAGAACACTCTTGCAAAATAGTCGCTTCTGCGGTGCTTTTCGGTTACCGCTTCACGGCGTTTTGTCTGCAGGTTGCCTGTATATTTGCCAAGCGGAATGAAAAGAATTACCGTGCCCAGCACTATAAGCAGACACACGGGGTCTATGGTGAGCATAATTGTCACTATTGCAAGGAAGGACAAAATCTGCTCAATATAGCCCTTAATCAGACTTAAAATGTGCGTAAGATTATCGGATATGTTTTCAATGGAAAGAATAAAATCGCTGTAATATCCCGGGTCGTCGTACTTTGCAAGGTCAAGTTCTGCCGCTTTACGGTAGAACATAGACTGAATTATCAGATCCATTTTCTCACGCTCGCGGTGAACAAAAAGCTCATAGAAAACTCTTGAGAAAATTTCGCAAGCAACGATTATTGCAAGCATAATTATGATACCCGTGATTATCTTTTTCGGGTCGCCGCCGCTTTGCACCTCGTCAATTATGTATTTAAGACCGATAACGGATATGAGCTTGCCGGGCATTGCGCCGATAATCTGTTCAAAAATACCGCCGATTACAAGCCAAGGGGAAGCCTTGAACATCAGGCCGAGCATATAGATTATATTGGAAAGGGTGTTGTGCTTCTTCCTTATTTTTGCTTTCATTTTCATTCCACGCTCCCTTCTTCATCTCTGTAGCTTGAAGCCTGGAGTGTGAACATTTCGCAGTAGCCGCCCTTTGCCGCCATAAGCTGCTCGTGCGTGCCGCACTCGGTAACGGTGCCGCCGTCAAAGACATAAATTCTGTCCGAAAGCACGGCGGAAGAAAGCCTGTGCGAAATATATATAACTGTTTTATTTTCGGTTGCTTCAATAAGGCTTTCGTACATTTTGTATTCGGCTATTGGGTCAAGTGCTGACGAAGGCTCGTCAAGAATTGCAAAATCAAAGTCCTTTGCAAACATTCTGGCGGCACAGAGCTTTTGCTGCTCACCGCCTGAAAGTCCTGTGCCCTTTTCGTCAAACTCGCGGGTAAACACCGTTTGCCTGCCCTCGGGCATGGACATAATACGCTCGTAAATACCTGCCGCTTTCAGTGCTTTGTCTGTAACGGCATTATCTGTTTCGCCCTCGCATTCACGGCACAGCACATTTTCGTCGACCGTAAGTGCAAAGACCTTGTAATCCTGGAAAACGGTTGCAAGCCTTTCGTGCAGGGAAGCAATGTCATACTCCCTTATGTCTGTGCCATTGTAGAGAATTTCACCGCTGTCCGGGTCATAGAAACGCAGCAGCAGCTTTACAAAGGTTGTTTTGCCTGCGCCGTTGTGGCCGACCACGGCTATTGTTTCGCCCTTGGCTATTTTCAAATTAAGGTTTGTCAAAGAGGCTGTCTTTGCGCCCGGATAGGTAAAGCAGACATTTCTGAATTCAAGCGTTTCAAACTCCTCAGCCTTTTTATTACCGCCGACAACCTTTGCCTCATATTCAAAAAATTCTCTCAGGTTGCCGAAATAAGCGGATTCTTTTCTGACATTGGAAATGGATTCACCCAAATCGTTGAGCACATCTTTTAAATTGCTTACCGCTGTCATAATAACGGAAAAGTCCGAAACGGCAAGGTCCTTCTTAATAACAAAGCGGTATGCGGCGTAGGCATAGGTTGCCGCAACGGGCACAGCCTTGCCGAAAAAACCCGAAACTATTTCGAGCAACATCATTTTAACGCCGTATTTTTTGATTATTGCCCTGTTGGTTTCAACCGCAGTTTTAAGGCGTTCAAGCATAACGGAAAATATATCAGAAGTACGCATATCCTTTGAAAAATCCTTGAGGAAAACCGTGCGCTTGACATATTCCTTTGAGCGCTTGTGAGGCGTCATCTCCCTGTCTTTTTTTACATCGATTTTGCCGATTGCAATACCTGCCAGCACAACAAAAATACCGACGGAAAGTATAAGCAACAGGCGAGGGTCAATGGAAACAATGTAAATAACAAGGAAAACACCCGTGAGCGTGCTTGCAAAAACATTTGAAAGATTAAAGGCAAATTCCATATTATGCTCGTTGGTTACGATTTCCGTTGCACGCTTGTATTTGTCGTAGAAATCGGGATTCTCAAAGCAAGCCATATCAACGCTGACAGCCTTTCTGAAAACCCTGTCGTTGAGCTTTTTGTAGAATAATTTTGCTCTTGTACAGACAAAATAGTCCGTAATACAGTCCGTTGCCTTTGCAAGCAGACCTGCAATAGCAAACATCAGCACGAGCATTACATACTGCTTGTAACTGCTGCCCGTTTCGATAAGCTCAAGCAGCAGCTTGAGAAACAGTATCTCCTGAATAAAGCCTGTGAAAAACCAATAGGCTGTCTGGGTCATAATGAATGCAGTAAGCAGTAACGGTGCACACTGCACACAGATTTTTACGGCATAGAGCGTGTCTTTCAGGCTTTTGAAACGCTCCGTGCCTTGTTTGGTGGGATTTTGTTTCACGTTACATCTCCTTAGTGTTGCGATAACTGTGTCAACTTGATAAAAAACAAAAATCCCGAAAACACAAAGTTTTCGGGATTTACCGTTTGTTGTGTTTTGCTTTTCAGCAAGCAGAAACGGACACAGCTACCCGAATTTTGTTTTTGTTGAATATTGTCATCATTATGTCCGTCTCCTTTCTTTAAAATTTTGTTACACCTTACATGGCAGGTGCAAGATTGAAAGTATCATAATTAATTCGGTTTGTCAAGGAATGTTTTACGAGAACAGTTCGGTTGAAAGATATCTGTCGCCTGTGTCGGGCAGCAGAACAACTATTGTTTTGCCTTTGCTTTCTTCGCGTTTGCCGAGATCAATTGCCGCATAAAGTGCAGCACCTGCTGAAATTCCGACGAGTATACCTTCTTTCTGCGCAATCAGTCTGCCGGCTTCAAAGGCGTTTTCACTTGTGACGGGTAATACTTCGTCGTAAATTGCTGTGTCAAGTACCTCGGGTACGAAGCCTGCGCCTATGCCTTGCAGCTTGTGTGCGCCTGCCTTGCCGCCTGTGAGTATGGCTGAGTCAGAAGGCTCAACGCCGACAATTTTTATATCGGAAATTTTTTCTTTGAGGTATCTGCCTGTGCCTGTAATTGTACCGCCCGTGCCTATACCTGCAACAAAGAAATCAACTTCGCCGTCGGTATCTTCAAAAATTTCAGGTCCCGTTGTATCATAATGTGCCTTGGGGTTGGCAGGGTTTGCGAACTGACCGGGTATAAAGCTGTTCGGGATTTCACGGCTGAGCTCTTCCGCCTTTTCAATCGCACCGCTCATGCCCTTTGCACCGTCCGTCAGTACAAGCTCTGCACCGTAGGCCTTCATAAGCTGTCTGCGTTCAAGCGACATTGTTTCGGGCATAACAATAATAATTCTGTAACCCTTTACTGCCGCCATAAGACACAAGCCTATACCCGTGTTGCCGCTCGTCGGCTCGATTATAACGCTGTCGGGTTTGAGTAAACCGCTTTTTTCAGCGTCCTCTATCATAGCCCTTGCAACCCTGTCCTTGACCGAGCCTGCAGGATTGAGGTATTCGAGCTTTGCAAGCAGACGGACATTCAGCCCGTACTCTTTTTCAATATTATGAAGCCTTACCAACGGTGTTTTGCCGATTAAATCCGCGGCAGAGGAATAAATCTTTGACATAACAAATGCTCCTTAAATAATGACCCATAGAATGATATTCAAAACTAAAAATACTATATTCACAACCGTAAATACAAGCAGATATCTGCCCGAGTTTATGTTTTCCTTTGCAATAAGTTTAAACGAAATCAGGCTTGCCATAGATGCTATAAGTGTACCCAGGCCGCCGAGGTTTACACCCACAAGCAGAGCGGTTGCGTTTTGGGTGAAACCCGAAAGCAGAAGCGCTGCAGGAACATTTGAGAAAACCTGGCTTGCCGCAATTCCGACAAGCACCTCTCTGCCCGAAACGATTGATTTGAGGAAAGAACTGACCGCTTCAATTTCGCCGAGATTGCCTATGAAAACAAACAGGAAAACAAAGGTTAGAAGCAGGCTGTAGTCCGCCTTGAGAAGTGTTTTTCTGTCTGCAATAATTACCGTCGCCAGTGTAATGCCCAGCGTTATATGATAGGGTATCACACGGAAAACCGTCAGAAGCGAAATTGTAAACAGGCCTGCATAAAACAGGGCTTTACCTTTATTTATTTTTGGCGAGCTTTCTTCCGGCTTAACCGTTATTTTTTCGTTACCCAGCAAAAATGAGCTTGCTGCAATCAGCACAAGCGACAGCAAGGCGTAGGGTGCAACTGCGCTGATAAATTTGCCAAAGCCCATATTGAATGCGGAAAAAAGGTAGAGATTCTGCGGGTTGCCTATGGGCGTGAGCATACTGCCGAGGTTTGCCGCAACCGTTTCAAGCACGACAAGCAGAATCGCCTTGTTCATCTTGTCCGAAAGCTTGAGCACTATCAGCGTGAATGGTACAAAGGTTATAAGTGCCACATCGTTTGTTATGAGCATTGAGGAGAAAAAGCACAGGAGGTTCAGCGTCATTCCTAATGTGCGTATGCTGTTTGTTTTGCTTAAAAGCTTATCCGCAAGCAATCTGAACACACCAAGGGCGTTGAGCCCTGCCATAACAAGCATCAGGCACAGCAGAAGTGCCAGCGTGCGCAAATCAATATATTCAATATATTCTGCCGAGGGTCTGACAAAAAACATTGAAGCCACGGCAAGCACAAACGATATTACAAGCACGGCTTCTTTTTTTACGAACTCTTTTACTTTTATCATATAATACACCTTTTATTTTATTACAGAACATATATTATCACAAACTAATCACGGCGTAAATAATTATTGCAATTATTTTAATTGCTATGTTATAATTTAAAAATAGGAGGTGTATTTTTATGAATGCATTTTTTGCAAAAATTGTATCATTTATAACCGCAATTTTTACTATGTTCAGCCTTATTTTCAACCCTGCCGAACCCGTTGAAGGTGAGTTCGACGAGGTGACACCCGTCACAAAGCAGACTTTTGATGAAGGTGAGTTCAAAATGGGCGAATACGATATAGTTGTTTCCCCTGAGGGTAACGACAGCAACAATGGTTCTCTTGAAAATCCGCTGAAAACCTTTGAGGCGGCAAAAGAAAAGTTAAAGGCAATGAAACTCGGTGATGTCGGAACGATTACCGTATGGTTCAGAGAAGGTACATATACTGTAAAGGATACGGTTGAGTTTGCTTCAGCAGACAGAAAAGACGTGCTTTACCGCTCATACCCCGGTGAAGAGGTTATCTTCTCGGGTGCAAAGGAAATCAGCGGTAACTGGAGCGAAACCACAATCAACGGTGTGAATGCTTTTGTTACGGATGTTGAAATAAATTCCGAAGAAGACTATTTCCGTTCACTTTTTAAGGGAAACAGAAGACTTTCGCGCTCACAGTATCCTAAGAACGATGTTTTTAAAATTGCCGACCCTGCTATTGATGAAGGAATTCCGTCAGAATGGAATGTGGAGTTTTTTACACATTCTCTCGCTTTTTATGCTCACAAGGATAATGTTCTCAACTTTGCCAATATTGGTGATGTTGAAGTAAAAATTATGCATTATTGGTGTGACGAGCACCTTCCGATACATTCTGTTGATGTTTCTACGGGCAGAATAGAAATAACAAAAACCACAGCAATGACGCTCAGAGTTGATGATAACTATATTTTTGAAAATGTAAAAGAAGCTCTTTCGCTTCCCGGAGAATGGTATCTTGACAGAACAGAGCAAAAGCTCTACTACATTCCCGAAGAAGGCGATACAACAGAAAACACTGTGCTTTATGCAGGCGTAACGGAGCAGATACTAATATTTAACAATGCAGAAAATATCGAATTCCGGGGCATTGATTTTGTCAACACAGACTGGAATCCTGTTGACGGAGCATTCTTCAGGGATGTTTTTGACGAAACGCACCCCTTGTATGGTAATATTGAATACGGCGGAGAGCATCCTCAGGCTGCTTTTGAAGTGCCGGCTGCAATTCTCATTTCTGCATCAAAAGATATTAACTTCACAAACTGCCTTTTTGAAAACATTTCATACACCGCTGTGAAGTTTGAAAATGCATCACAGAACTGTAACATTACAAGCAGCAGGTTCAATGAGATCGGCGGTAATGCGGTTTTCATTCACGGCGATTTTGTAGTGCCTGCAAGCACGCAGCACATAAATGTAACAGATTGCCACATCGGCAACTACGGCAGGATTTTTAATAATGCTATCGGCGTTTTGCTTACTCATGCAACCGACTGCAATATTACAAACAATGAAATTCACGACGGCTGGTACACCGGTGTTTCCGTCGGCTGGAACTGGGGCTATGCCGACAACCCGACAAACAGGATTAAAGTTTGCGACAACCTCATTTACAACATCGGTAACGGCTGGCTTTCCGATATGGGCGGTATCTATACCCTTGGCATTCAGCCCGATTCTGTCATCAGCGGAAACGTTATTCACGATGTCGGCTGTGATGAAGGCGCATACGGCTACGGCGGCTGGGGTATCTACCTTGACGAGGGCACAAGCGGAATGCTTGTTGAAAACAACCTCGTTTATGACTGCTCTTCTCAGACCTTCCACCAGCACTACGGTAAGGATAATATTGTAAGAAACAATATCTTTGCCTTCGGCGGTGAGGGTGCATTCATTATTTCAAAACACGAAGAGCACAATTCCCTTACTCTCACCAATAATATTCTTGTAACCGACAATGCACCGATGTATGCACGCACAATAGAAAGCAACTGGTTTGTTGATGACGGCAACCTTTACTGGGATTATACCAACGGCGGCAACGTTACTTCCGGCTACTCAATGAAGCTGGTTGACAAAAAGAGCATTCCTCTTATGGTTGCACGAGGATATTACAACAACGCCGTGTTTGCTGACCCGGTTTTCAAGGATGCCCAAAACCGCGATTTCACCCTTGCCAAAAATTCACCGGCACTCGAAACAGGCTTCGAGCCATGGGAGTACAGCGCAGGCACAAAAACGCTGTTTGAATAAGAAGTTTTACTTTGCAAAATACAGTTTAGCGAAAAACCGCTGAACTGTATTTTTTGTTTTAAGCACAATATTTCCCTTACTTTTGTTCTGTCACAAGTAATTTTTGAATCATTTATCGGCAAATAAGGACACTTTCAAAAACAAATAAGGCTATTGCAAAATGCCTATAGCGTTGATATAATACTGTTATAAAATAAAAACAGGAGGTATGTTTTATGGATGCATTTTTTGCAAAAATTGTATCATTTATAACCGCAATTTTTACTATGTTCAGCCTTATTTTCAACCCTGCCGAACCCGTTGAAGGCGAGTTCGACGAGGTGACACCCGTCACAAAGCAGACTTTTGATGAAGGTGAGTTCAAAATGGGCGAATACGATATCGTTGTTTCTCCCGTCGGTAACGACGCTAACGACGGCTCACTTGAAAATCCGTTAAAAACTGTTGAAGCCGCAAAGGAAAAGGCAAAGGCAAGCTCTGCCGATTCTCTTACCGTGTGGTTCAGAGAGGGTACGTACAATATATTATCCGCGCTCGAATTTACCTCAGCAGATAAAAGCGGCGTTCTTTACCGCTCCTACCCCGGCGAAGAGGTTATCTTCTCGGGTGCAAAGAAAATCAGCGGTAACTGGAGCGAAACAACAATAAACGGCGTAAAGGCTTTTGTTACCGATATGCCCGTTGAGAGTGATGCGGATTATTTCTATTCACTCTTTAAAGACGGTAAGCGTCTTTCCCGTCCGAACTATCCCGAAACCGACGTTTTCAAGGTTGCGGCAGCACCTCTTGACAATGAAAAGGTAATTGGCGATTGGGCTCCCGATTTCTTCGTTTTTTCACCTGTTGTTTACGCTCATCCCGAAGATTTGCTTGATTTTGCAAACCCCAAGGATATTGACGTCAAGCTTATGCACTTCTGGTGCGAGGACCTTATGCCTGTTTATTCAATTGATGCGGCCACAGGCAGAATCGTAACAGAAAAAGCTACGGCAATGAAAACCCGTGTGGATGATAACTTCATTCTTGAAAATGTAAGAGAAGCACTCAATGCTCCCGGCGAATGGTATCTTGACCGTAGCGAGGGCAAGCTTTATTACGTGCCCGAAGATGGTGACACGGTTGATAATACCGTTGTATGGGCGGCTGCAAACGAAACCTTCATTACAATGAACGGTGCAAAGGATATTTCTTTCCAGGGTATTCGTTTTGAAAACACCGATTGGGAACACATTGACGGTGTTCATACCGGTAACCAGTTCACCGCAATTCCTCCCTTTAACGAAATTGTCAAGTACGGTACGGAGCATCCTCAGGCAGCGTTTGAAGTTCCTGCGGCAATATATATCGCAGCTTCATCCGGCGTTAACTTTACCGACTGCCGTTTTGAGAATATTTCTTATACAGCTGTAAAGTTTGACAAAGCAGCAACCGACTGTAACATAACAAGCTGTTACTTCAACGAAATCGGTGCAAACGGTGTGTTCATCCACGGCGATGCCGTTGTTCCCGCAAGCACACAGCGTATAAACGTAACAGACTGCCACATCAGCAACTACGGCAGAATTTTCAACAACGCAATAGGTATTCTTCTTACCCACGCCTATGACTGTGACCTTACCAACAACGAAATTCACGACGGTTGGTACACGGGTATTTCCGTTGGTTGGATTTGGGGCTATGCCGACAACCCGACAAACGCAATAAATATCAGCAACAACCTTATTTACAACATCGGTAACGCCTGGCTTTCCGATATGGGCGGTATCTATACCCTCGGTGTTCAGCCTGATTCAGTAATCAGCGGCAACGTAATTTACAACGTCGGCTGTGACGAAGGCGCTTACGGCTACGGCGGCTGGGGTATCTACCTTGACGAGGGCACAAGCGGAATGCTTGTTGAAAACAACCTCGTTTATGACTGCTCTTCACAGACCTTCCACCAGCACTACGGTAAGGATAACATTATCCGAAACAATATCTTTGCTTTCGGCGGTGAGGGTGCATTCAGAATCACAAAGAATGAAGAACATAATTCCCTCACTCTCACAAACAATATTTTCGTAACAGACAACGCAACGATGTTTGCGCTGACTACGGAAAGAGACTGGTTTGTTGAGGATAGCAACCTTTATTGGGACTACACCAACGGCGGCAACGTTTCATCGGGCGACTCGATGAAGCTTATCGACAGAAAGAGCATTCCCATTATGGTCGCAAGAGGCTATTACAATAACGCTGTGTTTGCTGACCCGATATTCAAGGATGCCCAAAACCGCGATTTTACACTTGCCAAAAATTCACCTGCACTCGAAACAGGCTTTGAGCCGTGGGAGTACGCCGCAGGTACAAAAACCTTATTTGAATAAGATTACTTGTAAAAAGCACCCGAAAGGGTGCTTTTTTAGCGAAAATTTTATTGTTGCTCTAAACTCTGATTTTTCCTATTGCGGTACGCATAGCTTTTTGTTATAATATACCATATATAGAGGTGATGTTATGAAGTTTATTGTTGTAACTGACCTGCATTATACCGACAAGCCTTTGTGCAGCAACGGCAGATACCACGAAATGTCTTTGCCGAAGCTTAAAGAGGCATTGGAAAAACATTCCGACGGGTGCGAGTTTGCCGTGTGTCTTGGTGATATTGTGGATGCTTTTGACGGATATAAGTCGCAGGCGCAGGGTCTTAAAGAACTTGGTGCAGTATGGCGTGCTTGCGATATACCGTTCTATGCTATGATCGGTAACCATGATACTGCTATGGATAAGCCTGAGTTCTGCCGTCTTGCAGATATGCCGCACAGGTATTACAGCGTTGAAACCGATGAATATCTCTGCCTTATGCTTGACACGAATATGAACTCACCTGATGAGCCATATCCGCAGGAAGAGATAAAATGGGCGTATTGTTTTATAGATAACGAACAGCTCAACTGGGCAAAGGAAAAGATTTCGGGCTCCGATAAGCCTGTTATAATTTTTACTCACGCCCTGCTGGATTTTGATGTTGATGAAGGCGAGCGCAATGATCACGTTCTTGTAAACGCTGACGAGGTCAAGGAGGCATTGCTGGCTTCCGATAAGGTAGCGGCTGTGTTTTCAGGGCACTATCACGACGGGCTGAATATGAAGCTCGGAAATGTGCCGTATGTCGTGTTTAATTCAATGTGCAATGAGCCGACAAACAATTTTGCCGTTGTGGAAATAAGTGATGACAGAATTATCGTTAACGGTCACGGTACACAAAAAGATATTGATATAAGAATATAAAAACAGGGAGAATAGATTATGGAATTCAAAGCATACCACAAGGATTTAAATTCACTTCACATCGGCTGCGAAGCACCGAGGGCTTATTTTGTGCCCTGCAAGAGCGAATCGGCCGCACTCGCATTTGACAGAGAAAAGTCAGAAAGCTTCGTTAACCTCTGCGGTGAGTGGGATTTTAAGTTCTACAACAGCTTCGAGGATATAGAAGACAGCTTCCTTGAAGAAACCTTCAGCGAAAAAATCACAGTACCGCTTTGCTGGCAGGTGCTTATGGACAGAGGCTATGATGTACCTCTCTACTCAAATCTTCGCTATCCTTTCCCGCTTGACCCGCCTCACGTGCCTGAGGAAAACCCCTGCGGTCACTACGGCCGTACATTTAACGTTGCAGGTGATTTCGGCAAGAAGGTTTACATAAACTTTGAAGGCGTTTCCTCCTGTTTCTATCTGTTTGTCAACAAGCAGTTTGTCGGCTACAGCCAGGTCAGCCGTTGCACAAGCGAATTTGATATTACTGATTATGTAACAGCAGGTGAAAACCGCCTTGACGTGCTTGTTGTCAAGTGGTGTGACGGCTCATATCTTGAAGACCAGGACTGCTTCCGCCTTTCGGGTATCTTCCGTGAGGTGTACCTCCTTGGCAGACCCGAAAAACATATAAAGGATTTCTATGTCAGAAGCGATGTCAGCGAAAGCCTTGACAGCGTTAAGGTTGAATTTGAAAATACCTTCTGCGGTGAAGTTAACCCCGAATATACTCTTATCTCTCCCAATGGTGAAACAGTATACTGTGGCAGTGATAACAGCTTTACTGTTGCCAATCCTGTGCTCTGGAATGCAGAAGAGCCTAAGCTCTATACTCTTGTTATCAAAGCAGGCGAAGAGGTTATCGCACAGAAAATCGGCTTCAAGCGCCTTGAAATCAAGGGCAGCGTAGTTTATCTCAACGGCAAGGCTGTCAAGCTCTGGGGTATCAACAGACACGATTCTCACCCCGAGGGCGGCTACACGGCAACTGTTGACGAAATGCTTAAGGACCTCTATATCCTTAAGCAGGCTAACTGTAACTGCATCCGTACCTCTCACTATCCCAATGACCCCCGTTTCCTTGGTCTTTGCGATGAGCTTGGTTTTATGCTCGTTGATGAGGCTGATATCGAAACCCACGGTATGGGCTTTGAGTACAGAGATACATGGGATTGGATGCGTTGGTCAATGCTTTCCACAATTGACGAGTGGGAGGCAGCTTACGTTGACCGTGCCGCACGTCTTTTCGAGCGTGACAAAAACCACCCCTGTGTTGTTATGTGGTCACTCGGTAACGAGTCGGGCTGCGGTAAAAACCACAGAGCAATGGGCAAATACATAAAGAGCCGTGACAAGGGCGCAATTGTCCACTATGAAAACTCCCACCTCGAGTTCAAGGCTGTTCCCGAGGGAGAGGATTTCAAGGACATTTCCGATGTTGAAAGCCGTATGTATGCTGCTCTCGATTACACTAAGAACTATCTTGACAATAATCCTGCAAAGCCCTTCTATTTCTGCGAGTATGTCTGTGCATATTCAACCGGCGATATCTTTGCTCATTGCCGCCTTGCAGATAAGTACGACAGCCTTTTCGGTCTTTGCATCTGGGAAATGAACGACCACGCTCTTTCCGTTAAAAACGGTGATAAAACAGGCTACCGCTACGGCGGCGATTTCGGTGATTATCCCCACGATGAAAACTGCTGTATCGACGGTCTTGTTTTTGCCGACCGTACACTCAGACCCGGCTACTACGATATGAAGCGTGCATACCAGCCGTTCAGAACAACATACAAAAACGGCGAAATCACCCTTTTCAACGTCCGTTATTTCACAACTCTTGCCGATATGGAGCTTGTCTGGAGCATTGTTTGCAACGGTAAGGAGATAAAGAGCGGTAAAGTAGAAACACTTGACATTCAGCCCCGTGAAAGCGCAACAATCAAGCTCTTTGAAAATGAGGAGTTTTCGGGCAACTGCCTGCTCAATCTCTCTTTTATAAAGAAGGAGAGCGAAGTCTGGGCAGAAAGCGGCTACGAAATGGGTTTTGAACAGTTTGAATTGAGCACAGAAGTAAAGGCTGATAGCTTTACAGATGCTGTCGTTTCAACAGAGGAAACCAAGCGTTATCTGACGGTTAAAACAGCCGCAAACACTCTTGTTTTTGATAAACCCTACGGTGCACTTGTGCAGATTATCAGCAACGGCAAAAATATTCTTGCCGAGCCCGTCTGTATTGAAACATGGCTTGCACACTGGAAGAATGTTATGGGCGAAGCAGATGAGCGTCGCAGTGCAGAAATCCACAACGCAAAGCAGAAGACGTATTCCTTTGCAGTTGAAAAAGGCGAGAGTGAACTGAAAATTGTTTGCGATATTTCTCTTGGCGGTCCGAGTGTCGTTCCTTTTATGAAGGGTCAGCTTACCTACACCGTAACTGCTGACGGTGCAGTTAAAATCGGCTTTGTCGGCGACAAGCGTGAGCTTACACCCACGCTTCCGAAATTCGGCTTCCGTGCAGTTCTCAATAAGGAATACAATAACCTTAAATTCTACGGTCTGGGCCCCGGTGAGTCTTATGCAGACCGTATGGAGGCAAGCAGAATCGGCCTTTATGAAATGAAGGTTGAGGATAATTTCGTTCACTACGTCCGTCCGCAGGATAACTCCAACCACGCAAAGACACGTTTCGGTGCGCTGTGCGATAACGACGGCAACGGACTTATGGTATATGTAAAGAACGCAAACGGTTTCTATTTCAACGCAACCCACTTCAAGCCCGAAATGCTCGAGGCTGCAAAGCACGACGATGAGCTTGTACCGCTTGACGAAGTTGTTGTAAATGCTGACGTGCATATCGTTCCCCCCAGCGGCGTTAACGATTACACCGCTGCTGAAGAGCCTGCACGTGTATTCGACGACGGCCACATCGATTTCGAGGTCATGATCCGCTGTGTCGATAAGAACACGGACTGCTTCGACTTTATTTAAGGGGAATATTTATGCCTTATCTGTTTTCGCACTTTAAAGAAAAGGTCACACCCGATGGTGAGCAGGTCTATTTTTCCGTAAGCCGCGACGGTGTGAATTGGGAAAAGGTCAACGGTGGCGAGCCCGTGCTCACAAGCACGCTCGGCACCTGCGGCTGCCGTGATATTGAGGTTATCCGCCTGCACACAGGTGGTTTTGTCGTGCTGACAACAGACCTTTGTATTGCAAATATAATGGACGAAAACTATTGGGTGGACTGGAAAAAGGTCAACAGCACCGGCAGTAAGTGCCTGTGCCTTTGGAAAACAGATGACCTTGTCAATTTCTCTGAACAGAAACTCGTTCATTTTGGCAGGGACGATTTTGGTTGCCTCTGGGCACCTGAGATATTCTTTGATGAAGAAAACGAAGAGTATCTTATCCATTGGGGCTCGACTGTAAAGGAAGATAACTTTACTCATATGTCGATTTACTGTTGTACGACTAAGGATTTCGAAACCTTTTCCGAGCCGAAAATGTTCTTTACAAAGGACAACGAAATCCTTGATTCCCACATAACAAAGGTGGGGGATACCTACCACCTGTTTTACAAGAATTCCGACAGGCCCCCGATGAATATGCACGCAACCTCAAAGAGTCTTTACGGACCTTATGAAAACGATGAAAAGTTTCAGGCACTAATGGCAACGCTTGAAAGCCCGGGCGCGTACGAAGCGCCGACAACGCTAACTCTGCCGGATGGCAGATGGTGCCTGTTGATTGATTTCTTCGGCTGTGAAAAGGAGAAAATGGGCTATGTGCCTTTCGTTTCACCTGAGCCGGGCAGCAATGATTTTGTGCGTTGCGACGAGCTGTTCAGCTTTCCTTATGGCTTCAAGCACGGCGGTGTTATCGAAATAACCGACGAAGAATACGAAAGGCTGAAAGGCGTATAAAAACTTAAACTGCCGAAAGCGGCTTTTACCGGTGTTCTTTCGATGCGGGTTTCAGATTGCAATTTGCCCTTCGGGATTAATTCCGAAGGGCTTTTTTTATAAATATTTACTGCTTTTAAATTAAATATTTCATTGCTATTGATAGAAAAACGTGATATAATTAAAATGAAAAAATTTCGTTCAGGAGGGTACACAAAATGAAAATGTCATTCCGCTGGTACGGCGAAAGCGACCCCATTTCCCTTGAGTATATCCGTCAGATTCCCAATATGCACAGCATCGTAAGTGCTATTTACGACGTTAAGCCCGGTGAGGTCTGGCCCGAAGAAGCTATTGCAAAAATGGCAAAGCAGTGCGAAGACAACGGCCTTGTTTTCGACGTTGTAGAGTCAATTCCCGTGCACGAGGATATCAAGCTCGGCAGAGGTAATGTTGACGAGCTTCTCGAGGTTTACTGCGAGAATATCCGCCGTTGCGCAAAGTACGGTGTAAAGTGTGTAACATATAACTTTATGCCCGTTTTTGACTGGACAAGAACACAGCTTGATAAAAAAGCTCCCGACGGCTCAACAAGCCTTGTTATGTACTGGGAGCAGATGAAGGGTCTTGACCCTCTTAAAGACGATATCCATCTTCCCGGTTGGGATTCAAGCTACACTCAGGACGAGGTAAGAGAGCTTATCAACGCTTATGGCGAAATCGGCTCCGAGGGTCTGTGGGCTAACCTTGAGAAGTTCCTCAAAAAGGTTATTCCCGTTGCAGAAGAGTGCGGTGTCAGAATGTCGATTCACCCCGATGACCCGCCGTACCCAATTTTCGGTCTTCCGAGAATTATTACGGATGAAAAGAATCTCGACAGAATGCTCGCAATTGTCGACAGTCCTGCAAACAGCCTCTGCCTTTGCACAGGCTCGCTCGGCTGTGCCGCATCAAACGATGTTGTTGCAATGATTCGCAAGTATTCCGCTATGGACAGAATCGCATTTATGCACATGAGAAACATCCTCATTATGGAGGACGGCAGCTTTGAAGAGAGCGGTCATCTTTCATCCTGCGGCAGTCTTGATATGTACGAAATCACAAAGGCACTTGTTGAAACAGGCTTTGATGGCTACGTCAGACCCGACCACGGCAGAATGATATGGGGCGAAACAGGCAAGCCCGGCTACGGTCTTTATGACAGAGCACTCGGTGCAACTTATATCAACGGACTTTTCGAGGCTTGCGAGAAAGCCTTTACTGATAAATAAGTTATAGGGAGGAAAATAAAATGCAGAAGAATGTTCTCAATACCGACCTCACAGGTAAGGTAGCGGTTGTAACAGGCGCAGGCGGTGTGCTTTGCAGCGCTTTTTCAAAAACACTTGCACGTGCAGGCGCAAAGGTTGCGCTTCTCGACCTTAACGATGCCGCTGCAGAGGAAATTGCAGCCGAAATCCGTGCAGAGGGCGGCGAAGCCAAGGCTTACAAGTGCGACGTGCTCAGCAAGGAAGTCTGCTACGCTATAGCAGACGAGGTTGAAAAGGATATGGGTAAGTGCGATATCCTCGTCAACGGTGCAGGCGGTAACAACCCCAAGGCAACTACGGATAAGGAATACTTTGAGCTTGGCGATATTGATGCCGACACAAAGAGCTTTTTCGACCTTGACAGCGCAGGCGTAGGCTTTGTTTTTAATCTCAACTTCCTCGGCACACTCATTCCGACTCAGGCTTTTGCCCGTCAGATGGTAGGCCGTGAGGGCTGTAACATCATCAACATCAGCAGCATGAACGCTTACACACCTCTCACCAAGATTCCCGCTTACTCGGGTGCAAAGGCTGCTATCTCCAACTTCACACAGTGGCTTGCAGTTCACTTCAGTAGAGTCGGTATCCGTGTAAACGCCATTGCTCCCGGCTTCTTCTCCACAAAGCAGAATGCTGCACTTCTCTGGAATCCCGACGGCTCACCCACAGCACGTACAGGCAAAATCCTTGCCGCTACACCTATGGGTCGTTTCGGCGAGAGTGCAGAGCTTGACGGCAGCCTTCTCTTCCTTCTCAACAACGAAGCCGCAAGCTTCATCACTGGCGTTGTAATTCCCGTTGACGGCGGCTTCTCCGCT
The DNA here is from genome assembly GCA_045650165.1 of Acutalibacteraceae bacterium. GTDB lineage: Bacteria > Bacillota > Clostridia > Oscillospirales > Acutalibacteraceae > UBA8612. Next base: position 25,267 of record JAZRQW010000047.1, on the reverse strand, counting down.
TACTCGGGCGTATAATTATTGAATATAAGAGGTAGAATATAATGAACGCTATATCAGAAAAAATTTCATCTATCGGCGTTGTTCCCGTAATAAAGCTCAACAACCCCGAGAGAGATGCCGTTAACCTTGCAAAGGCTCTCGTTGCAGGCGGTGTTCCTGTTGCAGAGGTTACATTCCGTGCTGCAGGTGCTGCAACCGCAATCAAGCTTATGAGCGACAACGTGCCCGAAATGCTTGTCGGTGCAGGTACTGTTATGACTACCGCTCAGGTTGACGAGGCTATTGCTGCCGGTGCAAAGTTCATTGTTACTCCAGGCCTTGATATTGAAATTGTCAAGTATTGTCAGGAAAAGGGCGTTGAAATTTACGCTGGTTGCACCACACCCACAGATTATCACGCCGCATATAAGCTCGGCCTTGAAGTGCTCAAATTCTTCCCGGCAGAACAGAGCGGCGGTCTTGATAAAATCAAGGCTATGGCGGCTCCGTTCCCGATGTTCAAGGTTATGCCCACAGGCGGTATTTCCCTCAAGAATCTCGGCGAGTACGTTTCCTGCCCCGTTATTGCTGCCTGCGGCGGCTCTTATATGGTAACTGCAGACCTTATCGACAACGGCAAGTGGGACGAGATTACTGAGCTTTGCAAACAGTCAGTTGAAATTGTCAAGGAGGCACGCAGTAAATGAAAAAGGTAGTAACCTTCGGCGAGCTTATGCTCCGCCTTCAGCCCTATGATTATCTTCGTTTTATTCAGGCAGATTCCTTTGAAGCCACCTTCGGCGGCGGTGAGGCAAACGTTTCTGTTTCCCTTGCAAACTACGGCTTTGATGCTCATTTTGTAACAAAGCTTCCCAAGCATGCAATCGGCCAGATGGCTGTTAATTCCCTTCGCAAGTACGGTGTAAATACCAACGATATCACCCGTGGCGGTGACAGAGTAGGTATCTACTTCCTTGAAAAGGGCGCTTCACAGCGTGGAAGTGTATGTATCTATGACCGTGCACACAGCGCAATCGCAGAGGCAAGCGCAGAGGACTTTGATTGGGATAAGATTTTTGAGGGTGCAGAGTGGTTCCACTACACAGGCATTACTCCTGCTCTTGGCGGTAACCTTGTTGAAATCTGTAAGCAGGCTTGTATCGCCGCAAAGGCACACGGCGTAAAGGTAAGCTGTGACCTCAACTACAGAGGCAAGCTCTGGACAAGAGATGAAGCAAGAGCAGCTATGACAGAGCTTTGCAAGTATGTCGATGTCTGCATTTCCAACGAGGAAGATGCAAAGGACGTTTTCGGTATCGAAGCAGAAAACACCGATATCACAGCAGGCGAGCTCAATAAAGAAGGCTACAAGTCCGTTGCCCGTCAGCTTGCTGACAAATTCGGCTTTGAAAAGGTTGCAATTACACTTCGTGAAAGCAAGAGCGCATTCGACAACGACTGGAGTGCAATGCTTTACGATGTTGCAGGCGATGAATACTGCTTCTCAAAGGTATATCATCTGCACATCATCGACCGTGTAGGCGGCGGTGACAGCTTCGGCGGCGGCCTTATCTACGCACTTCTCAGCGGTAAGGACACACAGGCAGCTGTTGAGTTTGCTGTAGCGGCTTCCCCACTCAAGCACTCAATTGGGGGGGGCTACAACTTCGTAACAGTTGACGAGGTTGAAAAGCTTGCAGGCGGTAATGCCTCAGGCAGAGTACAGAGATAAATTGTATCGTATAACAAGCTTGCGGAGATTTTCGCAGGCTTGTTTTTTTGTAGTGTGCAGTTATAAAAGTATAAAATACCATAGCAAAATTGTTGATTATGTGTTATAATAATTTGGTGATGTTACAAGAGGTGAAAACATGAAAGTTTCAGACAGTATTAAATATATTGGCGTAAACGACCGAGAAATAGATTTGTTCGAGGGGCAGTATATCGTCCCCAACGGCATGGCATATAATTCCTACGTGATTTTGGACGAAAAAATTGCCGTTATGGATACTGTTGATGCTGCCTTTGGTGAAGAGTGGCTCGGTAATCTGGAGGCTGTGCTTGACGGCAGAAAGCCCGATTATCTTGTTGTTCAGCATATGGAGCCTGACCATTCGGCAAATATTTATATTTTTGCAAAACGTTATCCCGAAGCTGTTATTGTTTCAAGTGACCTTGCCTTCGGTATGATGAAAAAGTTTTTCGGCACGGATTATGCTGAACGCAGAATTTCCGTCAAGGACGGCGACTCACTTTCTCTCGGTGGGCGTACTTTGCGTTTTGTTACGGCACCTATGGTTCATTGGCCCGAGGTTATTATGACCTACGATTCAAAGGACAAGGTGCTTTTCTCGGCAGACGGTTTCGGCAAATTCGGCACAACCGATGCGGATGAAGACTGGGCGTGCGAAGCAAGAAGATATTATTTCGGCATTGTCGGAAAATACGGCGTACAAACTCAGGCTGTACTTAAGAAGGCTGCCGCACTTGAAATAAACACAATCTGTCCGCTTCACGGTCCCGTGCTCAACGAAAACCTCGGCTACTACCTTGATTTATATAACACCTGGTCAAGCTACGGTGTTGAGAGCGAAGGCGTAGTAATTGCTTACACTTCTGTTTACGGCAACACTAAAAAGGCTGTTGAATTGCTTGAAAAAGAGCTTATTGCAAACGGTTGTCCCAAGGTAGCTGTCAATGACCTTGCCCGTTGCGATATGGCAGAGGCTGTTGAGGATGCCTTCCGTTACGGTAAACTCGTACTCGCAACCACTACCTATAGCAGCGATATTTTCCCCTTTATGCGCAACTTCATTCACGAGCTCACTGAGCGCGGCTACAAAAACCGCAAAATAGGTATAATCGAAAACGGTACGTGGTCACCCGTAGCTGCAAAGGTTATGAAAAAAATGCTTGATGGTTGTAAGAATATTGAGTATACCGACACAACAGTAACAATTCATTCCGCAGTAAACGCTGAAACGGAAAATCAGATAAAAGCTCTTGCAAAAGAGCTTTGCTGATTATATGATTATATACAATTTCCAAGCAAGAGATTGTTGCTGAATGATTGATGGGGTGGGTGTATGAATAAAAAGGCAATCAAAAAAATATTAGCATTTGTCAAGCTGCTCAAGGCACCTGCAAAGATGATGCCTTATATTATAGCGCTGGTCATAGGCATTATCCGCCGTGTTACGGATGAGGACGATGCGGCACTTATCGATTTGGTTGAGCAGAGCTTTGTCTGCCGCAAGAGTGAGCAGATTCCCGGCGGTTGTGGCTCACCTGCGGTTTGTGTTTGCTCAAACGGCAGTGTTGCCGTTGCCTTTGCCTGCACAAGGATAGTTGAAAAAACTCTTGTGTCATCTGTTTGTCTTATGAGGTCGGCAGATCCCAAGCAGATTTCTTCAGCGGGAAAACGCTATGTTATAACCTCGCCTTTGCAAATCGGTAACGTTACACTCACACAGACTCCGCAAGGTCTGTTACTCGGTTGGCGTATGAGGAGCAACGCATATCTTCACTATCCCTCACGCCTTGAAAAACAGGTGCTGAAAACTTTTAAAGCTAATAACACCGCCGCAGCAATGTTACTGTCATCACAGGAAAGGCAGGGCGGTATGCACTATGCCCTTATCCCCGAAAACGGCGAGCAAATCCAAGAGGTTTTCGCTGCTCCCGCTTTCTTTTCACAGGGCGCAAATGTGCTTTCGGGCGGTGAAATTCTGTGGTTAGGTGTCAAAGACGGCAAAGCTCTTGCATACAGAACGCAGAATACCTGTAAAGGTCTTACACTTGTCGGAACCGTTCCCGAAATCGAAACGGGAAGAACATATTCCCACGCCTGCTCTGTTAAACTGAAAAACGGCAGAGTGCTTGCTGTTCTGTGCTCATCAGGTGAGCTTTTTGCCTCTTATTCGGACGATATGGGCGCACGCTGGACTTTACCGAAACCGCTTGATATCGAGGGTACGTCGCCTTCTCTTTCTGTTCGTGAGGACGGAGTAGTATCACTCAGCTTTGTTGAGCCAGATAAGAAGTTTGCAATACGCTCAAGCATAAATAAAGACGGAGAAAGCGAATGGTGTAAAGTCAGACTGCTTGTCAGCTCTGTCGGAGATAACAGCCGCCGTCCGTATACCGTTTCTGTCGGTGACAGCTTTTTTACGGTCAGCCGAATACGCTTTTGTGGCGAAAAGGAGAGTTCAATACTCTATACCATATGGAAGCCGCTTAAGGAAGACTATGACCCCGTGCTTGAGGCACAGCTTGCCAAGGAAAGCAAGAAGAAAAAACAGCGTATAAAAAAGGGTAAATAACTATGATAAATAAAATAATCAGTTTTCTTACGGCGTTGGTGGTTATGATTTTTCCGTTTCTGGATAAAACGCCTGAGGTGCCGCAGTACACAGAGGATGACCCGCAGTACGTGGTGTTTATGGTTACAAATGTCCACTATTTCAACCTTGAGCCGTATGTCAAGCAGATGGTTGAACTTCACGGCGAAATTGACCCCGAGTCAAAGCGTATGTACGCTTTCGGCGTAATCGGGCCTATGTGTCTTACACAGTCTATAGAGCAGATGAACGAGGAAGTCAATCACGTTTTTATGCTTGCTGAAAAATATAATGTTCCCGTTTATTTCCAGATGGACGACTGCACGAACTACACTACCTATTTCGGCGACGGAGCAACGACCGAAGATGGCGGTAAGTTTTATGATGACCCCGAAATGTGCGAATGGGTAGCCTTTCCCGAAGAAGGGGAGGAATGGGGCGGTCAGTCCTATGGTATGTTGCCCAGGTGGCATTGTGATTGGAGCGGTGTGCCGTTTGCAACAGCAGGTGGCTTCCCGTGCTTCAATTCTGAAAAATATCTGAAATGGTACTCAAACCAGGTCACAAAGGGATTTATCGAGCCGTTACTTGAAAACTATAACAGACTAAAAGAGCAGGGCAGGGATTACCTTTTTGCCGGTATAAATACGGGCTGGGAAACACAGATTCCCGATTACAGCGGCAGCGACTACGCCTCTATGCAGGATTTTGAGCGTGCTCAGTACGGTATGCATGCCCTGCACAATATGGGCTATGACGAAGAAAGCCTGAAAAAAGAGGCACGCAAAAACCTGATGTCCGTTGAGGATTATACAAAACAGCTGCTTTACGGCGTGCTGGCAGATTATATTGAGTTTACCTGCAAGCTGTTTTATGATGCGGGAATTGAACGCCACAAGATAATTTCACATATCGTTTCGCTGTCCTCTTATACCGAGGAATACAGCACAATGCGTCCGCCGACGTGGGTATGTATCAACGATTACTGCACCCCCGGTTGGACAATGAGCCCGAAAACCTGCCCGTACGACCTTGATGTGCTTTATATGCAGCTTGCGCAAAACGGCAGAAATGAATACGCCAACGCTGAGGGCTATGCACATTACGACAATGTAGAAACCTGCCGTGAGTATTTTAAAGAAAGCCTGCTTGGTAACGCCAAGCTGATTACTGTTTACGGCTATGACCAGGAAACGGGTACATACGGTTATAAAAAAAGCAAGGATTTCTACTTTGTACAGGTTGTGCGCGAGTGGCTCAATTATGAGTTGGGCGCAGATTACAAATGGAGCGAAAGACCTGATTTGATCAAAGAATACGGCGGCTGGGAACCGTTTGTAAAACTGAAAATCAAACTTAAAGACTTATTTGAATAAAAGAAAAAACGCAAGGCTGATTTCAGCCTTGCGTTTTTGTTATATGATATTAAGTTATTTATCGAGGTTTCTTGTGCAGACCTTGACGTTCTTGAATACGTCCTCGAAGCGGTTGAGTGCTTCGTCGATAACGTCGTCTGTATCTGCGAGAGATGTGTAAAGACGGCTGCCTGCGAGTGTAACGATACCGTGAGCCATATAAGCTGCGCCCATTTCTTCCATTGCAACCTTGCGGCGAAGCATTTCGGGCTTTGCCTTGAGAAGCGGAATAACTGAGCCGAGGAGGTTCATTGAGCTGAAGTCGAAGCTCATTGCGCCTGTACACTCGAGGTGAACGATGGAGCCCTGGTTGTAAACAACATAGGGAAGAGCGTACTTATCAACAAGACCCTGAAGACCTGCTGTAAGTCTGTCGCCTGCAAGACCTGCCTTGACACAAGCGTCTGTCTTTTCGATTTCCTGGATTGCGCAGTAACCTGCATAGGATGAAAGCGGGTTAGCAGCAAGTGTACCGCCAACGTAAGCCTTCTTCATCATTGTGCCGACGCCTGCAGCCATGCTGCTGACGAATTCTTTCTTACCGCCGACACCGCCTGCTGACGGATAACCGCCTGCAACAACCTTACCGAAGATTGTGAGATCGGGAACTACGTTGAAGTAACCCTGTGCGCCGCCGAGACCTACACGGAAACCTGTAACAACTTCGTCAAAGATGAACAGACAGCCGTACTTGTCGCAAAGCTCGCGAACGCCCTTGTTGTAATCCTTATCAACGGGACGTGTGCCGCTTTCGGGGCCGACGGGCTCTACAATAACTGCTGCTGTGCCGCCACGCATCTTGTTGCGCTTGAGCATCTTTTCGAGCATGTGAAGGTCGTTGGGACGAACTTCGTCTGTTGTGCCGTAAGCGCTGCCGGGGATACCGTGGGACTCAAGGAACTGACGGCTGCCCGGAATCTTAAGACCGTATACCATTTGGTCGGACCAGCCGTGGTAAGCACCGCCAACCTTGATTATTCTCTTTGCCTTTGTTGCGTTTCTTGCAACACGGATTGCTGCCATAACGGACTCTGTACCTGAGCCGAGCATACGGAACATTTCAACATTGGGCATATGCTTGTTGATTTCCTTTGCGAGGAGGAGCTCACCCTCGTGGAAAAGACCTGTTACAGGGCCGCAGGTATTGATGAGTTCAAGAACTTTCTCGCGTACGGGCTCATAGTTACTGCCGAGGATTGTGGGGCCGCCTGCCTGAAGGAAGTCAATGTACTTGTTGCCGTCAAGGTCGTAGAGGTAGGCACCCTCTGCCTTAGTTACGCAGATGGGGAAGGGGAAGTTGAATGCGAGGTTGTGCTGAACGCCGCCGGGAATGAACTTCTTGGCTTCTGTTGTGATTTCCTTGGACTTGGCGCACTTTGTGTCGAAGTGCTCAAGAACTCTCTTGAGTTCTTCGTCGGAAATGCTGTAGATGGGCTGTGATGTGAGTTTGGCAAGGCGTGCATAAATGTCCTTTGCGTCCTGCCAGTTGCTGATTGCGTAACCGCTCATTGGTAGTGCCTCCTTAATTTTTAAAAAACTTTATCAGTTTTTGTATTTTATCGTTGGTTTCGTCCGGATTTTGAAAAGCTTCATCATTCATAAACTTCTGGAAAATCAGGCCGAAATAAGCGCCGAAAATGAAAGCCGAAATATCTTTGCTTGAAAACTGTCCGCGCATTTTTGCGTAACCGCCCTGCTCAATTTCCTGCTGAATCAGAGCATCTACACGGGCAGCAGGGCTTGTGCCTTGGTTGATTATGCTTCTCATAAAAAGCTCGCCCATGAGATAAGGGTAAGGATATGTATCTGCATTGAGTCTTGAAAAGACGGTTTCAATTGTGGGTTTGGATCCGTCCTCAAGTGGGGAAAGTATATCGCTGATTTCCTCTGCTGCAATTTCGCCAAGCAGAGCGTCAAGTGACTCGAAATGAGTGAAAAAGGTAGAGCGTGAAACATCGGCTTCTTCTGCTATGCGGTCAATCGTTACATTAGTGATGCCGTTTTGCTCGAACAGAACCTTTGCGCTGTGCATTATGGCACGGTGGGTCTGTTCTTTTTTTCTTGAACGCCTTGTCTGCTCCATAGCTTACCTTCCGATTTTTTCTTTAAATCCATTATATAACAAATATATGCATTTGTAAAGAGCTTTTTGTACTGCAGTACAAAAATATATTACAGTGGATTTTAATCAGAGGATATTAAAAGCAGGTTCTTCGCCAATGGAAGAGGTATTGCTGGGCAATTCCCTGCACCTTGTCGGCGCATTCGGGGAAGCCATCGGGGTACATTTCTTCCATTATACGCCTTACCCAAACATCAACAGGGAAAGCCTCTGTTTTATAAAAGCCGTAAAGAAGAGTGCACTCGGCAACCTTTGCGCCAACGCCCTTGATTTTCTGCAATTCTTCTCTGCCGAATTCAATGGGCTCTTTTTTGATTTTTTCAAAATCGACTTCCTTGTTTGAAACCTTTCGTGCTGCGTCAATAATATACTTGGCGCGGAAGCCTGCGCGAAGCGGCGCAAGGTCCTCAGGCTCGAGAGAGGCGAGCCTTTCAGCACTCGGGAAAGTGTAGCCAAAATCGGTTTTCTCACCGAAGTTTTCGCATAGGCGCTCAATAATACCTTTTATTCGGGGGATGTTGTTGTTCTGTGAAATAATGAATGAGCACAGCGCTTCCCAAGGCTCCTGCTTGAGGATGTGTATGCCCGGACAGGCAGTTGTTGCGGTTTTGAGATGCTCGTCAGTGCTGAGCTTTGCACAGATTTCATCATAGTCTGTATCGAGGTCAAAATACTCACGCCAGAAGTCTTCAAAATCGCTTTCATCAGTGTAAAAAAACAGTTTGTTTTCGTGCTGTTCTGCTTCAAGGTATCTGCTGCCGACAACGGCACACCAGCGGCCGTCACTGTTTTGTGTCCAACGGAAGGACTGGCCGCAGTCAACACTCAGCCCCAGGTCAAATGAGCCGTAATCTTCAATTTCTATTCTTTTGTTAACTTTTGTTATTTTCATTTAAAGCCTCGAAATTATGCCCAAAAACAAGGGCGTTTTTATGCTTTTATTATAGTATTTTACCATACAATTATAATTCCAAAAAAGAATAAAAATCGACAAAAATTTGCCTTTTTCGGGCGGTTTTGTAAGGGTAAAATAACTTTAAGTAATTTAACATACTGTAAACATTTCAGCTTTCCAAGGGTAAAACGGCGTAGAATCAGGGGAAAACAGCCACTTATTCACATTTTTCACACGGTTTTCCACACGGAATAAATGTTTTTCACTATACAGATTGTAAAAGTAGAAAAGTTTTACAGCAATGCTTCGGAATAGATAAATTTTTCGGGGATAAAATATCTTTGCGCTTAAAACCGAAAAAAGCATTCGGGCAAGAGGAAAGGATTTATATATGCTTAAAGGTACTAACAGACAGGTAATTGAAATTACGCAGACCGACTGCGAGTATTTTGAAAGGGTAATGTTCTTTGTCAAGCCTGAGTGCGTGAACGTTAGCGACGGAAAGCTAAGAGAAAGAGCAAATCTGATTGCGGGCACAGACAATAAACCGCCTGCAACAAAGCTTCGTAAAAAGCGGCTTGTTTTTGCCGCACAGCTTGCTGCCGCTGCGGGTGCAGGCGCAGGAGTAACGGCCGTGGTAGCTGCAATTCTGATGTGAGTTATCAATTGGCCGAAAGGGGAAAGGCGAAATGCTTTTTAACAAAAACGACTCAAGACAGAAATTCACTAAAAACAAGCGTATTGTGCAGCGAATGGTCAATCTCTGGGAAACTGCAGAGGAATCAAGCCCGATTGACGTACTGGGCAGCTACACGGGTTTGCCCTACGATGCGGACGATTTGGTGCCGGAGCAGGACCCGGACGATTTATAAGGCAAGGGAGGGAAGAGGACAATGAGAATTAAAACAGCGGCAATAGCCGGCCTTATTGCGGTTATAGCAACGGTTATGGTGGCTTGCGGAAATGCTGAGGACGGCAAGGTAACAACCACAACAGCAGGTGGCACATCCACAACCGCTTCAACAACCGGCACAAGGACAACGCAGTCTGATACCTCCCGTACGGGAGACGGCATGAGCGATAAAGTGAGCCAAGGGCTTACAGAACTTGAAAGCGGAATGTCAAGAATGTTCGGCAGATAAAATGAAAAGAAAACCCTCTGTACCGATAAAGGCACAGAGGGTTTAAAGTTGTTATTCTTATTCGACTACAGGAGCCTCGGTAACTACGGGCTGTGTTGTTGTGGGAGCCTGAGTAGTTGTAGGTTCTGTTGTAACAGGAGCCTTTGTTGTGGTCTCAGAGGGCTTTGTAGTTGTTGTTACGGGCTTTGTGGGGTTCTTGCGGTCGTCGTCAAGGTTACGCCATACAAGGTCAACCGTTGCGCCGCTGCGCTTGTAGGTTTCGGGCTTGTTCTTGGAAATGCTGCTTACTTCCTTGAACTTGTTGCCGTCAACGTCTGTTCTGCTCTCAAGAGCCTTACAGAAGAGTTTACATTCTTCCTCAGTCTTGAAGGTGAGCTTTGCAACCATTGTAAGCTCGCTGCGGTCATCAAACTTAACAAGCTTGCCGGGAACGAAAGCGGTAATCCACCAGTGTGACTTGTAGGGACGTGTGAAGAGTTCGCCGTAACCGTCTCTGTAAAGGGTCATCTGCATCATGATTTCCATGTCTTCTTCAGCACAGTTGTAATGTGCTGTGGACTTGCCGGGATCTTTGTAGTAAAGACCGATTTCAGAACCGACGAAGAGCAGACCGTACTGGCCCTTCCAGAGCTGAACCATCCAGTCATAATCGCCGTAGCTGTAGTAAACGTGGATAGTGTCAAGGAACATAAAGGTGAATACGGCACCGATATCGTAAAGGCGGTTGAAACCGAAGTTTCTCTGCCAGGGATCATCGTCTGTGTAGAAGTAGTTACCTACTTCATCATAAGAATAGCTAAGAGCAATTGTACCGTCGGGCTTGACGATGTTTGCATTGCCGTTCTTGTCAATTTCAACTGTGTTGTTGCCAACCTGAGTGCCCGAGGAAATACCGCCGCTGGAAGCAGGCTTCTTGGTTGTGGAGGGCTTTTTGGTTGTAGAAGGCTTCTTTGTGGTAGAAGGATTCTTGGTTGCGGAGGGCTTTGTTGCCACTGTAACCTTGTTGCCTTCGTCGTCTGTAACAGCTTCGCCGTTTACATCTGTCTGGATAACAACCTCAACAGTGTTGCCGTCTTCGTCTGTAACAAGCTCGATAAGCTCGCCTTTTTCGTTGGTGATGGGTTCATCGTCGATTGAAGAGGGTTCGAAAATAGTGTAACCGTCGTTGTTGAAATCCTCTTCTGTCTGGTAGTAGCCGTCTGTTGTGGCGTTTGCCTGGTTGTCGTTGTGCTTCTTAAAAGCTATAACGCCTACCGTGGCAAGACCTGCCAGAACAATGGCACCTGCAACGATGTAGATGATAATATTCTTCTTCATTATGCGTCTCCTTAAAAATAATAATATACTTATTAATTCTATAAGAATATATACAGTATATCAAATGTTCACAATTTAGTCAAATATTTTTTAGTATTTTTTAAAAAATATCAAATATCCAATAGTAAAATTCGGGTCGCTTGTTCAAAACAAACAAAATAACGACAGGTTTTGCGGATTGGCATTAAAAAATAATTAATAAATCACGGGTGGCGGATTTCGTGCAGCGTCTTTTCAACGCCCTGTGTGCCTATCTCCTTGAGATAGGGTGAGAAATAAAGCCCGGGTGCTCTGCCGGAAGGAAAAAGCTCAAGCAGTGGTACCATTACAAAGGCACGCTCCTTGATTCTCGGGTGGGGGAGCGTCAGCTCAAAAGAATCCGAAAAATAGCTTTCGTAAAGCAATACATCAATGTCGATTATTCTCGGCCCGTTTTTCTGCCTGCGTACTCGGCCCATAGCAGCTTCGATGCCAAGACAAGAGCCGAGCACAGCGTGAGGTGAAAGGCTCGTTTCAATCGTGATTACGGCGTTGTAAAAATCGTCCTGCTCGGCAAAACCGACGGGTTTTGTTATGTAAACGCCCGAAATTTTGTCGACATCCGTTCCGGGCAGAAGTGAGATTGCGTGAACTGCCTCGTTTAAATTTTTGAGCTTGTCACCCATATTTGTGCCAAGACCCAGTACAACTGTGCTCATTTTCTTACCCTCTCTATTTCAACGGCAACATAGCCGAAGTCTGCCTTCATCGGTGCTTCGGGCTTCCGGAGTGTTATTGTCAGACTTTCAATCTGACCAAACTCGGCAAAAAGTGTGTCTGCAACACGCTGTGCGGCGTGTTCAAGCAGGTTGCAATTTTTTTCAAGCATCACTTTTTTTACCGTCTTGATAATTGCCGCATAGCTTACAGTTTCGTTTATGTTGTCCGTATGGCAGGCAGCATCAATATTGACACCTGCCGTTATATCGAGCTCAAAGTTCTGCCCGAATTCGGTTTCCTCGGGATTAACGCCGTGGTAAGCAAAAACCCGAAGCCCTTTTACAATTATTTTATCCAAGAGTTAACTCTCCCTTATTAATTCAAGCATTCTCACCTGTGCCGCAGCTTCGGTAACATCGTGCACACGGATTATTCCTGCGCCGCCGAGAATACAGGCGGAGTTGAGCGTAATCGTGCCCGTGAGTGCATCACCGCAAAGGCGTGTGACCCTTTTGCGTGAAAGTGCAGCCATTGTAACACAGCCGTGTTTTTGAAATTCGGCAAAGCGTGAAACTATTTCAAGGTCATCATCTCTGCTTTTGCCAAAACCTATGCCCGGGTCAAGACAGAGGTTTTCTTTGTCAAGACCGGATATTTCCGCCGTTCTGAGAGCCTTTTCAAAAAAGAGGTTTATGTCGTTTATAACACCGTTTTTGTAAACGCCTTCCTGTGAGGATTTAAGCTGACCTGTGTGCATAACTATCCAACCTGCTTTTGCTTTTGCAATCAGCTGTGCCATTTCGGAGTCTGCCTTACCGCTGACATCGTTTATAATGTCTGCTCCGTTTTCAAGGGCTTGTCCTGCGACCTGCGGATAAAACGTATCAACGCTTATGGGTACATCAACAGCCTTGCGTATTTCTTTAAGTGGGTTAATCAGCCTTGAAATTTCCTTTTCGGCAGAGATTTCCTTGCTGTCGGGTGCTGTGGATTGTGCGCCCAGGTCGAGAACATCCGCACCGTCCTCAACCGCCTTCAGTGCAGCTTCGACAGCCATGTCTGCGGTAACTCTGCTGTTTTCGAAAAACGAATCGGGGGTAAGGTTGATAACTGCCATTACAAGCGCACGCTTGTCTGTGTGAAGCGTCTGGCTTTTTGCTTTTAAAATCATAACAGCCTCTTATTTTGAAAGCAGGGACATAGCCTCTGCTCTTGTCCTCGCGTCGCTTCGCATAATTCCTCTCATAGCGGAGGTACGGGTCTGACTGCCTGAAGCGCGTGCGCCTCTCATGGTCATACAAAGGTGCTCTGCCTCAACAACAACGGCAACGCCCTGGGGCTGAAGGTTGTCGAAAAGGAAGTCCGCAACCTGTGAAGTGAGCCTTTCCTGAAGCTGGGGACGGCGTGCAAAGCAGTTGACAATTCTTGCCAGCTTTGAAAGACCTATAACTCTGCCATCACCGGGGATGTAGGCGATGTGTGCCTTGCCGATAAAGGGAATCAGATGATGCTCGCACATTGAATACAACGGAATATCACGGACAACGACCATTTCATCGTTATCCTCCTCCGTAAATATTTTGAGGTGCTTTTCGGGCTTTTCTTCAAGCCCCGAAAAGATTTCCTCGTACATTCGTGCAACTCTGTCAGGTGTTTCAACAAGACCCTCTCTGTCGGGGTCTTCACCTATGGCTATGAGAATTTCTCTGATTGCCGCTTCTATACGTGGCTTATCCATAATATCAGTCCTTATATTCAAAATATACGGTTATAAGTTTTGCATTAACATCGAGGCTGTAGCGTACTGATGTTGTTACCAGTCTGCCGCCTTTTTTCAGGTTTGCCGTTTCAAGGGAGCGGTAAATTTCCTCACCCTCAAAAAGCTTCTGTACTGCCGTTTCAAAAACGGCTACATCGGCAAACATAAATTCAGCCTCGCCGCTTTCGCTTTTCGCAATAAGCTCTGCGATACTCAGCAGTGTTTCCTTATTATATTCATTATAATAAGCGTTGTTGTGTGTGTAGTAATACTGCGTACTGTCTGTGCAGGGACGGGTGAAGGAATATTCGCTGTGGGTACGGGTAAGCATATCCGTGTTCATATTAAAAAATGTGTGGCGGCAGTAGTTTTTGCCGTCGTCGCTTACAGGGTCGTCCCATGTTGTGTCCGTAAAATACCAGTTACCGTCAAGCTCAACAGCATTCCACATATGATTTACGGCGTTGCCGTCGTAATCTGTTGCTATACCGTGAATGAGCACACTTTCAATGCCCGCTTTTTCAAGCAACAGCTTGAACGCTTTTGAATAGCCAGAGCATTTGGCTTTCTTTTCAAGGAAAACGCCTTCAACCGTGCTTTCGCTGATGATATCCTCGTCACTGTAAACGCAGGAATTTATGATAGCATCGTGTATGAAAAGCTCTTTGTCAAAATCACTGCCGTCGGGCAAGCCGACAAGCATACTGCCTGCTGCCGTTTCGACATCTGTTTTTATCTGCTCGTATTTTTCAATGCCCATCAGGTAGTCGGGCACGAAGTAGTTGCGTTTGCCGACGGTCATAAGCGAGCCGCTGTCAAACATAAAAAGATACGGGTCGTCACAAAGCAGAGCATCAAGCACATCCGACAGTGAACCGGATTCGGGGGCGGGAATTTCTATCTGCGCAGGAAAAGCGTAAATGTTTTCCCTTATTGCCGTGTATGCTTGCTTTTGTGTTGTGTCAAGCTCAAGGTAATAATAATCGGTGTAAGAGCCTTCTTCAAACTCAGGCAGCTTTGTGAAATCAAGCACCCCTGTGTTGAAAAGCACACGGGAAAACAGCACCATTGCGGCGGTTACCGCAAGGCAGAAAAAAACCTTGCTCAGCCTTTTCATTTTACGCTTACCTTTACCGCCTCGCCGCTGTAAAGCAGAGCGTCAATTCCAGTTTTTACAGAGGCAAAGTCAACAACTGATATATCGCTTTTGACAAGGTTGATAACTCTTGTGTAGTGGCTGTCAGCTTTCTTAAAGTTTGCGGGTGTGATTTCCTGTTCCAGAATATCCGCAATAATTCTCGCCTGGGTTTTAGGCTCGTTTCCGTAATAGCGGATGTATTTGAGAAGAGTGTCGCCCGTCATAGACTGTCTGCCCGCACCTATAATGGCGGTCAGCTTATCCGAGCGCACGTCAATTGCCTCTTCAACCGTTGTTTCAAAGCCGCCGAAGCTGTTGATGAGCGATTTGAAGGAGCTGTCCGTACTGCGTATGAATTTGTCGATTTTTACGCCGTTGTTCGCTTCAAGTGCTGAAGCAAGCTGCTTTTCACCGCCAAAATCAAGCTGATCGGCAAGGGTGCCTGTACAGCCGCCGTAACTGAGCCTTTTAGCGGTATCAAGCGGTGTTATGCTCAGCTCAAGTGTTTCCATATCTGCATTGAGCACGGCGGCAAAGCGCACGTCATTGTTTGCATCTGCCGTGCAAAGGAGCAGATAACGGTAATTTCCGCTCACCTGAGGTGCAGGCTTCACCGTGGTTTCTTCAACCGTGGTTTCCTCAGCGGGATTGCCTATAGCGGATAAATCGAAGTCATAGTAGCGAAGCAGCAGCAAAAATGAGATACCGCCGAGCAACACAAAAAAGCAGGAAAACGCCGCAGCAAAGCGTTTTATGCGCGTTGAGCGGACGTTTTTCCGTGTGTCAAAGCGAAGCGGTTTGTGATTACCTTTTTTCAATGCTTTGCCCTCACATTATTTTTTTGAAACCTTGGGTATTATTACACAGGCGGCGATAAGAAGCACCGCAACTATGCCGATAACAATCGGCACGATGGGCGGACCGTCTGTGCCTGTGTCGGGTGTGACAGGTGTGACAACGGTAGTCATATCTGCTGCAAAAACGCTTGTAAATGCTGTGATAAGAACACCGCCTGCAATTATAACCGCAAGCACGATTGCCACTATTCTTACAAATTTCTGGTTCATTTTCACTTTCCTCCGAAGGACATTCAGCTCAGTGCTTTCTTCATATCGTCACCGATTTTATCGGAAAGAACGGTTGCCTCTTCACGATTTGCGGCACAGGCTGTGACATAAATCTTGATTTTGGGCTCCGTGCCTGAGGGACGGATGATGGCACTGCTGCCGCCGGGAAGTTTGTACTGAAGAACGTTTGACTTGGGCAGGGTGATTGTGCTTTCTTCGCCGCTTGCAACCTTGCGTGAAACACTTGTAAGGTAGTCGGAAACCTCTGTTACCTCAAGACCGCCGATGCTTTCGGGCGGATTGTTGCGCAGAGAATTCATAATGTTCTTCATCTTCTCCATACCGCTTGCGCCTTCAAAGCCTACGTTGATGAGGGTGTTGATATACATACCGTGCTCGGTATAGAGGTCTTCCATAACCTCGACAAGATTCTTGCCCAGGCTCTTGTAGTAAGCCGCCATTTCAACAATCATTGTAGAAGCCACAACGCCGTCCTTATCTCTTGCGTGTGTACCGCTCAGGTAGCCGTAGCTTTCTTCCATACCGACAACATAGCGGTCAGCTTCGCCTGCCTCGTCAAGCTCGGTTACGATTTCACCGATATACTTGAAGCCTGTGAGAGTGTTGCGAACCTCTGCGCCGTACTTGTCGGCAACAGCCTGAATGAGGTCGGTTGTAACGAAGGACTTAATAACGATGGGATTTTCGGGAAGTGTACCCATAGCCTTACGGCGTGAAAGGAGATATTCGGCAAGCATAACGCCTACCTCGTTACCTGTCATAAGCTTGTATTCACCGTTGTGGCGTACCGCAATGCCTACACGGTCGCAGTCAGGGTCGGTTGCGAGAATGAGGTCTGCGGGGAATTCTTCTGTCATTTTAATTGCAAGCTCAAAAACCTGCTGAATTTCAGGATTGGGGAAGGGACAGGTCGGGAATTTGCCATCAGGCAGCTCCTGCTCGGCAACGATTCTGACATCCTTGAGGCCGAGTCTTGCAAGCATTGCTCTTACGGGAACATTACCTGTGCCGTTAAGGGGTGTGTAAATAATCTTAAGACCGCTCTTTTCGCAGATATCCTTATCAAGGCGCTGAAGGTCACAGGCATCGTAGAACTCGTTGAAAATTTCTTCGCCGATGAAGGAAACCATACCGTTTTCAACAGCCTCGTCAAAGCTCATGCGCTTTACATCTGCAAAAATATCTGTGCGGTTGATGTAACCGAGTGTTCTTTCAGCAGCTTCATCGGTCATCTGGTAGCCGCGTGCGTCATAGCACTTGTAGCCGTTGTATTTAGAGGGGTTGTGGCTGGCTGTGAGTACGATACCTGAACTGCAGTTAAGTCTGCGTACGGCAAAGGATACCATGGGTGTGGGAACAAGAGTGGGGTAGAAATGCACCTTTATGCCGTTTGCGGCAAGAACGCCTGCGGCCTCACGCGCAAAAACATCGGACTTTATTCTGGAGTCGTGGCCTATGGCAACGCTCGGGTTTTCAAATGTCTCGTTGAGATAATTTGCAAGACCCTGTGTAGCCTGACCGACAGTGTAGATGTTCATTCTGTTTGTGCCCGCGCCGATAACGCCGCGCAGACCGCCCGTGCCGAATTCAAGGCAACGGTAGAATCTGTCGAGAATTTCCTCTTCGTTGCCTGCAATGCCGTTGAGTTCTTCGACAAGGTCAGCGTCGAGAGTGGCTTCCTTGAGCCAGAGTTCGTAGAGTTTGTTGATATCGTTCATTTATATGTGACCTCCAGGATAGAATTATTAAAGTTGAATTAACCGTAAATTGCGCCGATTACATCGATTATCGGGCCGAAGCGGCTTTCGTCAATGTTGAGATCGGCAACCTTGCAGGAGTTATAGAAGCTTGCAAGGGGACCGCTTTCACCGCCGAGTACACCTGTGAGCAGGTAGCCGACAAAGTGAACTTCAAGCTCGCCGACAAGGTGGTTATAGTCCATAAGTACGTAGTCCTCACCGTCAGCCTTCTGCTGCTGTATTGCTTCAAGCTCCTTACACAGCGCACGGAGCACCTGCGGATTTGCGAGCGTGAGAGCCTGGGCGGTTTGTAAATCAACAGCAATGTAGTAGGTCTTTGTGCCGTCCTGAAGGCGGACATAGTAAACATTGCTCTTTTTTGCCATATCAGCGGCAGTTTCGTTGATTTTATCGGGTGTCATAAAATAACAGCCGAGTATGGTTGCCGTACCCTCCATAACCTTTTGGAAATCGCTTTTTTCGGAGATTGCGGTGGTTTCAGGTACTGTTGAAGTTTCGGGTACGGTTGTTGTCGGTACCGTTGTCTGCGGGTTGGGCTTTGTAGTCGGCTGAGTTGTGGGTTCAGCTGTTGTCGTTTCGTGGGTTACCGCTTCCTCGGTAGTGGTTTCGTCGGGAACGGTTGTGGTTACGGCGGCAGTTGTGCCTTCTGTAGTTTTTTCGGTGGGTGGTTCTTTTTGTGACTGCGGTGTGCAGGCGCTGAAAATACAGCCCGCACAAAGTACAATACCGATTACCCTTATAAGTTTATTCGTTAAAGGTTTCATTATGCCGCCAGCTTTCTGTTTAATTAATATATTTTGTACTTGCCGACAAGTGCGGTGCCGTTGTTCTTCTTGGCGGCGGGTGTTATGTCAGCCAGTTCTCTGTCTGTTGCGTAGGTTTCACCTACAACAATAAATGTCTTGCTGTCGAGTGCGCATATATCGTTACAGGAGTCATTACCTGAACCTGCAACGGATTTGACGTGTTCGATTTCACCATTCTTGTTTACTGCGAGAATGAAACCGTCTGTACCGCCCTTGTTGCCTATGTCGGCAAAATCACGGTTAGCAGAGGAGGTGAGACCTACAGCAGCATATCCGAAGCCTGTTTTTGCAAGGCTGTTGATGTTGTCGTTATCAATACCGCCATATGAGGTCAGCCAATCAAGCTGGCCGTCCGAAGTGTATCGGGCCATATAAGCGTCGTAATTACCTCTGTTGACTGTGAAAGCACCGTCGGAAGAAGCGTATCTGCCTACGATGACACAACCTGTGCCGTCGGTATAGATATCGTTGACTTCCTCACTCTTTGTGCCTTCAAGTATCTTGAGCCAGAGCTGACTGCCGGAGGGTGAATATTTAGCAACGATGACATTCTGCGAAACTGTTGAAAGCTTGCTGAATTCCTTCGAGGATGAGTGGCAGGCAATGTAGAGGTTGCCGTTTTCGTCGCTTGCGATTGCCCGGAGGGTTTCGTTTGATGCGCCGCCGATTTTGTCTGCCCATTCTATGGAGCCGTCTGCGGAAAATTTAGCTACAACCGCATCTGTACCCTGAAGGTTAAGTTCAGCGAAATCACCCTCTGTAGAGATGAATTTGCCGCCTGCAGCAAAGCCGCCGTCAGGTGTTGCGGTTACTGCAACGAAGTAATCGGGCGAATAACCGCCGATATGCTTGTACCAGAGAACATTGCCGTCTGCAGAAATTTTTGCGATGACCGCAACATAAGATTTGTCGGGATTTTCAAAACCAAGGTTAGTTGCATTTGTTTCGCCTACAGCAATGAAACTGCCGTCGGAAAGCCTTGCAAAATCGTACATTCTTGTGTGACCTGAAGAGCCGAGCGGACAAATCCATTTAACGGTACCGTCTGCTTCGTATTTTGTAAGGAACGAATAGAAGCCGGACTGCGTAAAGTCTGCAAAAACAGCATCTGTTGATTCAGTGTTACCCAGGGCGACAAAGTTTTCGGAGTTAATCGGAAGAACCTTGACATATTTATCGTTTCTCTTGCCGCCGATACCTTTGAGCCAGGTGAGGGTAGAGGCTATCTTGATTTCTTCGGGAAGTTCGATGTTTATGTTGCTGTCTTTGGTTGTGGTGGGTTTATATATGGGGTTTTCAAGAACGGATGTGGTTTTTGTTGCATCGCTCTTCTTGGTTGTATAGTGCTTGGTTACCTGGTGTTCAAGCGTTACTTCAATCGTGTTGGTTACATTTTCTGTGCGTTTTTCGGTAACGTTTTCTGTTACCACTTCGCCGTTTTCTTCGGTGACCTCGTTACCGTTTTTGTCAGTTACGGCCTGAGTTACGTTGCTGCCGTCTTTGTTTGTTACTACCTCGGTGTAGACAACGGTGCGGTTGACCATTGTTGTCTGACCGTTCTTGTCTGTAACAAATTCGCCGTTTTCATCTCTGAGAGGACCGGTCTGATAAACGATACTTGTAATAACGGGACGGGTCTGCTTGACGGTTACCTTGTCACCGTTGGCGTTGGTGTAGGTTTCGCCGTTTTCGTTGGTTGCGTAAACAACGCTTGTTATCCATTCTTCGGTAAGGGGTTCTCCGTCGGGGCCGAGAATGGTGCAACCGTTTGAATCTGTTACAAAAACGTTGAGTCCCGTTTTACCGTCGTTCTGTTTGTTGCAGGCTGTGAACAGCAAGGCTGCTGCAACAAGAAGAATTGCTAAAGGTATGAGTGCTTTTCCTTTCATTTTTTCTCCTCCTATGTATGCCTTTATTATTAAGATTGTCAAATCAAAACAGTTAACGCTATTATAACATATCGGGTTTTCTATTTCAAGATGTATATCATAGGGTTTTAAATAAATAATATAAAGGCGTGTGAAACTTGTGTAAATTTCCGATAATTGCAAAATTAAGGAAAATATGTTTACAAATGGTAATTTTTATTGTATAATGCTTCTAAAATAAAGGGGAGTAGCTCGCACCAAAGCATAGGAAAGGCGAGGCCGACAAGCTCAAAAGATAAAATTTAATGTATATTGCTTCGTTTTTTGTCGTCCGAAACCTTGTTGAGTTCGCCTTTCCTATGATTCCCGGTGTAATATTGGTTGCCATCCACAGTCCCAAGCGGACTCGCCAATGTTTTAAAGAGTGAGACTTTTATCGCACGGTATTCTTATCAAATATTTGCGATAAAAGTCTTTGTTTTTTGGAGCAAGACCTTGATTTTATTTTATTAAATAAGGAGTTGAAAAAATGCAATTCTATCTTCAGGAAACAAAGGATGTTTTCTCTGCTGTAGGCAGTAACGAAAACGGTCTGTCCTCGCAGGAGGCAGCAAGCCGTCTTGAAAAGAATGGCAAAAACAAGCTCGCAGAGGCCAAGAAGGACTCTATGCTCAAGCGCTTCATCAACCAGATGAAGGACCCGATGATCATTATTCTTCTCGTTGCCGCAGTTATTTCTGCCGCTACGGAAATGATTGAACACGGCGGCTGGACAACACCGACCGATTCGATCATTATTCTTGCCGTTGTTCTTATCAACGCTGTTCTCGGTGTTCTTCAGGAAAGCAAGGCTGAAAAGGCAGTTGAGGCACTTCAGAAGATGTCTGCCGCAACAACAAAGACTCTTCGTGACGGCAAGGTTGAAACCGTCAAGAGTGAAGACCTTGTTGTGGGTGACGTTGTTCTTCTTGACGCAGGTGATGCTATTCCCGCAGACTGCCGTATTTTCGAATGTGCAAGTATGAAGATTGAAGAAGCGGCACTTACTGGTGAATCTGTTCCCGTAAACAAGCTTGTAAATGCTCTTATGGGCAAGAACGACAGCGACGAAATTCCGCTTGGCGACCGCAAGAATATGGCTTACATGGGCTCTACTCTTGTTTACGGCCGCGGTAAGGCTGTTGTCACCGCAACGGGTATGGACACCGAAATGGGTAAGATTGCCAACGCCATCACCCTTGCAGAGGAAGGTAAAACTCCGCTTGAAATCAAGCTCGAGCAGCTTTCCAAAATCCTTACAAAGCTCGTTATCGGCGTTTGCGTATTCATTTTCGCATTCAACATTATTACAAAGTACTTTATGGGTCCCGAGGGTGCAGAGCTGTTCCCGATTGCGCTTGATTCGTTTATCACCGCTATCGCACTTGCTGTTGCTGCTATTCCCGAAGGTCTTGTAGCTGTTATGACCATCGTTCTTTCAATGGGCGTTACGAATATGTCCAAGAAGAACGCTATTATCCGCAAAATGACAGCGGTTGAAACACTCGGCTGTACACAGATTATCTGTTCAGATAAGACGGGTACTCTTACACAGAACGTTATGACCGTTGTTGACCACTACGCAGAAGATGAAATCCGCCTTGCAACCGCAATGGCACTTTGTACAAACGCTCAGGTTGAGCCTGACGGCAAGTCCACGGGTGAGCCTGATGAGGTTGCTCTTATCAACTACGCAAAGACACTCGGTCTTGCAAAGGAAGAGCTTGTTGCAAAGACTCCCAGAGTCGGTGAAGTTCCCTTCGATTCCGGCAGAAAGATGATGAGTACCGTTCATAAGATGGACGGCAAGTTCGTTCAGTTCACAAAGGGCGCTCCCGACGAAATCCTCAAGAAGTGCTCACACGCATTTGTCGGCGGTCAGGTTGTTACTATGACTGACGAAATCAGAGCAAAGGCAGCCGAAGAAAACACAAGAATGGGTAACAAGGCTCTTCGTGTTTTTGCTGTTGCATACAAGATGTACGATACCGAGCCTACGGTTTACGATTCCGCATTGCTCGAGTACGATATGATATTCATCGGTCTTACAGGTATGATTGACCCTGTCCGTCCCGAGGTTAAGGACGCTATCGCAGAATGCCGTACAGCAGGCATCAAGCCGATTATGATTACGGGTGACCATATCAATACAGCAAAGGCTATCGCAAGAGAGCTCGGTATTCTCTCCGACGACTCTCAGGCTATGATGGGCGTTGACATCGATAA
This sequence comes from Acutalibacteraceae bacterium, assembly GCA_045650165.1. GTDB lineage: Bacteria > Bacillota > Clostridia > Oscillospirales > Acutalibacteraceae > UBA8612. The sequence continues at coordinate 2,674 of JAZRQW010000047.1, read as the reverse complement.
GTATTCAGACGAAGAGTTCGAGAAGCTGGTTGAGAACATCAACGTTTATGCCCGTGTTCAGCCCGAGCACAAGACAAGAATTGTCAACGCTTGGAGAAACAAGGGTTATGTTACCGCTATGACAGGTGACGGCGTTAACGACGCTCCCTCAATCAAGAGCGCTGATATCGGCGTGGGTATGGGTATTACCGGTACAGACGTTACAAAGAACGTTGCAGATATGGTTCTTGCAGACGATAACTTTGCAACAATCGTTTCCGCAGTAGGCGAAGGCAGAAGAATTTACGACAACATCCGTAAGGCTATCCAGTTCCTTCTCGGCTCCAACCTTTCCGAGGTTATCTCGATTTTCTTCGCTTCCCTTATGAACTTCACAATTCTTCAGGCACCCCACCTTCTCTTCATCAACCTTATCACGGACTCTCTGCCTGCACTTGCACTCGGCACAGAAAGACCCGAGGCTGATATTATGAGAAGAAAGCCCAGAAGCAAGAACGACGGCATTTTCGCAGGCGGTCTCGGTGTTGACTGTGCTTACCAGGGCATTATCGTTTCTGTTCTGACAGTTGTTGCTTTCTATATCGGTGAGTTCCTTGAAACAGGTCACCTTGTTTTCAGAAACATTCCCGACAGCAGCGAAGGTATGACAATGGCATTCTTCACAATGGCTATGTGTGAAATCTTCCACTCGTTCAATATGCGCTCACAGCGCGGTTCTGCGGTTGCAATGGTATTCAAGGGCAGCCACAACCTGCTTCTCTACGGCGCAATGGCTCTTTCCTTTGTTCTCACCACAGCCGTTGTCGAAGTTGACTTCCTTTCAAATCTCTTCGGCTTTGCACACCTCGACCTCAAGGCATACCTCATCTCCCTCGGTCTTGCCTTCCTCGTAATCCCGATTGTCGAAGTTGTAAAGTTTATCCAGAGAAAAACAGCAAAGCACTGAACTGAATAAACAACAATATAACCCGCCGTCAGTAAAGGATACAAACTGACGGCGGGTTTGTTTTTTGATTGACTAATAAATTTTATTGTGATAAAATAATTTGTAATTTCTTAAAAGGAGCGACGGAAAATGAAAAATATTATTGCTGTTTTTCTTGTCTTTTCAATAATTTTTGTTTTTGCTGCCTGTAAAAACAATGGTGACGAAACTCAGACAACCGAACCGGTTACAGAAGAAACAGGCGTACCCGGCGCTTGGGTAACCAATGCTCAGGGCGAGTACCAGACCACAGGATATGCTCATGTGGTATCCGGTGAGGACGGCAAGCCTATGACTGAGGTTGTTACAGACGAAAAGGGTTCTGAAAGGCTTCAGGTTGTAACAACACTTGTTTACGATATAGCAACCTATCCCAGTGCTGCTCAGGCTCCTACTGTTGCACCCGGTTACACAATGGCAGACAAGGGTATGAACTGGCCGTCATACGAGTTTATTTCCGCTGTGCCTGTGCTTTCCGAAAAGATTTCCGATACCAGCTATTCAAAGTCGGATAAAGGCGAGGTAGCTATAATATACCTCAACGATATGAGCTATGCCGATTATCTTAAGTATATTGATAAGTGTAAGTCTGCGGGCTTTGAAAAGACCTACGGAAATAATCTTCCCGAAAAAGAGACTGACGGTGAAAGCTACATTTATTACTCAATCGCAAACGGCCTTTACTTTAGCGTAACATATAACACGGACTCCACACCGTACCGTAATTGCGATGTAAAAATCACTGTCGCAAACTATGATGTTGCGGCATAGATACGGATAAATAAGAAATGAATGTATTTGATTTTGACAACACGATTTACAGGGGCGAAAGCTTTGTTGACCTGTTTATAATGGTGCTTAAAAAGGATCCGACATTGCTCAGAAATGTGCCTCATATGGTTTCGGGTGTGGCTCAGTACAAATTGGGTACACTCCGTCTTGAATCTGCTCTTGCCAAATATGCCGGCATTTTTGAAGAGTATGTTTCAGGCTTAAGCGATATTGACGGTCTTGTAAACGAATTCTGGGACAAGCATATACATAAGGTGAAGCCTTTTTATCTTGATGTAAAAAGCGAAGATGATATTGTGATTTCCGCTTCACCCGAAATTGTAATTGCCGAGGTTTGCCGAAGAATAGGTATCAACAACTATGTAGGAACAAAGTATGACCCTGAAAAGGGCAAACTCGGTATGGTTTGCTTCCGTGAAAACAAGATTAAAGCGTTTTATGAGCGTTATCCCAACGGGAAAATTGATACGCTTTACACCGATTCAATGCACGATAAACCGCTTATGGATATTTCCGATAAGGTTTATTTTGTAACGGGTGATAAGATAAGACGCATAAAGTAAAAACAAAAAGCCCTCGGTTCAACAACCGAGGGCTTTTGCAATTTAAATTTAATTACTTAAGGTTAGCGCGGAGTGTTGCAAGCTCGTCAGCAAGAGTCTTGGGAAGCTTGTCACCAAACTTGCCGTAGAACTCTTCGATACCTGCTGTTTCTGCTGTCCAGAGATCCTTATCAACGTCAAGCATAGCCTTGAGAGTGTCGATGGAAACCTCGTCCTCAATACCTTCAAGGTTGATGTCCTCAGCCTTCGGAATATAACCGATAGCAACCTCGTCAGCGTCTACCTTGCCGTCGCAACGGTCAAGAATCCACTCAAGAACACGAAGGTTGTCGCC
>JAZRQW010000046.1:0-48659 GCA_045650165.1 Acutalibacteraceae bacterium | reverse complement strand
CACAACTCAAGAAACAGCTTAGCCTATGAATGGGCAAAGCTTCACGGGCTGAAGATGATTTCCGGCTCAGACTGTCACGAGCCTTTCCGCTCGACACCCGGCGGTGTTTATTTTGAAGAGAGACCGACGGATGAAAAGATGCTTGTTGAAATGCTTAAAGCAGGCACATACAAATTAAGAACTCCCGGAGGAATTATAAAATGATATTTCCCCTTAAAATGAAAGAAAACCGCGTATGGCGCCTTTACTACGGCGGTAAGCTTATAGATGAAATGAGAAAGAGCGGCAACGGCGAAGACGCCAATTTCCCCGAGGATTGGCTTGCAAGCGTTGTTGTTGCAGACAACCCCGACAGAGCAGACAAGCCCGAAAAAGAGGGCTTAAGCAAAATTGAAGCCGAGGACGGCAGCGAGCTTTACCTCAAGGATTTAATTGATTCTGACCCTGAAACTTATCTCGGTAAAGAACACATTGACCGTTTCGGTGTAAACTTCGGCGTGCTGACAAAGTTCCTCGATTCCGCAGAGCGTCTGCCCATTCAGGTGCACCCCACAAAGGATGCGGCAAAGCGACTTTTCAACTCCGACTATGGCAAGACCGAATCATGGTATATTCTCAACAGCCGTGTAATCGACGGCGAAGAGCCTTACATTCTGCTTGGCTTCAAAAAGCCCGTAACTGCAGAAAAGTGGAAAGAGCTTTTTGATAAGCAGGACATAGCTGAAATGCAGGAATATATGCACAAGATTCCCGTTAAGGCAGGCGACGTTTTCCTTATCACGGGCGGTACCCCCCACGCCATTGGCTCGGGCTGTATGCTTCTCGAAGTACAGGAGCCGACAGACTACACAATCAGCGTTGAAAAGTGCGATATGCGCGGCACACTGATGCCCGACCACCTCTGCCACATGGGTCTTGGCTTTGAGAAAATGTTTGAGTGCTTCACTTACGAAGATCTGAGCATTGATGAGCTTATGAGCCGTTATTATCTCAAGGCAAACGTGCTCGAGGACAACGGCGAAAGCAAAACAGAAAGCCTTATCACCTACGATGACACTACTTGCTTCGCACTCAACAGAATTACTGTTGAAAAAGAATACGAGCGCAAGAGCAGCGGCAGAGCCTGCTGTCTTGCTGTTGCAAGAGGCAGCGGTAAGCTCGTCTGCGGTGAAAAGGAAATTGAATTCAAAGCCGGCGACTGTTTGTTTGAGCCGGCAAAGACTGCAGATTATACAGTAAAAGCAAATGACGGTGATACACTCGAAATACTCGAATGTATGCCACCGCAGATCAATTAAGAATCAGGAATGAATTTCGGCGTGAGCTTAATGCCCACGCCGATTTTTTATGCGTTTTCAATTGGTGTGATTACGGGTTTGCCGTCGCGGTCGAGCAGGACTGTCATACCACCTGCGTTACCCGAAGCGTGGAAGACATAATTCACGCCCGTTTGTCTGTCAACCCATACTTCGGTAACGTTTAATGTTCCCTGCGAATAGGTTTTTTCAAATCTTTTATTGTCGTTCATCATTTCAATTCTTCCTCTTTGAAATCATTGGCTTTGGGCAGAAGCCAGGCTTTTTTGCCATCTTCTACGGAGAGGACGTTTGAAATTTTGCCGTCGATAAAGGTTACGGCAACGTCGTTATCAATTGCAAGTCCGTCGTGAGAACCTAATTTCTTGATTTCGTGCTTGAAATTCTGCCAGCTTGCGCTTTCGTAATGCGGACAGTTGCAATAAGGCAGCAGACCTACACACTCGACAAATGTGAACACTCCGCCCTCAAGGCAATCGTCCCAGCCCCAGTCAAACCAGCACATTGCGCCCGAACTTAAGCCCGAAAGGATAATCCCTTTTTCGTAAGCCTCACGGAAAATTTCGGTTGCACCCGTTTTGTTCCATGTATCCATAAGAAATTTGAGGTTGCCGCCGTCCACATAGACGATATCGCTGCCGAGGATTTTTTCACGGATTTGCTCGTATGTAAGGCTTTCATCGGTAAGATAGAGCGCATCACCCTCGCCTCCTACCTCTTTGAAAGCCGAAAGGAATATCGGCGTATCACCGGGATCATCGAAAGAAGCTGTGGGGAGAAAGAGCCACTTCGGATTTTCTTTTTCACACAACGAACGGATATGGCGAAGAAGCGGCCACATTTCACCGTATTCAAAACTTCCTCCGCCAAGGGCAACGATTTTTCCCATAGTTAATTACCTCCAGAATTTATATTGAAATTATAACATATTATCGGAATAACGGCAACAATTGCTGACAATAATCCTTTCAAAATCAAAGAAAGGATTTTGTAATTTATGGAACTTAAAGACAGTAAGACGCTGAACAATCTTTTTGCGGCTTTTGCAGGCGAAAGTAAGGCGCACACGAAGTATTTATACTATGCAGAAAAAGCAAAGCAAGATGGCTACGAACAGATTGGTGCTATTTTTGAAGAAACAGCCAAAAACGAAAAAGAGCACGCAGAAATATGGTTTAAGCTCATTAACGATAACGCTATCCCTGACACGACAAGAAACCTGACCGATGCCGCCTCGGGCGAAAACTACGAATGGACGGATATGTACGCAGGGTTTGCAAAAACGGCAAAAGAAGAAGGCTTTGACCATATCGCCTTTCTTTTTGAGCAGGTAGCGGAAATTGAAAAAGAACACGAAAACCGATACAGAAAGCTTATTTCCAACATTGAGGGCGGTCTTGTGTTCAGCAGGGATAACGATATGATATGGCAATGCCGCAACTGCGGACACATTGTAATCGGCAAGGGTGCGCCGAATATATGCCCCGTTTGCAAGCACGAGCAAAGCTACTTCCAGATTAAGGCACAAAATTATTAAAAATTAAAGGCAAGTGAAAAATCACTTGCCTTTTTTCTTAATTATCAAGAATATCTATCCACACCGTACAGGTGTTTTTGCCGCAGTACTCGCCTTTTTCGTTATAAGCGCTGACAACACATATACAGGTATAACTACCCTTTTTCAAGCTAAGTTTATCCGTCAGCTTATCGTTGAAAAGGCACTCACCCGGCTTGAGTCGCGGTGACTCATAAATCGGGTCTGACTGATTTTGGGGCAGATAGAACTTAAACTCCAGTTCATACTCCGAAACCTTCGGATTTTCAAGCATTATGCTGCCTCGGCAATAGAGATTATCGAAAACAACATCCGTATTCAGACGGTAGCGGATTTCCCCATCAGGTATTTCGGTAATCTGGTTTTTCTCATAAATAACGCCCTGTTTTACAGCACCTCTCGGAATTGTAAATCCTGCGAGCATATGGAAGAAGCCGAGGGAATTAAGCGAAAAAACAGCAATAGCAAGCACAAGGCTACTCGCGGCGAACATAATGGCCGCCTGCATAACCTTGGGTTCTTTAAGCATTTGCGCAAAGCTTTTTTTATTGAGTTTTTCAGCTTTGTTTTTCAGCATCCTTTACTTCCTCTTCAATACCTACCTGAACTGTAAGGTCGGAATACTGCACGCCGATAAGCTCATAGCTTTCGGGGTCATACGCAGCAACAACGAGTTTCATATCGTGTGTACCGTACTTAAGGTCACTTATAAAGATATTTGAAAGCGCCTTGCCTGCTTCCAGGCCGAGGGAACGATAAATAACGGTGTCCGTTTCATCAACAATGCTTGCAATAAAAACACAGTTATTGTCAAAAACATTCACGAGATTGAGGTTTGCGCTGGAATGTTTTTCTGCGAAAACAATTTGTTTTGCCGCATAATAGCGGAAATCATCCACATCGCCCTTGCGCTCCATTTTATCCGTAAACTCATACTGCGTTGCAAGGTCATCAATTACCGTATAGGTGGATGTGTCGGGCAGGTTACGACCTCTGTACTCAACAATTGCTTCATCAGGAACAGAAAAATGCAGGGAAGAAACCCAGGCAATCACGCTCACTGCGGCAATAACCACGCTGACAGCAAGAATAATGGCGGCAACCTTATTTACGCCGAAACCAGAAATCTTTTTGGCAATTATTTTGCCGTAATTCTTCTTCGGCTTTTTAACCTTAACGGGCTTTTTCCTGGGTGCAGGCTTTACCTTTTCAGGAATCTTCTTTACGGGTGCAGCAGGCTTTACATCCTGCTTTATTTCCCTTTTGATTTCCTGCTTAACCTCTGGCTTTACTTCCGGTTTGGGCTCGTTTTTTACCTCAGGCACCGTTTCAGGCTTAGGCTCGTTTCTTTTTGCGGGAGCAACTGCCTTTACGGGTGCATTTTTGCCCTTATATGCAACCGCAGCCTGACGAGCGGCTGCGGCATTCTTTTTCTTTTTTTGTCTTCTGTTTGCCATTTGAGATTATTCTCCTGTATTCCCTATTATCTCCACGGGAGCTTATCCATACCCCAGAACTGCTGATACCTGTTGAACTGTACCGCATCAACGGTAATATCTAACCTGAGTGTTACATTCTCCGGAATAGCTGAGGTATCAAAGTTCGCTTTATCAAATCCACTGAAAAATTCAACGCCAACACCGCCGACCGGGAAAGCACCCTTGTAATAAACATAGCCGTCGTTGAATCTGTTGTCAAGGAGCTTATCTTTATCAGCAACGATAAAGGGCATATTGTACTCACCCTGAAAACGTATGCCGTCAGCTGCTACCCACTCCTGAGAAATTCTGACTCTTGCAAAAGCAACACCGTTACCGGTTTGAACAGCTTTAAAGCTGTAGTCAGAAATCTCTTTGCCAGCCGCTGTTACAAGCTTACCGCTTTCATTCACCTTAAACTCAAGCGGTGCACTCTGTGGCACCCAATCAGAATCAGTTGTTTTAACATAAATAGTATATGCAAAATCCTGCAGACTTGTAAGACGAAGAGGATTAAGCGGAACACCACTTGTAATCCACGCGGTAGTACCGCAATAAACCGCAATCAAGGCGCAAAGCACCAAAGCGACAACCGCCAGCGGATTGAGCTTGAATTTTTTTGTATTTTTGCTCTTGCTCATTATAATGCGCCCTTTCGGTTAATTTTGTTCTGCTAATGTGGACTTATCAAACTGTTCAGCGGTGATTTTAACATCAACATCAAAGGTGAGTTCACGCACGGTGCTGTTTTCAATAGCCTGTGCCTGAGAATTAAAGTAATCATACTCTACCCAGAAACATATACAGTATGTTTTTGTCTCACCGGGCTTTATCACCTGAGTATTTTCCTGAATACCTCTTAAAAACTCAAGCTTCTGTTCATCCGTATATCCATTAAAAACTTCCTGATCCGGAATGCTTGCATTAATTTTTTCGGAAAGCTGTGAATTGTAAAAAAGGTCATCTTTATTCTGATAAGGCTTTACCAGACACTTACCTTCTTCATCAACCCAGACACCGGGCACCAACTCATTACCTGCTGATCTGACATCTTCTTTTGTATTAATCTCATAAATGAGATAACGCAGACCCTTGTCGCCTTCAGTTGTCGTCATAACATCATTCTGAGTATCGGTATATTTAATATCCACAGCAATTGATGCATCGATATTTTTCTCATTGTTACTGCTTTCAGCGGTAAACACATAATACTTTGCTGCATGCTCGAACATTTTTGCGCGCTCGTCAGCATCAGCGAACTTTGTTGCGGCATCGAAGGCAAGTTCAATTTTGGTTGCGCCCTCACCCAATCCGTCGCCTGTGAAAGTAACATCAAGCTCTTTCATACTATAAACAGCCTCATCACTGTCCGAATCTGAAAACCAGGCAGTTGTAGGCTCAGCAGAGGAGTAAACACTTATGCAAAAAACAAGCATTGCACAAAGCACCACGCTGAAAATACTGCGCTTATTTATCTTTTTCATACAGCTTTATTCTCCTTCTGCTTAGATTTATAAACAACGAAACGTATAAGCATTAACACAAGCAGCACACCGGCAAGAACCAATATAACTGCAGTAGGGCTGAAATTCAATGACAGCAACCCGAGCAACGGTACACTTAAAACAACCTTGCCCACAATATCGTCCAATGAAGTCGGTAACGGGTCGGGCTGAGGATTGTTGTCACCGCGGGTATAGACGAGTTTATTTTCGTTATCTACCATTGTTATGCGGTGGGTAAATGTACCGCCTGAGGACAGTTGAGCAGTTATTATATCGCCTTCAACATACTCCCCTGCTTCTCTGACAAAAACCATATCGCCTTCATGAAGTTCATCCTCCATACTGGGAGTTGCAACAGCAAATGTTTTTGTATCGGTTATTTTAAGACCAACGGTAAATACAAAAACCAGAACAATTGCAATAGCGATTATGTTATAAATTACATTCAATACTTTCATAATTATTCCTGTGTTGTTGTAGTTGTTTCAGGAACCTTTCCCGTTGCAAAATCAAGCTCAATCTCATCAAGGTATTCCCAGGTAACATAATCTGCCTGCTTGGCTTCAAAGACAATTTTCACCGTAAAGTTATTATTATTTTTAAAAGCCGAGGTGGGAAGGTCAGCATTTTCGCCGCTATAATACATAGCAGAGAACAGCGGAATGGGATCAACCGCATCAAAACCGCCCTTGATAATCTCACTGCCATCAGCAGGATTTACATAGTAAAAGTACTCGTCTTCATCATAGCGCCAGTACGGATTATCGTTTGAATCTGTAACAAGCTGTGCAACAAACGGTCTGTCTTCATCAGCCTGACCGACTATGCTGTTTTCATGGGTAATATTACCGGCTGCATCTATGTAAGTGTAAAACACTTTTACTCTCAGCTGAGTATCCACGTACTCCTGTGTTTTTTCCTGCCCCTCTTCAAGATCAGGTTCAAGCGGGTTAGGAACAATATAAAGATTTGTGTCCTCAGGAAGAGAATCCGGCAATCCGGTAAGTTCTTTAAGAAGATTCTGTTCGGGGCCAATAATCAGATTTGCCTGGCCCTCTTCGCTTTTATCAAAGCCGCCTACAAGTGTATAGCTGATGCTGCCTGATTTAAAATTGTGAATAACACCTTCGCCTATACCGTTACCGTAAGTCATAAACCACGCATAAGTTCCGTTCACGCCAAAAGCGCCGATAATAAACACCAGCGAAAGTATAAGGCATATTATTTTAAATTTCATTGCTTCACCGCTTTCTTTCTCGATTTGCAACTTTCAATTTCTACCGCAAGCCAGACAATATAAACAAATACCGTTAACGCCTTGCCCAATACTGAGTCCAAAGCCTGCACAACATATCCCCAATAAGGGACAAAAAGCTTTACCCTGCCGCAGCACTGCTCAAAAGGAGTAGGCAGCGGGTCAAAAACATCGTTGGCATCGCCTTTTGTATATACAAGCTCATTTCCATAATCTATACGCATTACCCGGTGTGTAAAGGATTTGTTTTCCGCTTCGTTTGAAAAGAGCAGAACATCCACACCGACAATGATATCTTCAATTTTAACAGGTTCAATATATACCATGCTTCCCTCGGGTACATTAGGCTCCATACTTCCTGTTTTGACATAGTAAGCTTCAAGCCCGAACACCTTGGGCAGCCAGACAGCCGCCGACAGCAAGGTAAAAAGCACAGCGAGAGCAGCAAAAACCTTATTGCTTTTTCTTGTTTTCATCATCTTCATTTGTCTTTTCGTTCATTTTTTTACTGATATGAACAAATTCAAGAGTAATTATAAAGCACATTGGCAGAACAATAACAAGAAGGAAAATTGCAGGATTCTCCCGCACCTTAATAAGTTTTTCCATAAGGTTGCTTTTTGCAACAACCTTGCCGATTATTTTTTCACTCTGCGCAGGATATTCATCAGGAATAGGGTTTGCATCACCCTGAGTCAAAAAGCTGTATGTACCGTCACCGTCATCGGTAATTTCCATAATTCTGTGGGTGACTATCATATTGTTAAGGCTGGGGTTACTTGAATAAAAAGTAACAACATCATTAACTTCAAGCTCGCTTGCATCAGTTTCTTTGATAATGATAACCGAGCCTATAGGATAATCGGGTGTCATACTACCCGTCTGTACAGCCATAAAGCCGTAGCCTAAAACGGTTGTGGCCTTTCCGCTCTTGGCATTTACGCCGACAAGCACCAGAACACTTGCAGCAAAGATAATAAGTGCCACAAGAACAAAATTAATAATTTTACCTATAACCTTTTTCATCTAAGACTTATCCTTCCGCGCCACCGTTTTCATCAGGTGTTTCGTTATTGGGCAAACTGACAACCATTGCAAAAGACAGTTTTTTACCCATATACTCGTTTCCGGCTTTCTCGTCCATTCTGATCTGATATACATAGGTATACTGCATAGAGATTTCAGACTCCTTGCAGTTTTCGTCAACAGTAGTCTCGGGAAGAATTACTAAAGACGAACCGGTGCTCCCAAAAGGACGCAACTGCTTGAATTCACCATTCTCGTCGTTAAGAGTATACCAAAGCATATCGGAAAGCATAAGGCTTTCTAAAACCGGCGTATACACAGTTGTTGCTTCGTTGGTATCATTCCCCTCCTCCGAAGCAGAAACCGGCTCGCGCAAATCTGCCGAGATATCGTTAAGCGACATGGAAATTCTGTCGCCTTTCTTTGCAGTAAACTTGATACGGAAGGTATATGTCTGACCGGGGACAATATCGAGATGGCCGCCGTTATAGACAACCCAGTCGGCACCTTCACGATATTCAATTGAATTGAGCTGTGAAGGGACATCAGGAGATGCAATTGATGCTGTGATTTTTTCCACCCATGCATGGTCGCCAACAGCAAACCATGCAAAGGTAGCACAAACAAGCACGAGCACGAGTACGCCGCCCGCAATTGCCAGCTGAAAAGCGTTTGTTTTCTGACTTTTCATTTCCTGATGTCCCCACTTTCAAATTATCTGAACAAACTATAGAGGTTTCTGATACCCCAGATACTGTCAGCCTTGACCGCTTCTACAGTAATGTCTATAGAATCAAAAGCTTCAGTATTTTTGGGAATAGCGATGTAAGCTATTCCGTTTTCATCTGTTGCAACGGTAACTGTTTTAACAGTTGAGCCGTTGCTGCTGTTTTTGAATACAGCCGTTACATTACCCTGCTTATATGTATCGGGCAACTGAGTTTCAACTCGGAAGAGCTGTACAGAATCACCCACAATATCGTATGAGAATATCATATCTGAGCAGAGTGTACGCCACGTCTTGTCGCTTGCAGGTGCTGTATCAAACGCAGTAGCCGCTGTTGCAGCACCGCCGTTACCTGTAATTACGGAAACGATGGACTTGCTGTTTGCGGAAAGGTTGCTGATAGTATATCTGACTGCCTTAACCTGCTTACCGACTGCGATATCGACATAACGTGTCATAGAGCTAAGGGTATATGTCAATTCACCGCCATAAACCTGACCGAGTACCATTGAGCCTGTATCGCCGGTCTTCCACTTGATCGGAGTGGTTTGTTTATCAGCAGAAATATAACTTGAAGCTAAACCGCTTACACCGAGATCCGCACCTGAAACAACTGTAGGTGTGGCTGTTGTGAAGGTTGTTGAAGTACCGGCACCAACACCGTTAGCAAAGGTTATCTTTGCACTTGCAAGTTTAACTGCGTTGAGCAAAGCCCCTGTAGATGCAACCAGTGCGGTAGGTATGGGATAACCGTCGAAGCCGTTAATCCATGACATACTGTTGCCAAAGGCACCTTCTGCAGCAGCACCTGTAAGATAGTATGTTGTCGATGCTGTTGCACCGCCGTCAACGGTTGAAAGCTGCTTGTCATAGTAGCTGTTTGTAACGGTTACATTATCGCTGATACCTGCTATGTTACCTGCTACAGCGCCCTTAACGTTACCGGCAACGACAGTGTTGGTAACTGTTGCCGAACCGCTGCCGAGGATACCGCCCGTAGCTGTATCACCGGCTGTATTGCTGCCAAGAACCAGAGCAGTTGACAGACAGTTGGTGATTACCGCACCGTCCGTAGCCTTACCGATAAGACCGCCAACATATTTTGCACCGGAATTAATCTTACCGGATACGATACAGCCGTCAATTACGGTTGCTCCGTCTGTTTCGCCGAACAAGCCACCAACATTGGAACCTGTGGGAGCATTAAGTTCACCGAAGACAACACAATTTGTAACAGAAGCATTATTAAGTGCCTTTGTTGCAAGTAAAGCGGAAGCGCCGTTTGTTGCTGTAGTAACCTTTATACCCGTAAGGCCGATATTGCTGATTGAACCGCCGTCGAGACTGTTGATAAACGGTCTTGAAAGCTTGTTTTCGGCATCGCCTGCGGGGATATTGATGTTGGAAAGAACATGACCGTCACCGTCAAGATTTGACTTAAAGACCTCAATATAAGCATTCCAATCAGTATTGCTCATATCAATATCGTTAACAACCTTAAAGTAACTGTTCGGATTCTTACCGTAATAGGACAGAGCAACAACCTGCTCTTTGGTTGAAATCTTATACGGATCGGTTGAACTGCCGTTACCGCCGGCGAAGTTCGGGTTAGCACCGTTGCCGTTTACGGTAAAGTAGAGGTTAAGCTTACCGTCGAACTTTGAAGTATCTGCTGTATTGTAGAAATCTTCAATCTTTACAGTAGCAGTGACCTTTGAAGTACCGTCTGCTATTGCTTCAAAAGCAGGACCGGTACCGACACCGTTGACAAGCGTTGATTCACCGACAGCTCTGTTTTCAGAATCCCATTTTACGTAATTGTTAAAGCTCATGGGAGTCTTACTGCCGACAGCTGCATTATCAATATAGTTATCGTTTGCAACCACTGCTGTTGACGAACTGAGCTGTGAGTAAGAGCGCAGAAGTCTGTACATTCTGCTTTCGGTTGTTCTGCGTTTCTGCTCTGCCTTTGCGGCCTTTTCTTCTTCAGTAAGCTCTTCGTCCGGCTTCTCTTCAGTTCCGTCATCCTCAGGTGCGATATATTCGGTATCGAGGATAGCCTTAAGCTGCGGATACTCAAGATTCTTATCTTCCGCTTTACTGTATTTAGGAGGTGTCTCTCCCTCGTCAGTAGTTGTTGCGTAAACAAGAGCGGAGTGGTTAGCCATAGTAAGTATATCGCTTGTGCTTTCAGCATAGGTGAAGATATCCTTGAAGCAAGTACCGCTGAGCTGCTTATCAAACATTACATCATCAAGCTTACCGGTATTGCTGCTGATGAAGATATTGCTGAGTGCGGCCGGCTGTGCCGTTGCACCCTCTTCATTTGCTACAGGTGCCTTTACATCAAACAAACCTGCTGCAAATGCGGCAGAAATTTCACCGCTGTTATTGCCGGCGAAACTACCGATTGAGAGTTTGCTTACATCAGCATTTGTAACCATCAGGTTACAACGTGTGTAACAGGCATCTACCGTACCGGTATTTGTGCCGACGAAACCGGCTACGACACCTTCCGGTGCAACCAGTTCGATATCACCTAAAGTAAAGCTGTTCTTAACGGTACTGTTATTTGTAAGCACAAGACCGCTTACATTCTTGAGAGAAGTGCCCTTGATATTGCCTACTGAAGCACTCATTTCAATTTTACCGTTGTTGGTGAGTGCAAGACCTGCAATATTCTCACCGCTGTTTGCATTATAATCAAGGTCTGATACACAGCCCTTGATAAGACCGCTCTCGCCTACAGTATTGGCAATACCTGCAACATTGCTGCCTGAAGCCTTACCGTTAACAACATTGACACCGATTACCGAACCGTTAACCGTGCCGACAAGGCTTTCGTTACTTTCAAAAGTAACATTTTCAAAGTTAACATTGGTAATAACGCTGTTTGCATCAAGTGTATCAGCAAGAGTGGTTGAGAGGTTACGGATTGAATAGCCGTTACCGTCGAATGAATAGCCCTTGTCAAGCTCAGTGCTGAAGCTTCTGTCATAACCTGAATCAAGGTCGAAGTAACCCATCATACGGTAGAAGACCTGATCACCATTCTCAACGGGGTTACCGTTTTCATAAATGGGGGTGCCCCACGCCTTATAAAGCACATCGTTGGACAATGCATTGTACTCTTCATCTGTCATTGCGACATGCTTAAGGTCAGCCTGAGAAGCAACAAGATAGGGATAATCCTTTGTGCCAAGCATCTGAGCACATACTCTGGAAAGCGGACGGCTTGCAACCTGGCTGTAAACCACGCCGTTTTCATCAGTCGGGCTATACTCATATTTAACATTGCCGTTTTCGTCCGTTACCTTTTTACCGACTTCCTTGATTCTGATAACAAAGTTAGCCTGCTCCTTGGTGTTGCTTGTACGCTGGACAGACAAGGTATTGGTCTGCTCATCAACGATTGATGTTGCAGAATCACCAATTGTGTTATCTGCATCAAAATCGTAGACATAGGAATAATCTCCGTTTATAACGGCTGTGGGAATATCCATAGCCATTGAGATACCTTCGCCTTTGACTGCCGTTTCATCGCGCTCATTGAGCTGAATAGCAACAATACTGAGAAGAGCATTAAGTCTGATAACGAGAGAAACGTTATCATTAAAGAAGCTGGTAAGATACGGATACGCGCCCTTTGTTGAGCCGAATTCGTTACCGAGAATTGCAGAAGCAGGATTTTCATCAACATCATCAAAACTGGTGAATTCCTTGGTTGTCAGTGAGTCAATACCTTCTGCATTCTGAGTATCGATATTATTCTTACCTACTGCCGTGTTGGAAACAGCGGAAACGTTGCTGTCAAAATAGAGACTCTTGGCTGAAGCAGAATTACTGCTGATTAAACCAATAACACCGCCGACACCATAATTATAATCCTCAAGATTTTCTGTTGTCTTGGTCATACCAAGGGTTGAACCCGAGGAATATGCGTTCTGAATAGTGGCATTTACAACACCTGCAACACCGCCGATACCGACAACAGATCCCTGATAAGAAGTACTGCTGTCACTCTTGGTGAGAGCGCCGACCTTAGCGGCAACAGAAGCAGCCGAGTAAACATTGGTCGTATCACTGTTAAGTATACCGACCAGACCACCTATGCCGATTGCCGGCGAAGATTCACAGGTCACAAGGTTGTTAATATCCACATCATCGCCGTAGCAGAAGCGAACACTACCACTGGAGAAAACGGTGGATATTGTAGTGCCTGTTGCAACGTTACCGATAAGGCCGCCGACACCGTTACCCTTGTTATTGTATGCCTTAACTTCTGATACATCAACTGCGCTGCTGCTGAATGAGTTTGTTACCTGAGTTTTTGCTGCAGAAGCATTTGCGGAGCTGAACAGAGCGCCTACCAAGCCACCGATTCCTCTGGGGGCATCATTGGTTGCATCAATTACTGCGTTTACATCGCCTGTCGAATAACAGTTATCAATAACCATCTCACTGTATCCGACAAGACCGCCGACAACGTTATTGCCGTTAACCACGGTATCGGTATAGGATTCGTATATACCTGCCGCCTTTTCGTTTGTACCGGTCTTAACGCCGCATACAGCATAACCGACAAGACCGCCGACATACTGTGTACCGTAAACTCCGCTGCCGTCATTCACAATACCGACAGAACAACCGGAAATTGTTGTCCTTGAGGGATCTGAACCGTTAGGTCCGATATAGCCGACAAGACCGCCGACATTATTTCTGCCTGTTACATTATTTACAAGAACACGAAGATTCTTCACCGTGCCCGTTGTAAGTGTTGAGAACAAGCCGATATTATCGGATTCAGGCTCATCAATTGTAAGGTTCGAAACTGTATGACCCTTACCGTCAAAAACACCTGTGAAATTATTAATGGTTTTTGACTCATAATTGCCGAGAGTTATATTCTCAACAAGTGCATAGTTCTTATCGGGTTCGAACGAACCGACACCGAAAGTACCGGTGAGTTCGTATCCGGAAAGAGCATTGAACTGACGTTCTGTTGCTATGGGGTAAATTCTGCCAGAAATGCCGTTAGCTTCATCATACTTAGCCTGTACGGGATAAACAACTTTTCTGTAAAGTGTGTAGTCCCCTGCCTGCTTTGTTAAGGTGAAGTAAGGCATAGTACAATCATAGAACAATTCGCCGTTGAGATAAGGTGTACCGTCATTAATAAATTCGAGTGCACCGCCATTAACCTTACCGTAATATAAACCGGTCTTCTGCTCATCGGTCAGAGCCATATCATAGATATTCAGATAAACTGTTGTACCTGCTCCGCCGTCAATATCCTTGAAGAGAAGGTCTGTGTTCTTGTTGTCTCCATTACCGCGGAAATCTTTATCCATTTCCGGAGGATAAACAGACTTATCTGCAAGGTCGATAGTCGAAGATGTGAAGGTCAGACCCTCACCCTTGACGGTAAGCGGATAGAAAAGGCCGCCTCTCTGATAAGCAGAGCCTCTTTCGGCGATTTCTATATCAGATACATTTATATTGAGTTTTGCAAAATCGGCATAAGCTGCTGTATATGCATCGTTGATATTATTAGTGCCGATTGTTATGTCAGCCACTGAGAAACCTGATGCTGTTGCAGCTGTTTCTGTTCTGTTGACAAGATTACCGTTGAGACCTTTATCAAAGATAACGGTAGAAACGGTGTTTTCGCCAACTGTTTTCTGACCAATCGTTGCGCCGGATACACTACCGTAAACCGGATTTACAACAGCGTTGACCTTGCCCGTGTCATTATTGATACTCTCGCCTGCCGTTGTTGCGGCCGCAATAACAATATTGCTTGCATTTACCGCTCCGTCGCCTGCGCCGACCGTAAGACCTCTGTAGGAAACAGAGCCTGAGTAGTAACCGACGCTGTCAGAAACGCTTGCACCGACAACAGCATTGTCAATGGTAAGAACGGAACCGCTGTTTACATATCCGACAAATCCGCCAACTGCGCCGTTTTTGGTAGTGTAGTTGGGATCAAGTGCTGCAAGACCAAGCGTAAAGCTGCCTGAAATTGCAAAACTGCCGTTTACAGTACCTATCAGACCGCCTGCTGTCTTTGCAGATGCAGCAGAACTCTCGGAATAACGGTAAGCATATGCAGTTGTTGAGGTGAAGCACGAGGTTATCGGGCTGGCTTCTGCCGCACCGATAAGACCGCCGACAGCAGTTTCGCCTATAACATTGCCCTTGACAACCGAACAGTTGTTTACCGTTACGTTGGAGGCATATCCGATAAGACCACCAACATTTTCTTTACCGGTTACATTGCCGTAAACAACATCAACATCAGAGTAATCATCCTTATTGAAGCACAAAGACATTTCGCCTGCAATTTCAATATGGACATTGCTTATGTTTGCGTTCTTTGCATATCCGAACAAACCGATGTTATCTGCATCAGGCATATTGATATACAGATTCTCAATCAGATATCCCTGACCGTTATAACTACCGGTAAACGGCTTGGATGCTGTACCGATAGGCTTAAAGCTCTTTGCTTCGCCCCATATCGGGCTTCTGCACTCATCGGAATAACTGTACTGCTCAGAAAGATCAATATCGTTAGTCTGGATATAATGCTTGTCAGGTGAAGCAAATGCAACATACAGATGTTCAGGCTTGGTAACCTTGAATTTATTACCTTCCGAACCATCGCCCTCGATATCCATACCGATAAAGCCAACATTAACCTGCAGGCCGAAATCGTAATCCATTACGATTTCACCGATGATAATGGTTGTAACCTTAGTGATATCAAGAATACCGTAATAGTAACCGTCACCCTTGTCAGCAAGTGATTCGGTAGCTGAAACGGTTGCGTTTGCCAACTCACTGTCGGTCACAATGCTGGGTTTGCCGAGGAATGTAATCTTTCTGTTACCGAAAGTAATTTCATTGTACTTTACTCTGAATGCTCTTGAAGCGGAGACTTCTTGATCCGAGTCAGCATCCAGAGGAATAATTGCCATTGATGAATATGAATCATCGGTAAATGTGGGATTGGATACACCGCTCATATCCATACCGCCGACAGCAAGCGCGCCTTCGCTCTCCCCTGTCTGGTCATCAACAATAACCTTGTTAATATCGGTATACGTATCATACGGTGACAACTGTGCACCGTAGAAATCCTTCGAACCGTAGGCAACTATATTCTGCGGATAAGAAGATACATAAATATTATTGAAATACTTTGTGAAACTGCCATTGGACTGCTTTTCAACTTCTGCCGAAGCAAAGTTGACAGATGTTGTTGAATTACCTTCCCCATCCGTAACTGCTGCATTTTCAACAAGCGTACCAAGAAGCTTACCTACATTGGTACTGATTGTATGTGTTTTATCGGAAGGAGCTGCCTCAACAAGCTGGCCGTTAACATTATTATAGAGGTTAACGCTTGCACCCATTACGCAGTCGGAAACCATAACGGTTGTCGAATCTGCACTCTTGGCTTTGAAGGTATTTATCTTACCGATAATACCGCCTGCCGCACCAAGATAAGGAATGAAATTATCCGTCTTGGATGTACGGTAACCAACAATTTCACCGCTGACAGTAGAATTATAAACGGTAATTGCATCAAGTGTGCTGAGCGCATCGGTTACAAAACCGATAATACCGCCTGCTGTACAGTCTTTATTAAGGTTATCGTAAGAATATGTGCCTGCATAACCGTCAAAGTTACAGGAATCAATGTTCAACGAAGCAAGATTCTCAATCTTACCGACAACACCGCCGACAGCATTGTAATACTTACGTGTTGCAGATGCCGAAGCAACGTTTGAAGAACCGTATACTCTGATATCTGTTTTTTCAACTATAGTACCATTTTCATCCTTGACAGGACCGACGGTACTGTTTGTAACAGAAACCGTTATTGCATCCTTGTTTGCAATTTCAGCAAGGATACCGCCGGCAATATCGAACGCTCTGATAACAATACCGGAAACATTTGCCGAATCAACAGTCAAAGAATCGTTGACATCGGCAACCACACCGCCTATACGGTCAGCTACAAGGGTTTCGTTTGCCACAGAATAAGTGCTGTACGGAACAACAGCTTCAACATCAACCGCACACTCACAGTCACGCATCAGCGTAGAAGTAACGTTGACATTGTTAATCTCACCTGCCGCACGCGCTGCGATACCGCCTGCATAAGACATATAATAGTTTCTGTACTGATTGTTTCTCTCCAGGAGAATTCGGCAGTCTGAAACACTTGTATCGCTCACGGAGCACTTTGCGCTATTTTCAGACGGAGCCTGGATTTCACCGGCAATACCGCCTGCCATAACAGTTTTCATTGCCTTTGACGGGTTACCTGCAAGGCTTGCGGCAACTATATCAAGACCGGAAACCGCACAATCTTTTACTGTTGTGCCGGAAGCAGCATAACCAACTATACCGCCAACCCAGACAGAAGATGCTGTCATTCGGCGAATACCGGAAACATATGCCGAACTGCCGCCGAGCTTTTTAACGGTGACATTGTTAATCTTTGCACCGGTAGCTGTACCGGCAAGAACACCTGCATAGCCGTCCTCGCCCTTTGAGCCGACATACTCAACTTTCGGATTAACAAAGGTTATACCCGTTATATTTGCTCCGGAAGCAAGTGAAGCAAACATACCGACATGAGTTGCATCCGGATCCTGTGCGCTGACATTTACGGAATGAAGTTCCAGACCGTAAATTCCGTAATAGTCATCGTTATCTGTAAGACCCGTGTCACCTGCCGACTTCATAACTGTATAGGAGCCTGCAAAGCCGCCTTTATTCATAGCATAAAGTGTGGCTTCACCCTCCTTACCATACGAACCGTAAGGAACGGTATTGAGTTCCTTGACAAGTCTGCGCAACGGAACGTCACCAAGTGATTCAGTTGCATTGAGACCAAGATAATCCCTGAGGCTGAGATTTTCGGGATTGCCAAGAGTTATATCATACTCCGGATTGGGATGTTGAATGTTTTCCAGATTGCTTAAAAGTTCTGTTCCTGCATATGCATCAGAAAGCTTGGTATCCGCTGTATATGCATTTACCGTACCAATAATATCTGCTCTGTCTGCGGTCCAGAAAACATCAAAGCACTGGACGATCTTGTCTTTTGAAGAAATTGTAAGCTGGAGCGTAGAACTCAGGTTTGCCGCATTAAAGACATAGTATGTCTTGCCGCCATCGCTGTTTTCAACAAAATAGTAATCACCGTCAGATACCTCTATTCTGAACGGAGCAACAAGTTCGAGACCGTTTGAATACTCAAACACAACATCGAATGCGATTGTCTGCGCAGGCTTGCTTAAAGTTTTAAGGATATACTGTCCGTCTGCAATATGCTCAATTATAACAATCGGCGAATCAGCAGTAATCTTTTCAAGCTGTGCAGTTGTAGTAACCGAAGATGCATTGGAATCGCTGAGTACAAAACGCTCAAGAGAAGCTGAGCTGTCAAAGCGATAGGTAACATCACTTTCTGCAGCACCTGCAGGAGCAGTATTGAACAGGAAGTCTTTACCGTTACCTATATCAAATACAAGACCTGTGCCCAAAGAACGGTAATCAATTACCCAAATGCCGTTCTCCTGTGAGTCCTTCTGCTGTACGCGGTAAGCATCACTGAATTCGAGAGCCAGCGTACCTGTATTGATATTCGGACGCGCAACGTTTCCTTGCTTATCGGTATAGACATAGTTTATATCGTATACATAGTCCGTATAGCAAACATATGATCCATCTGATTTGTAGTTAAGTGATAACTCATTTGATGAGTTTCCGGATCCTCTTATTCCAAAGAGATAGGTAGATCCCGAAGGATACTTATGAGCCGGATAGTAGATATTGTAGAAAGGATAGTTGGCTGCCTTGAAGCCCGTACTGTCAGACACATCGGCAGATGCAGACACATCAAAAACATTGCTTGCGTTGCGCGCTGCATCAAAAACATATCCTACTACAAGTCCGGTCGTTGAATTCGATGCGTTGAAAGCCTCTGCACCTTCAGAATTACGGAAATCAGCCGAAACAACGCAGTTTTCAACCATATGAGAGGTCATAAGGTCAAGACGCATACTTGTCGGAGGAGTTGCGGAATTGGCATTTGCCCAGATTGCACCGAAAATTCCACCAACCGTATTGTTTGCAACAATAGTTCCGCCAACCGTACAGTTTCTGATATTTATGCCGTTGAAGCCTACATATCGGGAAATTGCACCTATGATACCGCCTGTACCGAGATTATATTTTGCAACACCTGTATAAATTGTAACCGATGACGTAGTTTTGACAGTTGCATTGTTAACACAGCCGTCAACAGTCAGGTTCATTTTATAAGTGTCTACTTTATCAAGGGCGTTACCTTCTTCAAAGCAACCTACTATACCACCTGCAGAATACAGTGCTTCCACAACAGTTTTTTCATCAAGCGTACAATCGGTTATGCTGTGAGGAACGCCTGCAGCTGCTACACGAGCAAGAATACCGCCCGAAGCATAGAGCTTATTGGCATTGTCATCCGGTACATATGTATGTGTGCCCTTGATACAGGAATCTTTAATATCAAGGCCGGATACCGATAACTCAGAAGCAATAACTGTAGAATCGATAAGATTATTGGAACCGAAAGTATCTGAAGCTGTAGATGAATATGTACGCATTACCGCACCGGAAGCGACTTCACCAATGATGCAGCTTTCTTTTACCTCGTTGCGTTTTTCGCCGTTTGCCTCAATTGAACCGGAGAAAGCAAGCGAAATGCCGGCAGCACCGCGATCAAAATATGAGGTATCAAACTCAGAATTTGACTGCGAAATCATACTTCCGGAAACGGTAACTCCTTTAATGTTAGCCGGAATCTGATTTGTGTGTACAACTATACCTGCTGCACCAACAGTACCGCTGATGTTGGTGGAATAGCTGTAATCTTCACCGTTTGTAACACGTGTTCCTTCAAGTTTACAGTCGGTAATATTCCACGGATCAGAGCCGGAAGCCTTGAACATACCACCGAAGAGACCACCGGAATACTCAGCACCGCTGATCTGAGAATCTTTGACAATGACATTCTCTGCCGTAAGCGAGCCGGTTACAACCGCTGCAACTGCTGCAGCATATTTTACCGCCGATGTCGATTTGACTTCGGAAAGAATAAAGTTTTTAAAGGTTGCTCCGTTTACATTGGCAAACAAAGCCGCTGCCGTATCAGTATCGCTATTACCGTACTTATACGCTGCATACTCCAGACCGGAAATTGTCATTGTTTCCTGAGTGGAATTATGAGTATATGTGCTTCCGCCGGATGAGTGTACAGTATAGTTGTCTTGTACAGGCATAGATTCAAGCACACCGGTAAATGTACCCTTAAACGAATATCCGCCGGCAAAAGAACCTGAAGACTCAAACAAATCAGGTGTGAAAACAATATCGTTCTTAAGCCAGTATTTACCGTCTGCTTTGATTTCATAGAAATCAGAAGGCTCGGAAATCAGCTCATATTTATCATTTCCGACCATAACATAGTCCAACTGCTTGACTGCAGTCGAAACAACCCTGAAACCTACGGGAAGTCGGACAACACATGACCAACCGTTATCCCCTGTAAGCTGTCCGACATAATCAATACTGATAACAGCAGGAATCGGACTATTGCTCTTGGCGAGCACGGTAACGGACTGATATGTGGAACCGGGAGCAACAGCAGCAATGCTTGAGTTGCTGCTCTTCCAGTTTGTTGTTCCCAGTGATGCATCGGGAGTAAGTGTGAAGAGCGAACCACGAGTTACCTCGGGAGCGTTCGCACCACTTACAGTAACAGATGTAGCTATATTCTGCTTATCTGTAATCTGAACAGTTTTGTTGTCACTTGATTTGCTGTTGACATCGATATAGCTATCCGATAAGGCTGCAAGAGCCGAGGCATATACAGGATAAATAAACGGATCAAACATTCCGGGTACAGTATTAATAACACTTTGATTCAATCCCATATAGCCCAAAAGCGGAAATTGTGATTTATCAATGTTCAATGAAGAATAATATATATCAGAAAATGCCAGATCTGTATCGTCATACTGCATTGCATAAACTTCATTATCAAATATATCTCCCTCACCAGGATAATATACTTGATAATATGAAATATGACCAACCGCTATACCGCCTCTGATAAGTGCTAAATTTGACTGAGCGGTACTATTCAATAAACCTGAAATTACTATATTATCAAGTATAGGTTGTTCAGGTGCAAATGAGCCATAAGATTCAATACAAGAAGTTGTGTTTATAAATGCACCAATTGCACCTGCTACACAATCAGCACCGGAAACTGTGCCACTAAAGACACTATCAGATATATGCAAATAATTTGTATAAGCAATGTCTGAAGGAGTTGTCAGTTGATATTGCCACAACTGCGGACTAATAACAGACTCGTACAACGAATCAATACTTCCGTACATGCCGACAAAGCCGGCAGTACCTGTTCTGACCGCTGTTGTTACTGTGTTATCGGCTGCGCTGGTAACCTGAGCATCGGCTGAAGCATATATAGATGCGCTGACACTGTTGTACTGAAGCAACATTGATTCTGCATCGTTTTCATCATAATAGAGGCTTGCAAAGCCGATTATACCGCCGGTGGGAACATAAACATCATTGCTTAAAATACTGTAGTTATTAATTTCAGTTTCACTGTCAACATTACAATACTTTACGCTGACGACACTTGCATAACTGTCCTGAGCATATCTGTTTGTGCCGAGTATACCACCGACACCAAAGCTTGCCATTGTGCTTGTGCTGAATGTGGGACCACCGGAACGGAGTACACAGTTTTCCGGGGTTGTGACAGTTGTATTGAGAACTTCACAGCTGTCGATACGGATAATGTTACCATCAATAAAGGTTCTGGAAACATTGGAACCTATGATACCGCCAACAACTACACCCTCCACAAGACAATCACTTACTGTACAGTTTTCTACTGTATTGCCTTGAGCCGGACCGTTGATTGCACCTGCTATACCGCCAACAGCAACATTGCGGGACATTGTTACAGAGGCATCTGTTATAGCGGGATTTTCAGCAACGATGTCTGTTCTTTCAACAAGACAATTGCTTACCTTGCTGTAAATATTATTCGATACATATGTATCCATTATGTCGGGACCGTCAGATGCATATGAACCGATATGACCTGCTATACCGCCTATAAACTGGTCTGTTGTGCTTCTGACAGCAGATCTCTTGCCCTGTGAAGCAGAAACCTTGATACTGTCAACTGTTGTCTGGGCATTTGTTGAACCTATTGCACCGCCGGAAATACCTGCGCTCTTGATAAACAAATCGTTAATTACTATGTCATAAGAGCCGTCTGCGTGTGCTGCACCGACATTGAGTTTATGGACATTTATGTTTGTGCTGTCAAAATAACGCTGATAAGTGCCTATAATTGCTCCGGCATTAAGCTGTGCATAGTTATAGGTATTTTCATCAATAGCACTGCCTGTCAGGGAAAGTCCGTTAATGTTAACATCAGTGACAGAAACATTATGAGTAGAATTACTCATATTATAGGAAATTGCACCTACAATACCTGCAATACCGCCGGATAAAGCACCTGTGCTGGAAGCATTGATGAATTTTGCCTGACCATTGCTTGAGCGGATTGCAACATTATCAAGAACAATACCGCTTATCTGAGGAGCACTGTTTAAAGAATTAGCAAGAACTGCAGCTGCATTTTTACCCTGAGTAATAACAGTTGCATTTACAATTTCAACATTATGAATATCAACAGTTGTAGCTGTGCTTGAATTCGTAGAAGAGTTTGCAACAAGAACAGCCGCATTCGAGTCTTCACCTGTAGCTGTTACGGTAACATTTTCTATTCGGATATTATAGATACCGCTGTCAACCTCGCCGCCTGTTACCGGCACCTTCTGACCCGAAACAGCAGAAGCAATAAGAGCAACATTTCCGTTTCCTGAAATCGTAAGATTTCTAATTGTATAAATCTGACCATCCGGGCCTTCAGCGCTGATATGGCCGGTGAACGGTGCGGAAAGACATGCGGGAGTATACGCTATACCATCCATATTGATATCATTATCAATCTTATAGGCATAACCGCGCCAATCATTATCATCGGAATTTGTAAGTTCAGCAAACTTTACAAGCTGCTCAGGTGTGGAGATATGGTAATAGCCGTCATCGCCGAGTGAAAATTCGGTAGCAACAACCTGAAGCTTAACATAGGTAATGAAACCTGTTTCATAATGGAAAACCTTTACCCATACATGCTCGCCTGCCTCAGCCGTATTCTTTACGGCAATGACTATATCGCCGTTATTGACAGAAACATTCTCCAGAACAAACTTAACGCCTGTATCATCTCCGGTATATTCGCTTTCACTGTAAACTGTTTCACCGCTATCATTTTTACCTTCAGTAATATTTATCAGCGAAACTGAAAGATCGTCAACAGAAACTTTAGAAAATGCACTGACATTTTTGGGCAGAGCTATAGTGTAAGAAGTTGTGGCCGAAGCATTTGCGTTCTTCTGAATATTGCTGTAGGAATCATCATTACTTCCCCACAGAGCAAGATCCTGTGTAGTCATATCGGAATCTTTTTCCGGTGTATGATACTGAAGTTTTGACCACGTAATATTCTTGTAAAGATTAGAGTTTGAGGTTCTGTTTGAACCCATTACTATATAGCAGGATCCGGTACCTACAACACGGGCACTTACAATGCTGTTCACAACCATACCGTCGTTATCAGTAACATTAGCAAGGAATACTGCTCTGTTATAGTTTTCACCCGGGCCTACATATGCACTGACAGCTGTTACCGCACAATTGTCGATATAGACCATACCCGAAACATACGCAATAAATACTGCAATATCAGATACATCGGCAAGCTCGGCAGAAACATCTGTTGAGCATCCGTAAATATAGCTGAATCCCATTGCGCTGTTTATAAACGCAGCAGTATATCTTTCGGATATTTCGGCAACATAGCCTTCATATCCGTTGCCGCCCTCAGCATTACCGTCATCAGGTGTGGGATCACCGTCAGTTAATGAAACACTTATAAATGTTGCATTATAGACATTACCGAAAACAGCCTTCCTGATATCAGACGAAAGCTCTACTTTAAGGTTAAATACTGCACCGCGACTTCTGTCAGCAGTATCGCGCTGAGGATCTGTTACGGTTTCTTCGGCATCGTTATAAACCATACCATTCTTCTCTCTTGAACCCATAACATTATTGAAGAGAGGTGTTTCAGTTGAAAGAGTATAACCGTTACCCTCAATGGTACCGGTAAAATTACATGATTTCCATGAATCCTTCAAAACAGCCAGGTTCGTCTTGAGCTCATAATGTCCGTAAGGTGCCTCGTAAATAAACTTGACCATTGCCGAGGAAGTTATTTCAAGGGGATCATTTATATCGTCGGGATCGCCAACAACTGAATCCGAAACTACAAATATATCGAGATTAAACCATATCGGCATAGAAGCCTTATCAGTTGAACCAACCAAAGCCCTAACACCATTGGCATCCGAAACAACAGGCATATTCAAAGTAGCCGAATATGCTTCTTTGATAATATTATTGTTCAGACCCACACCTGAAACAGATACCGCATTGTTTGTGGTAATCGTCGCAGGTTCTATAGAAGAATTCTGAATTTTCTCAAAGGAATGGGTGAACAAAGAGGCTGCAAAATCGCGCTGTGCACCTCTTGCCATCTTAACTGCCCTGTTGGCAGAAATAAGTTTACCGACAGAGGCCTCAATTGCTGCAGGCTTTTGGGAATCATTCTTATCCGGAATAACATATGCCGTAACACAACCGCTTATTGCATCTGACCAATAGCAGTTTACTGCTGTATTTGTTGTTCCGCCGTAACCGACAACAGCACCAACCAACTTGGTAGCAGAACTGTTTGCATTGAGATTAAACAACGCATAACAATCTCTTACTGTTTCTGTTTCGTTACTTTCGGCATATGCAACGATACCGCCTGAATAGTATACAGCTGACGAATGAGCAACAAAAGTACCGGAAGCAACGCTTGCGGTAACAGAACCGCCTGTGGTCTTAGCGGTAATACCGCCAAAGTATCCGGTGTGAGAAACGGAAGAACCGTTCATATAGAAACCGAGATCAGCTACTGTAGTATTTGAAATACTGCCGAGGTTCAAGCCGGCAATACCGCCAAAGCACGCTCTGTTCTCAACTGTATTGTTACCAATATCAACATTGTTGTTGGCAACTGCTTCACCGAAAATATTGTAGGAAGAATACGAAGTAACCTGTGACGAATTGAATGAACCTGTAACCGAACAGTCTTCTATAGTACCTATAGCATTGTTACCGGCATCATTCAAACCTACAAGACCGCCGACATAACCGCCGCCACGGATATTCTCGGTTATATTATCATTACCTGCCATATCAACAGTGCTGCTCTTAATAACAGCAATGTTGTATGCAACAAGACCACCGACATAGTGGTTAACGCTGTTACCGCCAAAAGCAAACTTGATACCGGAAACAGAGCTGTTTTCAACAGTACCTCTGTTCTGAGCAACAAGACCACCGATATAGTCGTTCGTTGCTGTGCTTGCTGTGGTAACTGTAAAGTTGTTTACCTTAACGCCTCTGACAGAACCACGGTTATCAGCAACGGCTGCTGCAAAGCCGTAATAAGCTTCTGAACTGCCGGCACCGTAAACGCTATCAGATGTATTCAGTTCCAGATTGATTGAAGATTTATTAATCTCACAATTTCTGATCTCACCGTCATTACGATAAGAAATTACGGAAATACCCTGTGCAACGTCTGACGTTACATTAATATTGATATTCTCAAATATAACATCGGATATAACAGACTTGGAATTCAAGTAACCGAAGATAGCGAAATTATCGTATGTTTCAATATTAAACTTATCAGAAGCGCCTTCAAAGCTTATTGTGTGGTAGTTAGTTACCTTATTGCCGCTTTCGTCAGTAACAGTATGAGCACCGGACAGATTGATATAATGATTGGGATTTGTAGCGCTGGTTGTTATAAGATATGCATTACCTGCAGTACCGCCGGTGATATTGCTGATTTTATTCTGAGGATCTGCAAACCATTCGGACAAATCAATATCAGCAGTAAGTACAAAATGCTTCTGATCAATATAGTGGGTGTTTTCCATACCGTTAACCAATCTGTTAACGGACATAAAATGCTCAACTGACTCGATCTGATAAGGATCTTCTGCTGTACCGGTACCTTTCCAGGTAAAATCGGTATTTTCAGTTGTAGTTGAATCGGCGTTGAGTTCAAGGCTTCCGCCCTGTACAGCAATGTTGGGTTCGGTTACAGCAGCTTCGGAGGAGGATTCAATGGCAGAAAGAGAGTTGGCAACGCTATCCTGATTTGCGTAAACCAGGATGTTGTATGCACTTGTAGACGACAGTAACATTACTGCCGCCAACAGTATTACAAATGAGCGAAATGCAACTCGTTTTTTCATTTTGAGTAACCTCCGAAGTTTAATGTGAAATTCAGCTGAATCCGATTACATTATACGGTGTCTTTCTGCCGTTGCACCGTTACGGATTCAAACCGATTTAGTTGTTTCCTGTGCTGCTGTCAGTCTTTTTTTGCTGTTTTTGCCTTTTCAGCAGCCTTTTGCTTGGCTAATTTTTCTTTTTCCTTAGCCTTTTTAGCGGCTGCTTTCTCTTTTTCAGCTTGTAAAGCCTTTTCCCTTGCTGCCTTTTCTTTTGCCTTCTGCTTTGCCTTGGCAGCTTTTTCTTTTTCTGCTTCTAAAGCACGCTGTTTAGCCAGTTTTTCTTTTTCCTTGGCTTTTTTTGCGGCGGCTTTTTCTTTTTCAACCTGTAAAGCCTTTTCCTTTGCCGCTTTCTCTTTTTCCTTTAATTTAGCAGCTGCATCCTTGGCTTTCTGCTCTTCAAGTGCCTTTTCCTTGGCAAGCTTCTCTTTTTCCTTCATTTTAGCCTTGGCAACCTTTTCTTTTTCGAGCTGAACAGCTTTTTCCTTTGCTGCCTTGTCTTTTGCCTTCTGTTTTGCAGCCGCATCTCTGGCCTTTTGTTCTTCAAGAGCTTTCTGCTTTGCTAAGCGCTCTTTTTCCTTTGACTTGAGTTTTGCTTTACGCTCCTTTTCGGCTTGTAAAGCCTTTTCCCTTGCCAGCTTTTCTTTTGCCTTTTGTTTAGCAGCAAGCTGTTTTTCTTTTTCTGCTTGCTTTGCAGCAAGCTCTTTTTGCTTTTTCTGCTCAGCGAGCAGTGCTGCTTTTCTTGCTTTCTCCTCTTCAAGAGCTCTGAGCTTTTCTTCTCTTGCCTTTTCCTTGGCAATTCTTGCTTTTTCTTTCTCTTTAGCCTGTCGTGCAAGCTCCTGCTCACGCAGCTTTGCTTTTCTGGCACGCTCTTTTTCCTTCGCCTTGCGTTCTTTTTCGAGAGCAAGCTCTTTTTCCTTCTTGGCCTTGAGTCTTGCCTTTTCTTTTGCCTTTCTCTCCTTTTCGAGAGCAAGTTCCCTGGCAAGCTTTGCCTTTTCTCTTTCCTTACGGCGTTTTTCAATTTCCTTCTTGCGCTGAATCTCCGCCTGAATCTTAGCTTCGATATCAGCCTTACGCTCGTTTTCAGACTTCAACGCACGGTCGATAGCCTCATTAATCTTGGTTTCGCCCGCAGTCTTCTTCTTGTTAGCGCGTTTGAGCTCTTCAATAAAGACCTTGCGTATCTCAACCTCTTCCATATCGTAGTTGAGAACAAGTTCTTCGGCAAGACGCTTGAGAAGTTTCGGCTTGACCTTACGCTTCTTGAACTTGCCTTCTTCATATTCCTGCTCACCTATATTCTTCTTGAGCAACATATAGTTAACTGATGCCAGCTTGAACAAATCGTTCTTATAATCATCAGACACCATTTCGTTAGTTTCTTTTGCGGTAATTTCGTAGCCAACCTCATCGTACGAGGAGATAAACTGCCAGAGATTGAGGCAGGCGCGGAAGTTGGGGTCCTTCTGAATAACGTTTGTACGCATAATCGGAGGACGAACGGGAGTACAGTGAATAAGGTCGCGCATAAATGAAGATGAGCAGAAGCCGTTTACGACACGCTTGATACGCTCAATTCTTGCAAGTGCGCTGACATTTTCGTCGCCGGGCTTCATATCCTCGGCACTCATGGTTGCTGTTGTCTGAGTTGCAACCTCTAATTTATATGTAATGATCTCATGACCCTTCTTGATTTCGGTGTTCATTGTGAGCGAGGAACGCTGTTCATCCTGCTCCATATTGAAAAGCACATTATATCTTGTATCGATAAAGTGCTGGAGATTTCTGAGTAAGGTAAAAATGAATCGGTTTTCATAAATTTCAAAGCTTTCCTCTCGGAAAACGTTAAGAATCTGGCTGGGAGTAACCTTATCGCCGTCAACACGGGCGATCATATTTGTGTGCTGAGCAAGGTGACGCACCGACTCAGCGGTAATCTTTCTTGCACGCTCAATGGGAACAATTTCTTCTTCCTGAACGATGAACTTACGGGGGTTACGGACAATAGTATCGAGCGCAACTGTACACGCTTCGATAGCCTCAACCCATTTTAAATCAATCTTCTTTTCAAAGAAACGATTGAACATAGATATTTCATGCTTGCCGGTTTCCATAGCCTCAAGCATATTGCTGTAGTAATCGTCGCCATCGAAAAGGGACAATGTACCTGCTTTGTATTCATTATAGAGGTCTTCGTATGAAGTTCCCATAACTTATCAATCGCTCCTTAAAATAAACTTTCATTTTACGCGGTTTGGCTTCCGCCCCGAAACCGAGGCGGAAAGCCGGAAGTTTAAAAATTACATCATCTTCTGGAGTCTTTCAAGGTATTCCTTGGACTCGCTCATATTGGACTTACCAAAGTGCTTGTTGAGGTAAGTGATAAGACCGGAGATTTCATCACGGATGAAGGAAAGGTTCAAGGATTCAAACTTACGGAGAATCTTATGGCAGAGAACGAAGTCAAGACCGTCGATTTCTGTACCGCCGCAGCCGACATAAGCGGGAACGAATTCCTGAAGCTGCTTAACAATACGGTTACCGAAAGCAAGACGGAAGTGTTCAATAACATAGTCGTCAAGTTCTGCAAGCTTGCGAAGGCTTTCTTCGGAAACCTTATATTTTTCCTTACACTCGTTGAACATAGATTCAAGGTGCTTATAGCTGAGGGTGAGGTTATCTGTCCAGGGTGCTTCAAAGAACTTACCCTTTGTGTTAATGTCAATCGGGATAGCACGGTCGTAAACCTTATCGGTAACGGCGAAGGTCGAGTCGTCGTTATTGATTGTGCCGATGTACCACATGTTTTCAGGGAGCTTGAGCTTACCGTCGAAGAGGTGCTTGGGGTCTGTGGCCCATACTGAAGGAACAAGGGAAACTATCCATTCGTCACGGCTGGGCATTTCGAGAATTGAAAGCATTTCTGCGAAATAGTACTCAACACGGGCGATATTCATTTCGTCGAGGATGGTAAGGTAGATATCTTCTTTATATGTAGCCTCATACATCTTCTTGAGAACTTCTGTTTCATTGAAGCGCTTGGTAAATTCGTTGAAGTAACCGAAAAGCTCGGTACGGTCACGCCATGAAGGCTGAACGGAAGCGATTGTGGCGTCGTTCCGGATAAACTTACCAAAGGAGTAAGGAAGTGAAGTTTTACCTGTACCGGAAATACCCTGGAGGATGATAAGACGTGTTGAAGCAAACGCAGCAAGGAAGAGGCGGAGAGTTTTGTGCTCATAGTAAAGGCCCATTCTGGAAGCAGCAAAGTTGCGGAACATATCTATAATGCCGGGAAGAGTGATTTCGTTATTGTAAACAGGAGGCTCATAGCCTTCCATTTCGATATCAACCTGAGTAAGTTTATAGAAACGGCTGTAATCGTCAGCTGTTCTGTCGTCTGTACCTTCGGCTGCAGCTTCGCCTTCTGCACCACCTTCTGCGGCAACAGCGGCGGCACCGGATGAGCCGTCAACAGCGGATTCAAGATAGGGATTTTCACCCGGACGAAGACCGAGCTGAGAAACCTTCATTGCAAGAATCTTATCCTTTTCAATGGAGAGCTTCATAACCTCACGATTGAGAGTAGCAACCTCATGGAGAAGCTCTTCCTGATTAACAACAGTCTTGCGGAAACGGATATACTTTCTGATGAGAAGAACTATCAGAAGAATAATACCGGCAAGCAGAGCCAGCACCAGCAGACAGCAAAGTGCGCCGAGGATGATACCGCCGACACCGAGAGTGCCTGCGTACTCTCTGAAAATATTGACATACTTGGGAACATTGAATATGTTCGCAACGCCAAGGCCGAAGCCCTTGATTATTCCCCAGAAGCCATTAACGAAAAGCTGGTCGAGAAAGTCACCTAAAAACTGGAAAATACCGCTCATTTTATAGCCACCTTTATGCTGTATTTTTAAACTTGGTCGTTATTGTCATCGCCCTGCTGCCTATTTTCTTCTTCAGCAGCCTTTTGCTGGGCAAGAAATTCTGCAATGATTGCCTTGATTTTGGCTTCTTCCGCCTTTTCTTTTTCCGCCTGTTCAAGCTCTTTTTGCTTTTGGAGGTATTCTTCGATAATCTGTTGCTTTCTTGCTTCCTCTTCCTGTTGTTGACGCAGATATTCTCTTATGATAGCGTCCTTATCGCTCTGAGCCGCAGGAGGGTAAGACCGCGGCTGAGCAGTCTGATAAACAGGTTGAGTTTTTTTGTCAATTGCAAGAGAACGAAGATAGCCGAAGAGTTGCCAAATTACAATCAGAGCAGCCGGCAGAACAATCAACAGCAATACACCCTGCGAGGTTCCGGCAAAATCGAAAAACTTGCCGAGATTGCTGACACGCTTACCGTTGTACTGACCGAGAATTTTTGAGGAAGCAACATGCTTTTTATCAGGCTTATCCGCATTGTCACCTTTTGTGACATAGCTATATGAACCGTTGCTTTGTATAACCTCAACAACTCTGTGAGTATTTATGTACATCGAACCCGTATTATCAAATGCAAGAAATGAAATTATATCATCCACATCATATTTATGGGTTTTGTTGTATCTGCGTATCATAATTAAGTCGCCGGGAAAGAACTCATCCTCCATAGAATCGCTCTGGACAGAAAGAAAAGAGTATCCGCCCAGATTAGCAACACCGGTTGAGGATTTTGTTGAAATAATTACCATTGCGCAAATCACTATTGAAAAGACAAGAATAACCGATGATAAAACATTCATAGCAACATGAAATATTCTGTTGTCCAAAATGCTTGTCTTTTTCATAATCTTATCCTTTTGCGTCTATAGTAATATATATTTTAAACCATTATATTATGTGGTTGAATCTTCTTCGCTAACGGAACCAAAGGAAATTTTTGCAGAAAGGTGCTTAGCGGAGAGCTTCTCACCTGTACAGTCAGAATCATTTCCTTCAATCCATATACGTACAATAATCTCTTCTCCATCAGTATCTGCATTACCGACTATTTGAGAAAGCTGCATGGTTCCCTCAAACTTGTTGGCGTCTGCAGCACTCTGTGTAAGCGCTCCGGTAATATTCTGATTGGAAACATAGGAACCGTTGAAATTAGTGTCTTCGCCATCAAGAATACTGTTGTTGTTTGAATCAAGAACAGTTGCAACAGGAAGTTCATTCGTAACAACTGCCTGAGCGCTGTCGCCTTCCTTGGCAAAAATGGTTGTCTGTCCCTTATATGTAACAGAAACACGTGCTGCGTCAACAGCTGCGTTGTCATTTTCACGGCCTGTAAGTGCGATATTTATTGTGCCATCAACAGTTTCTGTTGTTGTGGAACGAATCTTGATTCTCAATTCGTTGTAATCAATGCCTCTTTCGGGAGTCAGAGAAGCGAAGTAGCCGCCTTCAAGACCGACCTTGGTGAAAGCTGCACCATCTGCGCTTGAAACGGGAGAATACTTGCCGTCTGCCGCAATAAGATTGCCTTCAGCAAAACAGTCTCTCTGAAGGTATGCACCCCATTCAACTGTTTCAGTGGCCTCTGCACCCATATGTGCATGACCTGCTGAGCCCTGAATTTCGATGCCGCCGCCTGCTTCGATAACATCAAAGCCGAGGTCGAACAGCTCTGCGAAGCCGCCTACGAGGAACCAGGCGTATGTACCTGATACCATTGTTGTTGCGGCAACGATAAGAACGATGATAGAAAGTCCTAATTTGCGTTTTGCCATTTTGTTTACCCTCTTTACTTAAGATTTTTTATTTAAGAGCACTATGCTCCTGAATACGGTTTGTTAATTAATGTATATAATAATATAAATATTTAAGGGGAAGGATTTTATTCTTCCGTTGTTTCTTCTGCATTTTCAGCAGCGGCCTTTTCAGCCTCCTGCTGTGCAAGGTATTCTGCTATGGCCTGCTTTTTGAGTTCTTCCTCTTTTGCGGCCTGTTCAGCGGCGGCCTTTTCGGCTTCCTGCTGTTTGATGTACTCTTCGACAGCCTTACGTTTAATCTCTTCTTCCACAGCTGCCTTTGCGGCGGCGGCTTTTTCCGCCTCCTGCTTGGCGATATATTCTTCAACCGCCTTTTTCTTTATATCCTCTTCGGATTCTTCGGGCTTTTTCGTTTCTTCAACGGGCTTTGGCTTTTCCTCTGCTGCCTTTACGGCTTCAACGGGAGCTGCAGCACCCTGTGCGGCGAGCATTTCAGCCATAACACGCTGCTTAATTTCTTCCTCAGCGTCCTTGACAGCGGCAACAGCCTTTTCTTTCTTTGCATCCATAAGGGTTGAAATAAACTTGAACAGTTCAAAGAAGAAGAATATTGCAGTCGGGATAACTACGCAAAGCATAAAGCCGAGCTGTGACTGAAGGAAGGAAAGGATTGAACCGAGGTGAGGTATTGCAATACCGGTCCATTTAGCAACGATTGTATTATTTGAGGCGTAGTCTATATCAAAGTTCTGCTGATAGTCGATATCCGGTGTATTATCACCCTTGGTTACGTAATAAGGCGTACCACCGTGTATCCATATACCGTCAACAACCTCGTGCTGTGCCGGTGAATATGTGTCAGCAACAATTCTATGGGTTTCGAGATATCTTTGATCCTCGTAATAACGCCAGAAGGTTACAACATCACCAACCTTGTAAGGTTCCTTCTGATTGGGATCGGTAAGTTCAACGACAATAAGTGAGCCCTCCGGGAAGCCCTCCTCACTCATCATTGAGTCGGTGAGGACATTGAATATAGCCTTGCCGAACAGATTCGGCAGACCCGATTCGTGTTTTGTTGAGGATAAAACCATAACCGTCATCAAGATAGAGAAGACGAGAATAACGGTTATGAGGACATTGCCCACGATTTTACCAATCTTTTTCATTAAAAATACCTCTCATTTTTTAAATTTATGGGAACCTTTTAAGGAAAACATCTCATTCAGACACTAAAGTTTTTACTTTAACGGCTGAATCAACTGTTTTCACTTATCCCGTGCGGTGCAGTAAAGCACCGCACGGAGAAGCGTAGGTACTGTTAGCTGACAGCACCCACAAAGTTGTGTTTTAGCTAAATCACAAATTTGTGTTGTGGAGAAGCGGTTTTACACCGCCCCATCCTTGGGGGAGAATTTTTAATGGGGACACCGGGTCAGGTCATACCTGACCCGGAAAGCATAAAAGTTCTAATTACCTTCAGTTCAAACAGTCAACTTATGTTCAAGCTGAAAAAGAAGTTTTATACTCAAAGTCAATCTTGAATGTGGGAGATGCTGTTCTGACGCCGAAACAGTCAGTATCCTGGCCTTCAGCCCAAAGGTAGAAGATTACTTCGACAACATCAGCCTCAGAAACGTAAGCATTAATATCAACAATTAAGTCTGTAGATGTACTAACTGCGACCTGATTACCCAATGCGCAACCGTAAGTATTATCTCCGACAAGTTCTGCGGCGTCAATGACACCGTTCTGAGGAGCGGTATCATAAGCCGTGCCGCTCTGGCCCTGGCTAGTGGGATAAATCGGATAATATGAATCGCCTGAAGAACCCAGGAATACCTGTGAACCGTTCACCTTAACCGATGCGTAAACAAACTTACCGTTAGACATTTCTCCAGCAAGAGCAGGAGAAACCTTAACCTGACCTGCCTGCTCAGATTTAAGATAAATTGTAAATTTGTTGAAACCACTAATAGCCTCTGTGCCATTCAGTTTGAATTCTGTTGTAGCTGCTGCGTCGAAAGCACCTGTGTAGAATGTACCATAATCACCAATAGTAGGATTGTAAGAAACAGGTGTCAGATTCTGTGTGAAACCATTAAAGTCTGAAGATGAAAGTGATGATTTCCATTCCAACTTATCGCTTGAAACATAGATCGAACCCTTATCATTTTTAATTGTTGCATTAAGTCCTGAAACCTGAGCTGTTGTGCTGGTTGCGAACCATGCGTAGGTGGATGATGTGAGAACAATTGCGGATACCATGAGCATCGCAAGTGCTGCCACGAGTGAACGTTTTTTCATAGTTTTTTTCCTCCATTTAAGAGTTAGTGTTTTTTAGGGAATTAGAAACACATTTTATCCAAAGTGTTTCGGACGATTGTGAGGGGTTGAAAATCAAACCCTGTAACAGAAATTAAGCTTTAATAAGTCTCCCCCAACTTAACCGGCTTTATTTCTATCAAGAACCTCAAGGTTCATCTTGAGTTTGACTTCACCTCCCATAATGTCGTTAACACATTCCGGATCTTCGCCCTCAAGCCAGACGACGACAGTATATCTGTCACTTTCGTCTACCTTGAAGTTCTTACGGACATATTCCATTACCACCGTATCGGAGACAAAGTTTTTGTCCGCTTCGAATGTTTCCTTTTTGCCATTGGTACCGACCTGGGGCTTTGCGTATGTAGTCGGCTTACCGTTTATGAAAACCATGACTCGAATTGCTTCGTCCGCACCCTTGTAGGCTGTGACTACTTCAAGACTTGCCAGGTAATCAACTGTTGCATCCTCGCCGCCTGTAACCTCTTCGCCGGCATTGCGTACGGAGAAGGTGTATGCGAGGTAGTTGGTACCGTTGTGGTCACCGTAGACCTTATCGATATCAGCATAGCTGTCGTAAACCGGGTCATCGCCAAGCTCACCGTTTTTGTTCAACAGCCAATGCTTTGTGATATTGTCCATATTTTCAACCGCCGAGCCGTAAAGCTGAAGCGTGGGGTTTTCAAACTTCTCATTGTCTGCAAGCTGGATACCGTAGAGGTTACCCGCCATACTGACCGTGAAACGGCCGGCACTGTTGATAACCGAAGTACAGGCATAGCCGAGACCGAGGAGCACTATCAGTACGCCGACGATGATTGCCAGAATTCTGATAAACCAGTTTCTTTTATAAACCGTTTCGGCCGTGGTGTTTACATCGTACTTTTCCATACCGTCCGGGCTGAGTGCCGGAATATACGGACCGCTTGCACCTTCAACAAAACCGTTGTTGACGGGCTGTTCGGGCTGAGCGGTTTCTTTTTTCTTTCTTGCCAAATCTGTCATCTCCCATTCGAATCAAGAATCAGGAATCAAGTGTTTATTTAATCTTCTTTTCTTCCCAGAGGTCTGTGCAGTAGTTTTTGCCCTTGAGCCTGCGCACGCCCATTTTTGTGAGAAGAGCGGCAAGCTCGGGAGTGTCAACGCCGTCGGCAATCGTTTTTACGCCGAGTTTCTTGGCGAAATCCACAAGGCCCTGAACAACTATTCTCGGCCTGTCCTCATCCTCGTAAAGTTCGGGGTTGATAGGCTCGATAAGTTTGCGGTTGATACCTATGTAGTCGACCTCGTACTGTGAGAGGTTTGACATCGAGGTGTATTCAACGCCGAGGTCATCAATAGAGAAGAAGGCACCGTGCTCACGCATTTCGGCGATATTCTTTTTGACCTGCTCGCTTTCGGTGGAGTATATGTTCTCCGAAATGTTGAAGCAGAACTTGTCAGCCTCGACTTCCTTCTTATCAAGGAGTTTCATAACCTGTGTGCAGAAGTAGGGCTTTGCAAGATATTTAACGGAAAGGTCGAGTATAAAGCTGTTGATGCTTGCATCTCTCGCATCGGCTCTTTTGAGAACGTCGCAGCACTCTTCAATTGCCCAACGGTTAATCTCGCAGATACGGTTGCTTTTTTCTGCTATGGGGGAATAATACTCAGGGAGCATAACGCCCATCTTGCTGTCGTTGATTATTACGGAAGCAGCATAATCAAGCGCCATATTGAGGTTGTTGTCAAACACAGGCTCAAACATAAGCACCATAGGACGTATGCGTCTGCCGCCTGTGGACTTTTTAGCCTGAGTTTCGCCCTGCTGAGCGGAAAGAGTTTTGTTTTCTTCCATAATGGCCCGACCCCTTTATAATAAATTATCTATATATAATTATTATATATAAAGAAATAATAATACACACTACGAATTGTATCACTATGCTAATTTTTTGTCAACCGAAAAAACGAGTGTTTTTTTACTTTTTTTTAACTTTATGCATTTGCCAAAATTTTATCGCTCTGCTCTGTTTAATTTGCACAAAGATACTTTCAAAATAAAAAAAACAACCCCCATATCTTCGGGGGTTGCTCTCGCATTATTCTTTTGTATCTTTTACGGCCATTTCAAAAGAACCTTCGTCCCAGCCGTTCTTAAGGGAGGTAACAAGACGAGGTCTTTCCGTCACCAATCCGTCGGCACCGAACTTCATCGCTTTAACGGTAGAGTAAACATCCCTGCCGCAATCCACCCAGACCAACAGCCCGAGTTCATGCGCTTTTTTCAGCAGTTTTCCGTTGAAATCTTCGCCTGAGGAAAGAATACCGTCGGCACCGCATGCCTTGATCTGTTCAAGGGTAAGGCGATTTTCATTGCTGTAATCACAAAGCACCCTGACCTGCGGAAAGAAGCCTTTTACATAAGCGACCGCATTTTCATTGACGCCCGTAATATATGTTTTTGTAGTTTTTTCAAGACCGGCAATCAAGGAATTAAGGTTGCCCAAACTGTTGTATTCGCTCAGTTTTAAAACCAACCGGCAGTCTTTATAATCGCTTTCAAACTGCCTGACTACCCTACCGAGTGTAACGGATTTCTCCGTAAGTGAAGTGTATCCCTGTGCAAGAATGACTTCTTTTTCGTCAGTTACAATTACCTCAAA
This sequence comes from Acutalibacteraceae bacterium, assembly GCA_045650165.1. GTDB lineage: Bacteria > Bacillota > Clostridia > Oscillospirales > Acutalibacteraceae > UBA8612. The sequence continues at coordinate 11,550 of JAZRQW010000046.1, read as the reverse complement.
TTCAGCGCAACCGGTACCGTAATCTATCTGATTTCTTGCGCCGAGAAAGGTGTCTGCGTCATAACCGTCGGTACCCGAAGCTACAGCCGCAGGCATAATTATATTGTTGCCGCCCGGATCCTGCTCAAAAGGCACATCGGCAAGATATTGGTTTATGTTCTGCCGCTGAAAAAAGGTTACCTCATCACTGCCCTTGTAAACGAACAGAAACAGACAAAGAACAAGCAGACCAACGGCGCTTCCTAAACAAATTAATGCTTTTTTAAGCAAAACCATTGCCTCCGTTTTTACTTAAGATGCTCGCTGATAAGCTGGGTTATACCCATAAGCTCCATATACTTTTCCTCTATTTCCTCGACCAGCTTGAACTGAGTACGGCAACGGTCAAGGTTTTGATCAGGTCGGCTGATTCTGAAATAGACGTCACCGTTGAGATAATCGGTAAGGAAACGCATACCGCATTCGAGCGTCATAACCTTGATAGAGAAGGGAAGATAATAAATCTCCGCAGGAGTAAGGCTGTCGCCCGCTGCAGAAAGATAGCCCTCGGTATAGCTACGATAAAACTCTGTGTTGAAAACTACCTTGGACAGGTCTTTTTCATCTTCATCCGCCGTGTTACCGGCAAAGCGAAGACTGTCACCGAAATCATAAAGAGAGATACCGGGCATAACAGTATCAAGGTCGATAACACAAATACCCTCACCTGTCTTCTTATCAAACAAAACATTGTTCAGCTTTGTATCATTATGTGTTACGCGAAGCGGAAGCTCACCCTTTTCCAGCAAATCGAGAAGTACGGAGCAATCCTTCTTTCGTGCTTTTGCAAACTCAATTTCCTTTGATACTTCGGCAGCTCTGCCCACCTTATCCTCCTCAACGGCCTTCAAAAAGTCGTTATAACGTGACACGGTATTGTGGAAATTGGGTATGGTTTCAAAAAGCTCCTCTGCAGGGTAATCTGCAAGCAGCTTCTGGAAATTTCCGAAGGCTTTACCCGCCTTGCGGCAAATTTCTGTATTATCCGGGAAATTGTAACTGACAGTGTTGATAACAAAATTGATAACACGCCAGTATCTGCCGGATTTATCCAGATAGTAAGGCTTTCCGTCTTTGGTATAATACACCTTAAGTGCCTCTCTGAGCGGATTTCCGCCGGATTTGATAACCTTGTTGCGTATAAAATCCGTAACGCCGACATAGTTTTTCATAAGCTCATCAGGTTTTTTGAAAACAGCAGTATTTATCTGCTGAAGAACATAGGATTTCTTGCAACCGTTGTAATCGAAATTGAGCACATAAGTGTTGTTAATATGACCGTTGTTCAGAATGTCAAAATCGTAGTATTCGCCCTTGAAATTGTATTGCGCTTTAATCTCTTCGATATCAAAAAGATTGGAAATCATAGCCATTTTCCTTTCAAATCATTTGATAAATTTTTTATTCAACTGTTCTTTTGGAAGCTTTCCCAGAGCTGACCGAAGGTAAGCCCTGTTTCGTTCTTCCAGAAATCCTCTTTATATGTACCGTCCTGCAACGCTCTGTTGAGGCGATATACAAAGTCTATATCCGTTGTTGAGTTGACCCACTTGAGGAATGCTGCGCCGTGAACACCACCCTCTTCGTATGAAACCCCTTCATATGAGGAGGTGACAAACCATGCCTTATCGGCATACTGACTCCTGAACTCATCACGGACATACTCCCTTATTGAACTTTTAAGCCAATCGGGTGCAGAGGCGTTATAAATCTGGACAGTACCCATAAGTGCGGAAATTATGCTGTCGTAATCATCGGGATTGTCAACAAACCAGTTGGGATTAAGGAATATTTTTGAGCCGGATGTATAGTTGGCACCCTTGCCTGAATATGCGGCATCTATGTATATCGTTATCTTTGACGGTGTGTGATCGCCGCCATATTTGCTGTAAAGCCGGCTATAGGTTCTGTAAACAATATCTTCAAGTTTGCTGTAAACGTCGGGAGGAAGAAGATTTTCGTCGCCTTCAAACGTGTAGAACTTGTTTCTCGGCTCAGTTGTAGCAACCTCCTGCTTTATTTCACCCTTGGCAAGTTCATCGTAATATGAACGCAGTTCCTCAAAACTGGTTGTACTCACGGGTTCCTGCTGCTGATTATTGCCGCCGCAACCGCCGAGCGCAAACGACACCGCCAGAACGAGAGCGCACACGGCAAGAATAGGTTTTTTCATAAGTTTACACCTCAAAAGAAAAATAGTTGCAAAAACGAGTAATCTGTTGAAAACACAAAACAATTGTGCTAAAATGCATTCATACAAAATGAAGGGAGAAAAGCCATATGAAATTCTGTCACAGCTGCGGCAAGGAGATTGTTGACGAAGCTATGTTCTGCACGCATTGCGGTACAAGCCAACAGCCACAGCAGACCGCAGCCGCTTACCAGCAACCGGAGGTAATTGATTCATACGATGCAGACAAGGATGCCGCAGACAACAAAGTATTCGCCATTCTTGCGTACATAGGTATCCTTTTCCTCATCCCCCTGATTGCAGCACCCAAATCAAAGTTCGCACGCTTCCACGCCAACCAAGGTTTAGTGCTTTTCCTCGCCGATATTATAACAGGTATACTTTGCGCAATACCGTTTACCGGTATATTCGCCGGTGGTATCCTCGGTTTCATTATAGTAGTGCTTGCAATAATAGGCATTGTAGCCGCCGCAAAAGGTGAAATGAAAGAACTGCCCATAATAGGCAAATACAAGATTCTCAAATAAATGCTTAATATCGACGAATATCCTGCACCACCAACACGGTGATGCAGGATTATTTTTTACTTAAGAAATTCTTCCGGTGACGGAGTATGCGGGCACTCGATTTCAGGCAGCCTGTAAAGAGGATTTGCCCAACGTACAGCATTTGTTATAATGCGCTGAACCTCGGGAATAAAGAAGGTGGGGTTGCTTTCGTGACCGGGCTGGAAATAGAAAATTTTACCAAGGCCCTTGTTCCAGCAGCAACCGGAACGGAAAACCTCGCCGCCCTTGAACCAGCCGAGGAAAACAAGTTCATCGGGAGTCGGAATATCAAAGCGTTCGCCGTACATTTCCTCTTCGGGGATTTCAAAATAATTGCCTATGCCCTGTGCAATGGGGTGAGAAGGCATAATGTTCCAGACACGCTCTCTGTCACCCTCACGCCAGCAGAGAGAACAGGTTGTACCCATAAGGCGCGTGAACGGCTTTGAGAAATGAGCGGAATGAAGGGCGATGAAGCCCATGCCGCGCATAACGTGTTTATATACTCTTTCGGAAATTTCGTCCGGCACACGGTGGTGAGCCATATGACCCCACCAGATGAGTACATCAGTATCAAAAAGAAACTCATCTGTAATTTCTTCAACAGTTTCAAGTGTTACTGTTTTAACGGTGATATCCTCGTTTGCACCAAGGAAATCTGCAATACAGCCGTGGATACCCTTGGGATAAACCGCCGCTATTTCTTCACTTTCAATCTCGTGGATATACTCATTATAAACCGTGACCTTAATCATTGACGGCACTTCCTTTTTGAATTATTTTGCGGTATTTTAGATTTATTTTACTTTAAAAAAGCGGACTCGTCAACTATATTTTTATTTTTAGCGGGTTAATTATTTCGGCAGGGCTGTAAGAGGCCTGAAAACATAGCCTTGCGATAGTGCGTAATCTATAATATCTCCGAGTGCTTCAGCATTATCTGCCGACACGGAATGAAGCAGGATTATTGCGCCGGGGTGCAGGCGTGACGTTACCGTATCAAAAGCATACTGAGCACCCTTTTGCTTTGAGGTGTCCCAATCCGAATATGCAAGCGACCAGAAAACACTTTTATAGCCAAGTGAGCCGACAAGGTCAAGAGCACTCTCGCTGTACGCACCCTCGGGAAAACGGAAATACGGCGATGTATAGCCGAAATTCTTTCGCAAATAATTATCGCATTCCTCTATTTCTTCCGCCATTTTTGTACGGCTGATTTTGCTGAAATTCGGGTGGTTTGCTGAGTGGTTACCAACAATGTGGCCCTCTTTTATCATTCTTGAAATAAGCTCGGGTTCTGCCTCGATATGGTCAAGCGTACAGAAAAAAGCGGCGCTGACATTCTTTTCTTTAAGCGTATCGAGCACATCAAAAGTGTATCCGTTTTCATAGCCGCAGTCAAAGGTGAGATAAAGCACCTTATCGGTTGATTTCGTGTCATAGGTTATGGCATTATAGCTCTTTGTTTCAAAGAATTTCTGCGAATCAACGCTTATCTGATGGGGCTTGCCATCTTTGGCAACACCGAAACTGTGGTTGATTGCAGCAACGGGCAACCCCATTGAATTTTCAGGGTCGTTCACAGCAAAATCAGCAACAGACAAAGGCATATACCCCGTAAAAGTACCTGCATTTGCAGACGGTTTACCTGTGATATTTTCCGCAACAAAAGCGGGATTTGTAACCTTCGGACGTGTTGTGGTCGGTTTCGCGGTCGCAGGCTCGGTTGCAGTAGTCGGCAGGGTTGTGGGTACAAGTGTTGCCGTTTCCTCTTTGCCTGCGTGCTCAACGGTTTGCCCTGTGGTGGCTTCTCCTCCTCCGAGCAACAAATCTTTATTTGTTACAAACAACCCTGCGGCAAGCACAAGCAAGCCGACACAGGCACAGATTAAAATGGATTTATTCATTTCTCTTATCTCCCTTTTATGTTAAACGGCTTTATGCCGTTTAGGTTATTATACCGCAAAAAGCGATAAAATAAAAGTAATTTCATCTTATTTCATCATTGAATTAACGCTGTCCATCATTGTTTCGACGGTTTTCATAGCCTTCATGGCGTTTCTGCGGGTCTGCTTTTTAAGGCTCGGGCTCATCATAGCCGCACCGAGTGCCGCTGCCGCACCGCCTGCAACAATACCGAGACCAAGACCCGTTACCATTTTTGTTGTTGTCGTTTTCACAGTATCACCTCACAAAATTCAAGTTGATATTATTTTGAACGGAATACAGCTGAATAACGCTAAACAAATTTTTCTTGAATTAATCAGAAAATTAAGTTATGATAATATAGTTAAGTTTGTTTAAGAAGGTAAAAATATGAAAACAGCAAAACGTGCCCTTGCAATTCACGATATTTCGGGCTTCGGAAAATGCTCACTTACCGTTGCGTTGCCGATTATTTCTGCCTGCGGCGTTGAAACAAGCGTTATGCCTACGGCCGTGCTCTCCACACACACAGGCGGTTTTACAGGTTACACACACCGTGACCTTACAAGCGATATGCGCCCGATGGCTGACCATTGGAAGAGCCTCGAACTGAATTTTGACGCAATCTATTCAGGCTACCTCGGCTCTTTTGAGCAGATTGAAATTGTAAAGAGCATTGTAAAAGATTTCAAAAGTGAAAACAATTTTTTCCTGTGCGACCCTGCGATGGCAGACCACGGAAAAATGTATGCACTTTTTGATATGGAATTTGCCAAGAAAATGGCTGAACTTTGCTCGCTTGCCGATATTATTGTGCCCAATTTTACGGAAGCGGCATTTATGACGGGCGAGGAATACAAAGAAGGTCCATATACGAAAGAATATGTTGAAAAAATTATAAATAAACTTGCGGCACTCGGCCCGAAAAAAATCGTACTTACGGGCGTTTATTTTGATGATAATCAGCTCGGCTGTGCCTGTTGTGACACGGCAACGGGTGAAATCGAATACTGCCTGCGTGAGCGACTGACGGGTGTTTACCACGGCACGGGCGATGTTTTTGCAAGTGCACTTTGCGGTGCATTGCTCAACGATATGAGCCTGAAAGAAGCGGCGGAAACAGCAGCTAAATTCACCTGTGGCTGTATTGAAAGAACGCTGGAAATCACACCGGATGTTCGCTACGGAGTGGCGTTTGAGGGCGAATTACCCTCACTTATCAAGGAGCTTGAAAGAGATGAGTAAAACACTTAACATAGTGCTTATAGAGCCGGAAATTCCGCAGAACACAGGCAACATCGCACGCACCTGTGCGGCAACGGGCGCAAGGCTTCACCTTGTTGAGCCGATGGGCTTTAAGATTGACGACAAGAAGCTGAAAAGAGCAGGACTTGATTACTGGCATCTGCTTGACATTACATATTATAAAGATACAGAAGATTTCTTTGAAAAGAACAAGGACGGCAATTTTTTCTATTTTTCAACCAAGGCGACACACCGCCACACGGACGTTGAATACCCTGACAACACCTACCTTGTTTTCGGCAAAGAAACAAAGGGTCTGCCTGAAGAATTACTCAAGGCAAACCCCGAAAAATGTGTCAGAATACCTATGATTAACGATTCCGCCGCAAGAAGCCTCAACCTTTCAAATTCCGCCGCAATAGGCGTTTACGAGGTGCTCAGGCAATGGGATTACCCCGAATTATTGTGCGAAGGAAAACTGACGAAATATAATTGGTAAAAAAAGCAAACCGACTGAACTCTGACGAGCGCAGTCGGTTAATTTTTTTACATATCGTTTCTGATTACATCATCGTAGGTTTCCCTTTTTACGACAACTTTTGTTTCGCCGCCGCTGACCATAACAACGGGGGGCTTGGGGATACGGTTGTAGTTGGAGGACATTGAGTAATTATATGCTCCCGTTGAAAGCACAGCCATAATATCGCCCGGCTCAACGGTCTGGACAAGGGCATCCTCCTGTATAAGGTCACCGCTTTCACAGCATCTGCCTGCGAGAGTTATTTTGAAATCCTTGGGCTTATCGGCTTTGTTTGCACAAACAAGCTCATAGGTTGACTGATAGAGGATATATCTCGGGTTATCGCCCATACCGCCGTCGATTGAAACATAGGTGCGGATATCGGGAATTGTCTTTACCGCGCCGACGGTATAAAGGGTAATGCCGGCAGAGCCTGCAATTGAGCGACCCGGCTCAATTACGATAAAGGGAAGAGTTATGCCCTGTTTTTCACACTCTGCTTTGATTACGCCTGCAACCTTTGCCATATATTCGGAATATTCAAGCGGCTCATCGTCGGACGAATACTTGATACCGAAGCCGCCGCCAAGGTCGAGCACACAGCACTCAACGCCCGTTTCGGCTTTAATCTGAGACATAAAGCCTATCATAACCTCTGCCGCTTTTTCAAAGGGGGTTACCTCGAAAATCTGCGAGCCGATGTGGCAATGAATGCCCTTGAAATCGATGTTTTCAGCCGCAATTGCAGCCTTTATGCCATCCATAGCCTCACCCGTTTCAAGGGCAAAGCCGAATTTACTGTCAATCTGACCCGTCATAATAAATGAATGGGTATGGGCATCAATACCGGGCTTGATACGCAGGAGTACGCTTGCTGTTTTGCCGCACTCCCCTGCTATTCTGCTAAGGTTTTCAAGCTCGTAGATATTATCGACAACTACTGTACCGACACCGTTTTCAACGGCAAATTTAAGCTCGTCAAGAGTTTTGTTATTGCCGTGGAAATAAATCTTTTCCGTCGGGAAGCCAGCCTTGATTGCGGTGAAAAGCTCCCCACCCGAAACAACGTCAAGACCCATCCCCTCTTCGTTGATGAGCTTGCACATATACTTGCAGTTGAAAGCCTTTGAGGCATAGATTGCAAGACCGTTACCGCCGTAGTTATCCTCAATGGATTTCACGTAGGCACGGCAGTTTTTTCTTATTCTGTCCTCATCCATAACATAGCACGGTGTACCGTATTCCTTTGCAAGGTCAACGGTATCCAGACCGCCAATGGTGAGGTTACCTTTTTCGTTTATTGACAAACAATCTGAAACAAACATAATTCAAGAAACCGCCTTTTCTATTTCAGCTTTTACTGCTTCAACACCGTCACCTTTTACCGAGGAAACGGGAATTTTGATTATATCCGCATAATCTGCAAGCTCTGTTTCCAGTGCAGAAAGTCTTGCATTGAATTCCGTTTTGTTGAGCTTATCGCACTTGGTGAGCGCAATTATAAACGGATAGCCCATTTCGCGCAGGAAAGAAAGCATAGTCATATCGTCTGCGGTGGGCTTGTGGCGCATATCAATAAGCTGCACAACAAGGCGGATATCACGCTCGGTTTTGAAATAGCCCTCCATAAGCTCTGCCCAACGGCGCTTTTCGCCCGGAGCCGCCTTTGCGTAGCCATAGCCCGGCAAATCCACAAGGCGGACTTTATCCACCGAGTAGAAATTGACCGTAATTGTTTTGCCCGGCACAGAGCTTACTCGTGCGAGGGACTTGCGGTTGAAAATTTTATTGAGAAGCGAACTTTTGCCGACGTTTGAACGACCTGCAAAAGCAACCTCTGCCCTGTCGGACTTCGGGATTTGCTTGAGAGTACCGAAAGCCGCTTCAAATTTAACATTCTGATAGTTCATTTTTCAACTTCCTCTTACTGGGCGTAATCACGCACCGAAACAGGCTTTTCCTCTACGGGAGCCTTGGATTTTTTCTGTTTTTTATTTGAGTTGGGTGCGCAGCAAAGCGCAACATCGAGCACCTGCGAAACATCAGAAACGGGCACAAACTCAACGTTTTCCTTAACAATTGCTTCAACCTCATCAAGGGAAGAAACATTGCGCTGGGGAATGATAACCGTTTTGACGCCTGCAAGATATGCCGCCATTGTTTTTTCTTTAAGACCGCCGATAGGAAGCACTCTGCCGCGCAGAGTTACCTCTCCCGTCATTGCAACGCTCGACTTTACGGAAACACCCGTAAGAGCGGAAACAAGGGCGGTTGTAATAGTAATACCTGCTGACGGACCGTCCTTTGGAACAGCACCCTCGGGGAAATGCAGGTGGATATCTTTTGTCTTATAGAAATCGGGGGCTATACCAAGCTCATCCGCCTTACTGCGGATAAAGCTGATTGCAGCGTGTGCGGATTCCTTCATAACATCGCCGAGTGAACCTGTGAGTTCAAGCTTGCCTGTACCGTCAAGCACAGCCGCTTCAACATCAAGCATTTCACCGCCGACAGCAGTCCACGCAAGACCACGTGCAACGCCGATTTCGTCCTTGATAAATTTATCTTCACGCTCAAATTTGCGTGTACCAAGAATATCTTTGAGGTTTTCGGGCTTTACGCCGAAGCTCTTGGCACCGTCCGCAACGGCAACAGCGCCCTTACGGCAGACGGAAGCTATCTCTCTTTCAAGCTGACGCACGCCTGCTTCACGGGTGTAGCCCTCGATAATTTCACGGATTGCCGCATCGCTGACACGAAGGGTTCTGCCGTTGAGACCGTGGCGCTTTGCCTGCTTGGGAAGCAGATGCTTCTTTGCGATATTGAACTTTTCTTCCGCGGTATAGCTGCCGAGCTCAATAAGCTCCATTCTGTCGAGCAGAGGCTGGGGAATCGCATCACGGTTATTTGCCGTTGTGATGAAAAGAACGCGGCTCAGATCAAACGGAAGCTCTATATAGTGGTCACGGAAGGTGTCGTTCTGCTCACCGTCAAGCACTTCGAGAAGTGCGGAGGAGGGGTCCCCCTTATAGTCAGAGCTGAGCTTGTCCACCTCGTCGAGAAGGATAAGCGGATTACAACTTCCTGCCTGCTGAATTGCGTTAATAATTCTGCCCGGCATTGAGCCTATATAGGTCTTTCTGTGACCTCTGATTTCAGCCTCGTCCTTGACACCGCCGAGCGAAACACGGGCATACTTTCTGCCCATTGCGGCGGCAACGCTCTTTGCAATTGAGGTTTTACCGACACCGGGAGGGCCAACAAGGCAGATAATCTGACCTTTGATATCGGGAGCAAGTTTGCGCACGGCAAGCATTTCTATCATTCTCTTCTTGACCTTTTCAAGTCCGTAATGGTCATCGTCCAGAACTTTTTTAGCTTTTTTCAAATCCAAATCGTCCTGAGTATAAACATTCCACGGCAACGCAAGGCAGGTTTCAAGATAGGTTCGGATAACCATAGCCTCAGGTGATGATTTGCTTGTTTTATCTAGGCGTGAGCACTCCTGAAGCAGCTTCTTTCTGCCTGCTTCGTCAATGTCGAGAGCCTCAATCTTCTCACGGAAAATTGCCGCTTCGTCTGCCTCTTCACCGTCAAGCTCGACAGAAATCGCACGCATCTGCTCACGAAGATAGTATTCACGCTGATTCTGATCCATCTGGTCCTGAACCTTGTTCTGAATCCCCTCTTCTAACTCAAGAATCTGTGTTTCGCTACGCAGAAGTGCACAGAGTTTTTCCATACGCACAAGCGGATTGAGCTCGGCGAGAATAATCTGCTTTTTATCGGCAGATATAGCCGTATTGGATGCAATAAAGTCCGCAAGCTCGCCCGGCTCTTCCCTTGAAAGAACATCGAGAATAAACTCGGTAGGCATATTCGGAACAAAGCAGGCATACTCCTGAAAATCGTCCTTACATACACGGACAAGTGCTTTTGCATAGTCCTTGTCTTCGGACTTGATCCGGGTTGTTGTACGCTGCTGAACGAGCGTTACAAGATAGGGTGAGGTGCGCTGAATTTCGACAACGCTGCCTCTGCTGACGCCCTCAACCGCAACACGCAGATTATCGTTGTTGGGCGAAGATAAAATCTGCTGTACGGTGCAGATAACACCAATCGGATAAAATTCATTCGGCTGTGTGGGTTCCTCCTGACGCAGGTCTTTCTGCATAACGAGGAAAATCTCTCTGTTGCCTGCCATTGCTGCCTTGAGTGCGGCTATGGACTGCTTGCGGCTGACCTCAAAGTGCAGCTGCATATTCGGGAACACCGCCATACCACGGATTGCAACCGTAGGCATTGAACGGATAATAATTTCTCTTGCCATTTTGTTTAAGTTTCCTTTCGCTTTCACACGGGTAAACCGTATGTATATAAAAAGCAATTATAGTTCAGTATTTTATCATAAACGAAAATTTAAGTCAACCGCAGTTTGATATGCAATGTTTTCCGAAGCTTTTGCAGCAAGTGTAAAGTTATTCTTCTTTACAAATCTCGTTTTTTCTTTAGCATCGGATGAACAATTATGTTTTCTTGCAACTACAGGCATATATTGGCTTTATATCAACGTTTCAGCACATTTTACAAAAATTGTTTCCATTGCCTTAATTATCATATTTCTCCCGTTTTTGAGCAAAAGTAAAGTCAGTGCACTTTACATCATAATAAATATAACAAAAAATCCGTCGGAAGTTTTTCTCAACTCCCGACGGATGATAAAGACAATATTCAGCGGAACAATCAGCCGATAACTCTTACTCTGTATACGCCATCAACCGCACCGAGCTTTTCGGCAACACAATCGCAGGTAACATCTGCTACTGTATAAGAAACGCCTTTGCGAGAAGCAGTATTTACATTAGCTGTGCAACCTTCCATTGCGGCAACAACTGCATTGAGAGAAGCTTCGGTGTGGATAACACATACGCGCTTACCCTCGGGAGCTGCAAGACGCATTGCAGGCACGTTGACAGAGTTTACAATCTCACCCTTTTCAAGGTAAGCCTTGATTTCGTCAGCTGCCATAACTGCACAGTTGTCCTCCGATTCGGGAGTGGAAGCACCAAGGTGAGGCATTG
>JAZRQW010000045.1:0-34766 GCA_045650165.1 Acutalibacteraceae bacterium | reverse complement strand
CTGACGAGAATGTACCAAGATTCGGTCGTGCCGTAGTCGGAGTTGGAAAGGCGCTTTGCCGCAACCTTTGTCGGATGTACCTGAATCGGAAGTCTCTCTGCAGAATCAAGGAATTTTGTGAGCACGCCGAAGTTTACGCGGAATTTCTCAATGTGATTTTCACCGAGATATGTTTCGGGGTCAGAGTCAATAAGGTCTTTGAGATAGTCGGTTTCTCCGTTGAACTCAACCTGGCTCAAGCCTTCTCTTTCGGGCTTGTCAGCTCTGTCGGGGTTGTCGGCAACAACAACGGAAGCCAGCCAGTCTTCGGGGAAGTTGCCGTCCTCACCGTCGCCGTAGGCATAACCTCTCATCTTGTCTATAAGCTTACCGCCGTAGTAGAGTCGCCACACACGGTTTTCTTTCATTTTAAGGGGAGTTATCATTTGATTATACCTCCGGGTAATTTCAGCTTGTATTTCTGCTCTTTGAGCATTCTTACAAGCTCTTTTTCGTTTGTGGGGCGCTCTTCAAAATAAACGCCTCCGGGTGTTGAGCGGAAGGGCTCATGGTTGTCCGTGCCCGAAAGCATCAGCCTGCCTGAAATCCTTGCCCATTCATAGGCAACGGAGTTTCTCGAGTTGTGGCTTGCGTTGCCGTTGTAAACCTCAATGCCGTCAAGCAGATAGGGGTTGACTACAGTCATATTGTTGCGGAAAGGGTGTGCGTGGAAAATGAGGATATCGCCGTATTCGTTTATAACCTTGCGGAAATGCTCAAGGCTGGTTTCGGTGATTTCGGGGTGGTCAAGGTAAAACTGCTTGTCTGCACCGAAAACAAGGTAGTCGTTGTCAACATCCTTGAAACGGATTTCAACGCCTTTGAGTACGGTGAAATCCTCGGTTTCACATTCCTTTGCAATTTCGTAGCCGAGCCATTGTCCGTTGACTCTGCCTTCCCAGTCAAGCTGTCCGTAGCGTTTGTCCTCGCCAAATGGCTTGAAATGGTCGGTTATGATTATTCCGTCATAGCCGTTTTGTCTGTAATATTCTACCATTTCCTTTGCGGGTATTTCACCGCAGGTGCTCGATTCCATCGTGTGAACGTGGGTATCAAATAAAAACATATTTATCACCTTTCATAGGGAAAAGGGCATACATCAGTATGCCCTTATATCAATTAAAGACCTGTCTTTTCTGCTATATATTTTCTTGCAAGGCAAGCATACTCGTACGGGTTTGCCTTTGCAGGGTCCTGCTCAGCCTCAACAACAACCCAGCCCTCGTAATCAGCTTCAGCAAGAATATCGAATACGGGTGTGAAGTCGAAATCGCCGTCACCGGGAACGGTGAATGAGCCTGCGCGAACGGCATCAAGGAAGCTGTAGCCCTTTGCCTTTGCCTCGTCGATAACGTCCTGACGGATGCTCTTGAGGTGAACGTGCTTGACACGGTTTACGTACTTCTTGAGCACGCCGATTGCGTCCTCGCCTGAGAAGGAGAGGTGACCGGTATCGTAAAGAAGATATACAAGGTCGGGGTCAGTAAGCTCCATAAGCTTGTCGATTTCTTCTTCTGTCTGTACGCCTGTGCCCATGTGGTGGTGTACGGTGAAGTACATACCCTTTTCTTTTGCAAGTCTGCCCATTTCATTGAAGCCCTTTGCAACAAGAGCCCACTGCTCGTCTGTGTAAACGGGCTTTTCACCGAAGATGCTCACGCTCTTGCCCTGGATGCTGTTGCCCTGCTCGGAAGCACCGATAACCTTTGCGCCCAGTGCGTGCAGGAAATCTCTGTGCTTGATAAAGGCTTCGATTGTTGCTTCGTAGCCGTCGGAAAGCAGGAGAGATGAGAACCAAGCGTTACAGATACGCAGACCTCTTACATCGAGCTTGTGCTTGAGTGTTTCAACATCCTTAGGGTATTTGTTACCGATTTCGCTGCCCTTGAAGCCGCTGAGTGCCATTTCGCTGACACATTGCTCAAAGGTGTTTTCTGCACCGAGGTCGGGCAGGTCGTCGTTTGTCCATGCTATGGGAGCAATGGCAAGTGAAACTTTATCTTTATTAAGCATTGTTATCTTTCCTTTCGATCAATATTCTCTTGCGAGCTTGATGTTGGCGGCCATATCCTCATAAGCTGCCTGTACCTTTTCGCTTGTTGATACCTCTGCAACGCCTACACGCCACCAGCTCTCGTATCCGCCGCTCATACTGCCATGAGCAACTTTGATGTCGATAAGCGTGGAAACAGTTTGCTTCTTGGAATCTTCGATAGCGAAAATAAGCTCGTCAATGTTTGTTGCAGTGTATGTCTTGCAGCCGTAGCCTGCTGCGCACTTTGCAAAATCAATCGGTACTACAGGGCCGTCAAGCAGACCGGTGAGCGGATTCCTTGCTGTAAAGCGTGTGCCGAAGGTATCTGTACCCTGGTTGTTCTGCAGGTTTTCAATACAACCCCAGCCGCTGTTATCAAAGAGCATTACGTTAATCTTAATGCCCTCCTGAATTGCGGTGTAAAGCTCGCTGTGAAGCATAAGGAAGCTGCCGTCGCCGACCATGGCATAAACTTCTTTGTCGGGTGCGGCAAGCTTTGCGCCGAGCGCACCGCATATCTCGTAACCCATGCAGGAAAAACCGTATTCCATGTGGTAGGTCTTGGGCAGGGTGCTTCTCCAGAGTCTTTGCATATCACCGGGAAGGCTACCTGAAGAGCCGAGTGCAACTGCATCGGGTGCAATACGTTTGTTGATTTCACCGAGTGCTCTCATCTGTGAAAGGCTGCCGTCGGAAAGCTCCTGATTGTAACAGTTGTCCATTTCCTCAACATAAGCCTTCTTTGCTTCGGTGAATTCGTCACCCCAGCCACTTCTGTAGTATTTCTGTGAAAGTGCCGCGGAAAGGTCAAGCAGGGCCATTTTAGCGTCTGCAATAACGGAAACAGCATCCATCTTGAATGCATCAAATGAGCTGACGTTTATGCTGACAATTTTTGCATCGGGGTTCTTGAAGCCCCACTTTGAGCAGGTTGTGAAGTCTGTAAGTCTTGTACCGACTGCAATAATAAGGTCAGCCTGCTGTGCAATAACGTTTGCCGCCGCACCACCGGTAACGCCGATACCACCTAGGTTGAGCGGGCAGTCCCACGGAATCTGTCCTTTACCTGCCTGCGTTTCACCAATAGGAATGTTGAAACGCTCTGCAAAGTACTGTGCTGCCTGCCAAGCGCCTGAATAGGTCACACCGCCGCCGACTATCATAAGCGGTTTCTTAGCGGCGTCAATAAGCTCTGCTGCTGCGTCAATCTCTCTGCGTGTTGCAGGTCTGCGGTCAAGATACCAGACTCTCTTCTGGAAGAAATATTCGGGGTAATCGTAAGCCTCGCCCTCGACATCCTGCGGCATTGCAAGGCAGACTGCGCCTGTTTCTGCCCAGTCTGTCAGTACGCGCATTGCGTTAAGGCAAGCAGTCATAAGCTGCTCGGGTCTTTCAATTCTGTCCCAGTATTTGCATACAGCCTTGAAAGCGTCGTTTGCCGTTGTGGCATAGCTTGTGGGCTGCTCAATCTGCTGAAGTACAGGGTCGGGCTGACGGCAGGCGAAGGTGTCGCCGGGCAGGACAAGCAGGGGGATTCTGTTTGCCGTTGCCGTGCCGCAGGCAGTAACCATATTGAGTGCGCCGGGGCCGATTGAGCTTGTGCAGGCAATAATCTGCCTTCTGTCGCTCTGTTTTGCAAAAGCAATGGCGGCGTGAGCCATACCCTGCTCATTGTGACCCTGGTAATACGTAAGGTCGTGACCGCCTTGCTCGAGTGCCTGACCAATGCCGACTACACAGCCGTGGCCGAATATACCGAAAATGCCCTTGACAAACTTGGTTTCCTCGCCGTCAAAGCTGACGTACTGGTTGTCGAGGAATTTGACAAGAGCCTGTGCCATTGTCAGTTTCATTTCAAATCATTCCTTATGTAATTAATAGATTTCGCTTACCTTTACGGGTCTGCCTTCTGCAACACTCTTCTTTGCGGCAAGTGCAACAACAATAGCGGCAAGACCGTCGTCAACGTTTGCGGGTACTTCCTTGTCGTTGATAACAGCATCAACAAACTGAAGCATCTCATCACGGAAGGACTGCATGTATCTTTCAAGGAAGAAGTAGAGGGGCTTTTCGCCTGTGCAGCCGTTTTCATCCATGAGAACAACGTTAGAGGGTGTATCGTTGGAAGCAACTGCGGCACCCTTGCTGCCGAATACTTCAACTCTCTGGTCGTAACCGTAAGCAGCACGGCGGCAGTTGTCAATAACGCCGATTGCGCCGTTTTCAAACTTGAGGGAGATAACTGCTGTGTCAACATCGCCTGCTTCGCCGATAGCGGGGTCAACAAGGCAGGTTGCATTTGCATAAACCTCTGTAATCGGGCTGCCTGCCATGAAGCGAGCCATATCGAAATCGTGAATTGTCATATCAACAAACATACCGCCGGAAACAGCAGCATATTCGGGTGAGGGCGGAGCAGGGTCGCGGGATGTGATTTTGATAACCTCAACGTCGCCGACCTTGCCGTCATTAATCATAGACTTGATTGTGGAGAAGTTGTGGTCGAAACGGCGGTTGAAGCCTACCTGAAGTTTAACGCCTGTTTCCTTGACTGTGTCGATAACTGCCTGTACCTTTTCGGGGGTGAGATCAACGGGCTTTTCGCAGAAAACGTGCTTGCCTGCTTTTGCAGCAGCGATAGCGATATCCGCGTGTGTGTCTGTTGAGGAGCAGACGAGAACAGCGTCAATATCCTTATCTTCAAGCATATCAACGTAGCTGTCATAAATCTTTTCAATGCCAAGCTCGCTGCAGAGAGCAGGGAGATGGTCTTTGTAAACGTCTGTGATGCCGAGAACCTTTGCTGTGGGCACGTTGTAGCAGATAGACTGAGCGTGAAGCTTGCCGATTCTGCCTGCGCCGATAATGCCGATGTTAAGCTGTTTCATTATTTATAACCTCCGTTATTGATTGATTTTAAATCGTTTCCAATTATATCACTCTGAAATGAAAAAATCCACAATATATAGTAAAATTTTTTAAAAATTTAAAATATTTATTGCTTTTAAGACTTGTAATAAATAAATTAATGTAGTATAATATAAAAATTAAAATCGGGTTTTATGTCCCTTTTGGAGGTTGCGGATTTGTCACTGGCTGAAGTCGGAAAATTTGAAGTTCCGTTTGAGGAAATCAAACGGCAAAGAGAATATGTTGCGCTTGCAAAAACGGTGCTTGAAAGTCGCTTCGGTGGTGAAGCTCCGCTTGCTTATGTGCACACCTTCGGCTGTCAGGGTAATGTTTCCGACAGTGAGCGTATGAAGGGCTGGTTGTCACAAATCGGCTACGGCTTTACCGAGGATATCGAAGAAGCCGACCTTGTGCTTTACAACACCTGTGCTGTGCGTGAGCACGCTCACGACAGGGTGTTCGGTAACGTCGGTGCACTCAAACCCATTAAGGAAAAAAAGCCCGGTATGATAATTGCTCTTTGCGGCTGTATGATGCAGCAGGAGCACGTCTGGCAGAAAATCAGAAAGAGCTATCCTTATGTAAACCTTGTTTTCGGCACTCATGCGCTTCACCGTTTGCCCGAGCTTATGTATAAAGTTCTCTGCGGCGGTAAAAGAGTGTTTGAAGTTGAAAACTGTGACGGCTACATTGCTGAGGGTGTTCCCGTCAGGCGTGACGGCAGCTTTAAGGGCTGGCTTCCGATTATGTACGGCTGCAACAATTTCTGTAGCTACTGTATCGTGCCTTATGTCAGAGGCAGAGAGCGAAGCCGTAACAGTGAGGCTGTCCTTGCCGAGGCAAAGGAGCTTATCGCAGCAGGCTGTAAGGATATAACTCTGCTCGGTCAGAATGTCAATTCCTATAACCGTGACAGCGGAGAAATGAGTTTTGCGCAGCTGCTCGAGGCAATTAATAACATCGAGGGCGATTTCAGAATCCGTTTTATGACTTCGCACCCGAAGGATTGCACCTTTGAGTTGCTTGACACTATGGCAAGATGCGAAAAGGTAAGCAAGCATTTGCACTTGCCTTTCCAGAGCGGCAACAACCGTGTATTAAAGGAAATGAACAGGGGATATACAAGAGAAAAATATCTCTCTCTTGTTGAATATGCCAGAAAGGTAATGCCCGACATCAGCCTTACGAGCGACGTAATAGTCGGATTCCCGGGAGAAAGCTATGAGGAATTCAAGGATACGGTTTCGCTTATCGAGGAAGTCGGTTTCACTTCGCTTTTCACTTTCATATATTCACCTAGAGAGGGCACAAAGGCAGCGTCAATGCCTGACCCCGCAAGCCGTAAAGAAAAGGGCGAGTGGTTCAGAGAGCTTACTCTCGCTCAGGAAAAAATAGCCGCAGAGCGTTCACAGAAAATGCTCGGACAAACCTACCGCGTGCTGTGCGAGGAATACACCGACGGCAGACTTTCGGGCAGAACGGACGGCAGCGTTATGATAGATTTCGACGGTGACGAAAGTCTTGTCGGCAGCTTTGTCAACGTAAAGGTTACAGCCTGCCGTAATTGGACTTTGTCAGGTGAAATCGTTTGAACAGGTTAAAATCCCCCAAACAGGGTTTTATAAATCAATTCCAAAATAGATTAGGAGAAAAAACAATGGACATCATCAAACTCACAAGAGAACTCGGCAAGGCAATCCAGCAGGATGAAAGATACCTCAAGTTTGTCGCTGCAAGAGAAGCAAACGAAGCAGACACAGAGCTCAACGACCTTGTCGGCAAAATGCAGCTCATCCACATGAGCTATCAGCACGAAGCATCCAAGGAAGATGCAAACGAGCAGAAGCTCCAGGCTTATGAAGAGGAATTCATGAGCATCCGTGAAAAGATTATCGCTAATCCCAATATGGCAACCTACGAGGCAGCAAGAATGGCGATTGACGAAATGATGAACCACATCGTCGGCATCCTCACAGAGTGCATCAAGGGTGAAGATCCTGAAACCTGCGAGCCTCCCCAGGAGCACAGCTGTTCCGGTAACTGCTCTTCCTGCGGCAGCGACTGCCACTGATTCTTTGTAAGCTCATCTTGGCTTTAGTGATATGTGCCTTGTTGCCGAATTTTCCGTTTCTCTTTACCGAAATGCTCGGTAATACACAGAGTATTGCCTGTGCTTTCAGACTTTGAGAAAACGAAAAATTCACTCATCAAATCACATATCCCAAGCCAAACGGACCTTACTCTTGCTGTAAGGCAAATTTCACACCGACAAAGTCGGTATTTCACACAGCTTTAAGCTGTATTTCACTTACTTGCGGAGGCGTGCAAATGGCTGAATTATCACCGATGATGAAGCAATACTTTGAAATTAAAAAGAACTATGAGGACACGATCCTTATGTTCAGACTGGGCGATTTTTATGAGATGTTCTTTGAGGACGCCAAAATCGTTTCGTCTGAACTTGAGCTTGTCCTTACGGGGCGTGACTGCGGCCTGGAGGAGCGTGCACCAATGTGCGGTGTGCCTTTCCACAGCGTGGACACTTATCTTGCGCGCCTTATCGCAAAAGGTTACAAGGTCGCCATCTGCGAGCAGATGGAGGACCCTTCTCAAACCAAAGGAATAGTCAGGCGTGACGTTGTGCGCATCGTCACGCCCGGCACGGTTATTGAAAGCAATATGCTTGATGAAACCAAAAACAACTTCCTTTGCAGTATCTTCTACCGTAATTCTTCCTGCGGTCTTTGCTTTGCCGATGTTTCAACGGGTGCAATCCACCTGACTGATATCGACGGCAAGACTATGCAGACCAAGATTATAAACGAGCTCGGCAGATTTAACCCGAGCGAAATTATCCTCAACCGTGAGGCTGTTGAACTTAAAAACGTTACGGCATTTATTTCCGATAAATGCTCCGCACTCACGGAAACCTTTGATGAAGATTACATACTTCTCAATGAAGCCAATACAGCAATCTGTTCTCAGTTTGCCTGCAATTCTCCTGAGGAGATTGCGCCCGGTATCAGCACTCAGGCTGTTATGGCTGCAGGCACATGCATAAAATACCTGCGTGAGGTTCAGCGAAGCGACCTTGTCAATATGAAGGTGCTTGATTACTACAGCGAAAACGGCTTTATGAACCTCGATTTTTCAACAAGGCGCAGTCTTGAGCTCACCCGTACAATGCGTGCCAATGACAAAAAAGGTTCGCTTCTCTGGGTGCTCGATAAAACCTGTACTGCTATGGGCAAGCGTGAAATTACTGACTGGCTTGAGCGTCCGCTTACCAACCCTGCAAAAATCATCGGCAGACACAACGCTGTCGAAGAGCTTATGCAGGACGGTATGCTCTGTGCGGACATTGCCGCTTCTCTTTCGGGTATCAATGACCTTGAGCGTCTTATCACCCGTATTTCTTACGGCACGGCAAATGCCAAGGAACTCCGTGCGTTGAGTGCGGCTATACACAGGCTTCCTTTAGTCAAAGAAAAGCTCACTTCCTGCCGTTCGGCTCTGCTCAGTGAAATCAGAGCGGATATTGATGAGCTGAACGATGTATCATCATTGATTGATGCCGCAATTGTTGAAGATCCGCCGTTTTCCGTTCGTGAAGGCGATATGGTCAACGACGGCTTCAATACTGAAGTTGACGAGCTTCGCGCTCTTGTAAAGGACGGTAAGGGCTACCTTGCGGGTATTCAACAGCGTGAGCAGGACAGAACAGGCATCAAAAAACTTAAAATAGGCTACAACCGTGTATTCGGATACTATATAGAGGTTTCAAATTCCTTCAAGGAACTTGTACCTGAGGATTATATCCGTAAGCAGACCCTTGCAAACTGCGAACGATATATCACTCAGGAGCTGAAGGAACTGGAAGCCAAGGTGCTCGGTGCGCAGGGACGCATAGTCCAGCTCGAGTACGAAATTTTCTCTCAGGTACGTTCAAAAACGGCGGCACAGCTCAGCCGTATCCAGCGTACCGCTTCGGCAATCGCAAGGCTCGACGTGCTTCGTTCCTTTGCGGCGGTTGCCCTTGAAAACGGCTATGTAAGGCCGCAGATTACTGCTGATTCAAAGCTTGAAATAACAGACGGCAGACATCCCGTTGTCGAAAAAATGCTCGCAGGTGTGCCTTTCGTACCCAACGATACCCTGCTTGACTGCAATGACAACCGCTGTGCAATTATCACAGGCCCGAACATGGCGGGTAAATCAACCTATATGCGCCAGACTGCAATTATCGTGATTATGGCGCAGATTGGTTCGTTTGTACCTGCAAGAAGTGCTACCGTCAGCGTTGTTGACAGCGTCTTCACACGTGTCGGTGCTTCGGACGATTTGTCGGGCGGTCAGTCCACCTTTATGGTTGAAATGAGTGAGGTTGCGTGGATTCTCAAGAATGCAACCTCAAAGAGCCTTATCATCTTTGATGAAATAGGCAGAGGTACTTCCACCTACGACGGTATGAGTATTGCGAGAGCGGTGCTCGAATATGCCGCAGACAAGAAAAAGCTCGGCGCAAAAACTCTTTTTGCAACCCACTATCACGAGCTGACCGAGCTTGAAAATTCCGTTGAGGGTGTTAAGAATTATAACATTTCCGTCAAAAAACGCGGTGACGATATCACCTTCCTGCGCCGTATAGTCAGAGGTTGTGCGGACGGCAGCTACGGTATTGACGTTGCAAAGCTTGCAGGTGTGCCCGACAGCGTTGTAAAGCGTGCCCGTCAGGTGCTCAGAAGCCTTGAAGAGGCCGAGCCGCAGACAGCCGCACCCAACATTTTTGCAAGCGTTGAGCAGGACGAATTTGAAACTCAGCTCACCTTTGCCTCAAGCAGGGGAGAGGAAATTGTTGACGAGCTTAAAATTCTCGATGTCAATACGCTCACACCCATTGAGGCGATGAGTATACTCTATAAATACGTACAGAAAGCCAAAGAAATCTAAAAGAAAAGCGGTGAGGTAAATGCCTAAAATCAATGTGCTTCCAAGGGAAATATATGAGCTTATCGCAGCAGGTGAGGTTGTTGAAAGACCGTCATCCGCTGTTAAAGAGCTGCTTGAAAATTCCGTTGATGCAGGCGCAACCTCAATCACGCTTGAGATTCAGTCGGGCGGAATAAAATATATCCGCATCACCGACAACGGCTGCGGCATAGCCCGTGAGGATGTTAAAAACGCCTTTGTCGGCCACGCTACAAGTAAGATTACTGTCAGTGACGACCTTGACTGTGTTGCAACTCTTGGCTTCCGTGGTGAGGCACTTGCTTCGATTGCCGCCGTAAGCCGTGTTGAAATGTTTACAAAAACCGCCGAAGAGGAAATCGGCACACATTGTGTTGTCGAGGGCGGTAATTTTATCAGCATGGACGATGCAGGCTGTCCCACCGGCACAACAATAGTCGTCAGGGATATATTCTACAACGTTCCTGCAAGAATGAAATTCCTCAAAAAAGACGTAACAGAGGCAAATTCCGTCGCAGGTGTTGCGGACAGGCTTGCAATTTCCCATCCGCACATTTCCGTACGCTTTATACGCGACGGTAAGCAGACACTGTTTTCGTCAGGCGACGGTAAGCTTTTAAGTGCCGTTGCTGCTGTTTATGGCAGCGAATTTGCAAACACTCTCATACCTGCAGGCGGCTCGAATTCAACAGTTAAGGTGGACGGCTTTATTTCAAAACCGCTTGCCGCAAGACCAAACAGAAATATGCAGCTTTTCTATGTCAACGGCAGAATGGTGCGCACAAAAACAGCCTGTGCCGCATTGGAAGAAGCATATAAAGGCTCGATTATGGTCGGCAAATTCCCGAGCTGTGTACTCAATCTCACAATGCCGTATAATTTCGTTGATGTCAACGTTCATCCTGCTAAAACAGAGGTGCGCTTTGCCAACGAAAAAGAGGTTTTCAACGCCGTATATTATGCGGTCAAAAACGCTCTTGCCGAGCGTGACGAAAGACCCGTGCAGGACGCTTCAAAAATTATTGAGCAGCGTGTGGTCAAGCAGTATTTTGCCTCGGTCGAAAAGCCGAAGCAGTTAAGCTTTGCTCAGGTTGAGGAAGAGAAGCCGATTGTAAATACTGTTTATACTAAACCGGAGCCCGTAAAAACCGCCATTCCTGTGGAAACTCCAAAGTCAACCTATGTTGCGGATGAGGATGAGCCCGAGCTTCTCGGTAATTTTGTTGCTCCTTCCGTTAAAAAACCTGAACCGGAGATTCAGCCTGTTGTACGAGCGGAAAAGAAAGAAGAAAAGGTAATTGTAACCGAGGAAGAACAGGTTGAACCCAAGGTTATAGGCGAGCTTTTCAAAACCTATATTCTTGTTGAAAACGGCCCTGAACTTTTACTCATAGATAAACACGCCGCACACGAGCGGCTGATATACGAACAGCTCAAAGAAGAAAACAAAAACATAGCCTCGCAGATACTTCTAGCTCCCGTAACCGTTACTTTGAGCCGAGAAGAATATTCCGCAGTAACTTCCAATCTGGAGTTGCTCTTGCAGGCAGGCTTTTCCGTAGAGGATTTCGGTGACGGTACAGTGCTTATTCATGAGTATCCCTGCATCCTCGAAAACACGGATTTGGCCGCACAGTTAACCGAAATTGCAGGCTATCTTGCAAAAAACATCAAAGAAATCACAACCGAAAAGCTGGACTGGATTTTTCATTCCGCCGCCTGCCGTGCCGCAGTCAAGGCAGGGGATTTTACGGGAGAATATGAACTTAACGTGTTCGCAAAGCGTGTGCTTTCAACGCCGTCGCTTCGCTACTGTCCGCACGGCAGACCTGTAATCGCAAAGCTCACAAAGCGCGATGTAGAGCGGCTTTTCGGCAGGGTATAATTATGAACGAAAAAATAAAACTCATAGTTGTTGCCGGCCCTACAGCCTCGGGTAAAACGGCTCTCGGCGTTGAAATTGCCAAGCGTTTTAACGGTGAGGTTGTTTCGGCGGACTCTATGCAGATATATACGGGTATGGATATCGCCAGTGCTATGCCTACCTCGGAAGAAATGCAGGGAATCCGTCATCATATGCTCGGCTTTCTTGCACAAAATGAACGCTACAGCGTAGCTTCATATTGCGAGGATGCCAAAAAATGTATAGCGGATATTGTTTCCCGCGGCAAACTGCCCGTAATCGTCGGCGGTACAGGGCTTTATATCAATTCTCTTGTGGATAATATTGAATATACAGAGGGCGAAACTGACCTTTCAATCCGTCAGGCGCTTGAAAAAGAGCTTGAATGTGAAGGTGCGTCGGCAATGCTTGAAAAGCTTGCTGCGGTTGACCCCGAAAGTGCTTCGCGCCTGCACGAAAACGACACGAAACGAATTCTTCGTGCGCTCGAATTTTATCGCCAGTACGGCATTACAATAACCGAGCAGACAAGGCTTTCAAAGCTCAACGGCTCACCCTATCAGCCACTTATGATAGGCTTAAACGCACGGGATAGGGAATATATCTATAACCGCATAAATCTGCGTGTTGACATAATGGCACAAAACGGTCTTGTTGAAGAAGCAAGAACCTGCTACGAAACACAAAAGGGCACGGCCGCGCAGGCTATAGGCCATAAAGAGCTTTATGCATATTTTGAAGGCACATCAACGCTTGAAGAAGCGCTTGATCACCTTAAGCAGCAGACAAGACGCTACGCTAAACGCCAGCTTACGTGGTTCCGTAAGGATGAGCGTATGAACTGGCTTTATATCGATGATTATGAGGACAAGTTCTCACTTTGCAATTCAGCATTTGCGCTTTGCGAAGAGTTTCTGAATAATGGAAAGGAAGATGGATAAATGAACGAAAAACAAAAAGCGTTTCTGAAAAAAGCGGCAGTAACCGTGCTCAGCCTGTTCTTTATCTTCTACGTTTCATATCAGGTTTATCTCACTTCCTTTGAAAAGGTTGAAACCGAAACTGCGCTTGAAAAAACCGTGAACAACAGTCTTTTCACAACGGGCTTTTTTATCAGGGAAGAGGAGTATATCGTCAATTCCGCAAGCGGTACGGTTATTCCAGTAGCGGAAGATGGCAAAAAGGTTTCAAGCGGTGATACTGTTGCCGTCGCCTTCAAAAGTGACAGTTCGGTGGAAAGCTATATGAGAACCGAGCTTCTCAAAGCAGAGCTTGAGCGTTACACGAAGCTCAACGCCATAACTCCCTCCTCGGGTATTGATGCTGATGCTCTTGATTCTTCAATCGGTTCCGCAATTTCCGACCTTGTGGACAGAATTGATGCAAATGATTTAGGAAACCTCAATTCCTGCTATGCGGCTTTGCGTGATTCCGTTACAAAAAAACAGCTCATTCTCGGTGCGGATATCAACTTCCAGGATATCATTGACGGAATAAATAACGAGCTTGAAATGCTCGAGGGAAGAAAGCTTGACCACGAAACGATAAATGCAACAGGTTCAGGCTACTATATCGCAAACGTTGACGGCTACGAGAATGCATTTGACTATGCCCAAGTCAAGAATATCCTGCCCGAGCAGGTGGATGCCTTGCTTGAAGGCGAAAGGGCAGAGGTAGCCGACGACGTTATGGGTAAGCTCGTTACGGGCTTTAACTGGTATATCGTCTGTAAGCTTGAAATTGAGGATATCGCCGAGCTTGAAACCAACTCATTTGTCACCGTGGATTTCCCGTATTCTTCAACTGAAGCTCTTAAGGCTCAGGTTGTTGCGGTCAATGTTTCGGGTGCGGATACCGCTGCCGTTGTGCTCAGGTGTAACGTTATGGACGAAGAGCTTGCCAATATGAGAATTGAGGATATCGAAATTATCTTCAATTCCGTAACTGGCTTCAGAGTGCCTGCCAAAGCCGTGCGTGAAGTGGACGGCGTAAAGGGTGTGTATATTCTGCGTTCAAACAGTGTAACCTTCCGCGAAATAAATATCGTCTGGGCGAGTGATGAATATGTCATCTGCAAAGACGACGAAATAAAACTTTACGACGAAATAATTACGAAGGGAAAGGATTTGTATGACGGAAAAGCAATTAATTGATGCTGAGCGTTTTGCCGATATAGAGTATAACCTTGCCCGCATCCGTGAAAATATAGCCAAGGCCGCGCAGGATAGCGGCAGAAGCGAAAACGATATAAAACTTATGGCGGTTACCAAGACGGTGGAGCCTGTTTATATCAACCACGCAATTGAGTACGGAATTGACCTTATCGGTGAAAACAAGGTGCAGGAATATCTCGGCAAAAAGCCGTCGCTCCTGCCGTGCGAAGCTCATCTTATCGGACACCTGCAGACCAATAAGGTCAGGCAGATTGTCGGCGAAGTGAGCATGATTCAGTCTGTTGACAGCGTACGCCTTGCAAATGAAATTGCCAAGCGCTCACTTTCTGCAGGAATCACAACGGATATTCTTGCGGAAATCAATGTCGGCGGTGAGGATTCTAAAAGCGGCATTGAATGGGATGCTGCGCAGGAAATTCTGGCGGAAATTTCCGAAATTGAGGGTGTCAGACTCAGAGGATTGATGGCAATACCCCCGATTTGCGAAAATTCTACTGAAGTAAGAGCCTTTTTTTCAAAAATGAGGCGTTTGTTTGTTGACATTCAGTCAAAAAAATTAGATAATACAAGTATTAATATATTATCTATGGGTATGTCTTCGGATTATGCCGATGCAATTCTCGAAGGCTCAACCCTCGTTCGTGTCGGAACCTCGCTTTTCGGCCGTCGGGTATATTAAATAATTTGAGATTAATTTTCAGGAGGATATAACAATGAGCTTTATGGACAGAATAAGCAAGTTTGTCAACGTTAACGAAGGCGATTACTACGACGATGTAGATGATACAGAGCTCGAAGAGGATTATGAGGATGAGGTTGAGGAAGAGGCTCCCGTAACCAGGCGTTCTTCTTTCGCAAGCAGCTTCCGTCCCGCAGAAAAGCCGAAGAACAACAATGTTGTCGATTTCGGCGCACAGTCACAGCAGAGAAGCAAGCCGCAGGTTGTTCTTGCTAAGCCCGCTACATTTGACGATGCAACAGGCATTGCAGATCACATCAACCAGCGTCACATGGTTATCCTCAACCTTGAGGCAACCAGCAGAGATATCGCACGCAGACTCGTTGACTTCCTCGGCGGCGTTGTTTACGCTAACGAAGGCAGCATCCGCCGTGTTGCAAACAGCACTTTTGTAATTGTTCCGCACGGTTACGACCTCGGCGGCGATTTGCTCGACAGCCTTGAAAACGGCGGCGTCTACTTTGGTTAATTTTTTTCAGAAACCCTTCTGAACTCACAATGCACTGTGAGTTTTTCAGGGTTTCCAATTCTACATATCAATCTCAATCAGTTAAGTTTTGGAGGAATTTTTAAATGTTGACACCTGCACAAATCAGAGCACACGAATTCCAGTCAGCCGGCAGAGGCACATACCGTTCAATCGACGTTGACGAATTTATGGGCGAAATAGCCGAGGCTATTGAAGCTCTCGACAGAGAAAAGAACGAATACATCAGACGCATAAATGCTCTTGCAGAAAGAGTTGAAACCTACCAGAAGGAAGAAGGCAATATTTCTGCTGCACTTCTCACCGCACAGAAAATGGCCGCTACAATGACTGCCGAATCAACCGAAAAGGCAGAGGCTCTCGTAAATGAGGCGAACGAAAAAGCAAATGCAACAGTAAGCGAGGCAGAGGAAAAGTCCGCAGCTATGCTCAGCGAGGCAGAAGAAAAATCAACAGCTATGCTCGCTGAAGCCGAGGCACAGGCTGAGCAGACAGTTGCAACAGCCAATGTTCAAGCAGAGGAAAAACTTGC
Source organism: Acutalibacteraceae bacterium (assembly GCA_045650165.1). Lineage (GTDB taxonomy): Bacteria > Bacillota > Clostridia > Oscillospirales > Acutalibacteraceae > UBA8612. The sequence continues at coordinate 18,979 of JAZRQW010000045.1, read as the reverse complement.
AACAGCAGATGCTGCTTCAAGAGATAAGATGCTCAAGGCAGACAGCTACTACAACGAAAAGGTAGCTGCAGCAAATGCAAAGTATGACTCTCTCGTAAACGAAGCAACTGCAAAGGCAAATGATATGGTAGCCGAAGCAACAAGCAAGGCAGCTGATATTGACCGTCAGGCAGAGCTTAACGTACTTGAGCAGAATAAGATTCTTGCTATGCTCAAGCAGGAGGTCAACGATTTCCGCTCAACTCTCCTTGTTTCATATTCAAAGCACATAGAGATGATTAAAGAAATCCCTGCTCTTGCGGCTGAGGAAATTGCCGCTATGGCTGCTGCAGATAAGGCAGAAACAGCAGAAGAAATTGCAGTAGAAGAGCCTGTTGAGGAAGTAGCAGTTGTTGAAGAAACAGTTGAAGAAGTAACAGCTGAAGAAGTTGCAGAGGAAACTGTTGAGGCAGCAGTAGCTGAAGAGTCCGAAACTGAAGAAGCTGTTGAAGAATACGAAGAGACCGAAGAGTACGAGGAGGCAGAAGAAGCCGAAGAGTGCGAAGAGGTTGAAGAGGCTGAGGAGTACGAGGAAGCCGAAGAAACCGAGGAATATGAAGAGTCTGAAGAAGCTGACGAGTACGAGGAAGAAACCGAAGAGTACGAAGAAGCTGAAGAGTATGAAGAATACGAAGAGACTGAAGAGTACGAAGACGGCGAAGACGACGAAGATGACGAAGACGATGATGATATATCAGATTTTGAGGATGTCTTCTCGAATGATGAAGATGACGAGGATGAAGAAGACCTTATAAACTCTCTCTTCGGTGAAGATTTTGATGAGGATGAGGGCAAGGGCTTCAGTATTGCCGAAGAACTTGAGGATGGCGAAGAATATCAGGATTTTGCCATTGATGAAGAGGTTGTTGAAACAGCTACAAACGTTTCCAAGAGCGGTACCGTTTACGAGGTTGTTGACGATATTGACGACGAGGATGACGATGAGGAATCTTTCTTCCGCGGCTTCTTCAAGAAGAAATAATCGGAGGGTAACTGATGCTTGAGCTTATCTGCTGCGCTTGCATTGCCGCAATAGCAGCGGTTGACCAGCTTATAAAAATTGCCGTGCTCAATTCATCGCTCGTTTCGGGTGAGGCGAGCACGGTTATCGACGGCTTTCTGCAGTGGAGATATGTCGAAAACACAGGTGCGGCTTTCAGCCTGTTTACGGGCAAAACTGCTCTGCTTTCCGTTTTTACGGCGGTTGTGCTTCTTGTCGGCTTTTATTTGATTCTTGCAAAGAAAATAAAGTCCAAAGTGGTACTTGCAAGTGCAGTAATGCTTATGGGCGGCGGTCTGGGCAATCTTATCGACAGAATTTTCAGACATTTCGTGGTTGATTATATCGAGGTGCTTTTTATAGATTTCCCTGTTTTCAACCTTGCGGACTGTTTTGTAACCGTCGGTGAATTTATTCTTATCGGTTATCTGGTTTATGACATAATCAAAGATTACAAAAAGGCAGGGCATAAAGCGGATGGAGAATAAAAGAGTCCTCAGCTTCACCGTGGAAAAGGGTGATGAGGGTGAAAGGCTCGACAAAACCGTTTGTGCCTATGCGCCCGAGCTTTCACGAAGCTTTATACAAAAGGTGCTTGACGATGGCGGAGTAACCGTCAACGGAAAGCCGAGAAAGAAAAGCTATCCCGTAGAGGAGGGTGATGAGGTAACTGTTACCGCACCCGCACTCAAGGAAATTGAGGCTCAGCCGCAGGATATCCCGCTTGATATCAGATACGAGGACGATTGCCTTTTGGTTGTAAATAAGCCCAGGGATATGGTTGTCCATCCTGCGCCCGGTAACCCTGACGGCACACTTGTAAACGCATTGTTGCACCATTGCAAGGGCAGTCTTTCAGGTATAAACGGTGTTATCCGACCCGGTATAGTCCACAGAATAGACAAAAACACGAGCGGTCTGCTGATTGTTGCCAAAACGGACGAGGCGCATATAAGCCTTGCCTCACAGATTCAGGCGCATAGCTTCACCCGTGAATACCGTGCGGTTGTGCACGGCAATTTCAAGCAACTTACGGGCACGGTTGATGCACCGATAGGCAGAAATCCAAATGACCGCAAAAAGATGTGTGTCACACAGCAGCATTCAAGAAATGCGGTAACACACTATGAGGTGCTTGAAACCTACAGGAATTTTTCCTTTGTAAAGGTCAGGCTCGAAACGGGCAGAACTCACCAGATTCGTGTTCACATGGCTCATATCGGCCACCCCGTGGCAGGGGACGACGTTTACGGCCCTAAAAACGGTGTTTCGATGGGCGGTCAGTGCCTGCACGCAGGGCTTATAGGTTTTGTTCACCCGAAAACCAAGGAATATATTGAAATCAGTTCGGAATTGCCTGTTTATTTCACAGACTTTCTGAATAAAATAAAAACTAATCCCACAAATAATTAAATTAAGAATACGGAGGTGACTGTTTTGGACGCAGCAGCAAAAAAACAGTTGGAAATCAAGGCTATTGAGGTCAGAAAAGGTATCATCGAGGGTACCTTCAACGCAAAGTCAGGCCACCCGGGAGGCTCTCTTTCGGTTGCTGATATTATGACCTATCTCTATTTTTCACATCTTAATGTGGACCCTGCCAACCCCAAGTGGGAAGGCCGTGACCGCTTTGTTCTCTCAAAGGGTCATACAGCACCTGCACTCTATGCCGCACTCGCTCTCAGAGGCTTCTTCTCATTCGATGAAATCAAGCTTCTTCGTAAGCCCGGCGCTATGCTTCAGGGTCACCCCAGCATGAAGAGTACACCCGGTGTTGATATGAGCACAGGCTCACTCGGTCAGGGTATCTCAACTGCTGTCGGTATGGCACTTGGTGCAAAGCTCTCCGGTGCTGATTTCAGAGTTTTCACAGTCCTCGGCGACGGTGAAATTCAGGAAGGCCAGGTCTGGGAGGCTGCAATGTACGCAAGTGCAAAAGGCCTTGACAATCTTGTAGCCGTTGTTGATAACAACAACCTTCAGATTGACGGCACCGTTGAAGAAGTCAACTCTCCCTATCCGATTCCCGAGAAGTTTGCAGCATTCGGCTGGAATGTAATCGAAATCTGCGGTAATGATTTTGATGAAATCGATGCAGCCTTCACAGCGGCAAAGGAATTCAAGGGCAAACCCACAGTAATCGTTGCCAAGACCGTTAAGGGCAAGGGCGTTTCCTTTATGGAAAACAACTGCGACTGGCACGGCACTGCACCCAACCAGGAGCAGTACGACACGGCAATGGCAGAGCTTGATGCCGCTATGGCAGCTCTCAACTGATTATAGGAAAGGGTAAGTGGTGAATATAATGGCAGACGTAATTAAAACCGCAACTCGCGACGCCTACGGTAAGGCTCTCGTTGAGCTCGGCAAGAAAAATGACAAGGTTATCGTACTCGATGCTGACCTTGCAAAGGCAACAAAGACAATTGCCTTCAAAAAAGAATTCCCCGAAAGATTTTTCGATACAGGTATTGCAGAATGTAATATGATCGGCGTAGCTGCAGGTCTTGCCACAACGGGCTATACCGTTTTTGCAAGCTCCTTTGCAATGTTTGCCGCAGGCAGAGCTTTCGAGCAGATAAGAAACTCAGTCGGCTATCCGCATCTCAACGTTAAAATCGGCGCAACACACGCAGGTATCTCTGTCGGTGAGGATGGTGCAAGCCACCAGTGCTGTGAGGATATAGCTCTTATGCGCACTATCCCCGGCATGACCATAATCAACCCTGCGGACGATGTTGAGTCAATTCAGGCAGTTATGGCAGCAGCGGAAATGGACGGTCCGGTTTACCTTCGTTTCGGCAGACTTGCAACTCCCAGACTTTTTGATGAAAACTATAAGTTCGAAATCGGTAAGGGTGTTGAGCTTAAAGCAGGTAACGATGTTACAATCATCGCTACAGGTCTTATGGTAAACGAAGCACTCATTGCTGCAGAGAGCCTCAAGGCAGAGGGTATTGATGCAAGAGTTATCAATATGGCTACAATCAAGCCCATTGATAAGGACATTATTATCAAGGCAGCAAAGGAAACAGGTGTTATCGTAACAGCAGAAGAGCACAGTGTTATCGGCGGTCTCGGCTCTGCGGTTGCAGAGGTTGTTTGCGAAAGCTATCCCGTGCCCGTACTCAAGGTCGGTGTAGAGGATAAGTTCGGCGCATCCGGTCCCGCTGTTGAAATGCTTAAGATTTACGGTCTTACAGCAGAAAACATTGCGGAAAAAGCAAAGGCAGCGGTTGCTCTCAAAAAATAAACAAATTAAAACGGGTTCGGGTTTATTTCCGCTACCCTAAGGGCGGGTAACACCGCCCTTTTCAGGAGAAAAGAAGTATGAGCGAAGAAAGGTCTTTTAAAAGAAAAGCCTTCGGCGGCTTTGACCGTGAGGATGTAATTGAATATATCGACGAGCTTCTTGTTGAATTGCTCAAATGCAAGGAAGAAAATGCCCGTAAGGATGCCCGTATCACCGAGCTTGAAGAAAAACTTGATGAATACGAGACAATAGCCGCAACACAGTCGGAAATTGTGGCTGAATGTAATTCTCCCGAGGATGTTCTTTCGCAGGTTGATAAAATTCTGCAGAGCTATCTCAACAAGGGGGAATAAGCCGTGGCTGAATACCGTGCGGATTCCGCTCAGCTCAAAGAGCTTGCCCCTTGTTTAAAAGCAGGGGACAGGGTTTTGCTCAGCGGAACTGTCTATACCGCAAGGGATGCGGCACATAAGCGCATAACCGAGCTTTTACATAAGGGTGAGGCTTTGCCGTTTGACCTTGATGGTGCCTGCATCTATTATGCCGGGCCGACACCCACTCCTCCGGGTCTGGCGATAGGCAGTTGCGGTCCTACCACTTCGTCGAGAATGGATCCGTATGCGCCTTTGTTTCTCGATAAAGGTCTTGCCGCTATGGTCGGCAAAGGCCCGAGAAGTAAGGAAGTTGTCGATGCAATAATCCGCAACAAAGCAGTTTATCTGTGTGCCATAGGCGGCGCAGGTGCACTGGCGGCTAAATGCATTACCTCTTGCGAAGTAATTGCCTTTGAGGACTTGGGCTGTGAAAGTGTAAAACGCCTTAATTTCAACGATTTTCCGCTCATTGTCGCAATCGACTGCGAAGGCGGAAACATACTCAAATAAAAGTTTAAGAGCAGGATTCGGCGGAATCCTGCTCTTTTTATGGCTTTACATATCTACACAAACCGTCATAATACTTTTTTTAGGTAGAGTGATTTTTCTTTCAAGCTCGCCCTCGAAAATTTTCTCGCAGTTGTGGGCTTCATCTGTCAGATAAATCTCTGCCTGACCCATAAGTCCGTGCAGATTTATTTTTTCATCCGTTTCGGCTGTGTTTACAATAACCGTAACATATCTGTTGCCGTCAGTGAAAGCAACCGTGTGGAGTGAGCTTATTTTGTTGAAATTGTCATACACTTTTACTCGCGTCATACCCGGCTTAATAAACGAAGTGAACTGCTTGAAGGCGTAGTATCTGTTGTATATTTTCAGTGTGCCGTCTGGGTTCATGTCTATCAGACCGTCGCCGTTAACTGCTGTCCAGCTCTGCCAGGAAACGGCGTTCATCAGGGTCAGGTCTTCGGCAATAATCCTTGCCATACGAAGTCCGCTGTCTATGGTTGTGCTGTCAATTTCAAGCGGCAATTCGCACCATTCGCTCATTTCATATTTTTTGTCGGGATAATTCTTTTTAAATGCTTTACCGACCTGTTGTTTTTCTTCAGCCTTTGTGTCCATCCAGTAGGAATGTCCTGCAAAGCTGTCGCAGTAGGCGTTGAGTATTTCACTTGCAAAAAACTTTTCGACATATTGGTAGTGTGCCCAGGTCATTTCGCCGCTTTCAGGGCCGCTGAGGCGGTATGTACAGCCTCTTTCCTGCATTTTTACTGCAAACATCTCAAGTAATTCAATTGCTTCATCAACCTCGAAGTGACAGCCTTCCTGTCCTACCCAGTCTGGGCTTCCCCACGACCATTGCGGTTCGTTGATTGGGGATATTGCGTAAACGGGGTAGCCTTGGCTCACAAACCAATCGGCTATAGTCAGCATATAGTCAATAAATGCTTCGTAATTTTCACGGGGAAGGTTGGATGAATATTCCTCAAGGCCGCCTGAAGCGTGGCCTGATTTCGTCATTGAAAAATGCGGAGAGTTACAGAATAGAATGATTTTGTCTGCACCGTATTCAACTGCATAATCGAGTACACGCCTTGCGTTTTTGTCGCGGGTGAAATCGTAAACATATCCGCCTTCTTCCTCGTCAAAAACATAAAAGCTTTCTGTTCTCCTGCTTGTGTCCCATATACGGCAATCGGGGTTATCTGCTTCACCGCCGCCTATGTTGTAGCGGAAAACATCAAGTCCGAGTCCTTCTTCATCATCGTAAAGAAGTTTTGCAATTTCCTGTGCCTGTTCATCACTTTCTATTGTCTGTGCCCACCAGCACGAGCTTGTGCCGAAGGATTCAAAGGTCTGATAGGTTGTTGTTTTGTCAATCAAGATATCGTGCCTCCCCAGTATGAAGTTAAGCGGCATTAAGCAAAAGTGAAATATTACCAGTATCAGTGAAATGATTTTCAGCATTTATCCTTTTCCTCCGTCTTTATAAGGTCTTTTATCGCTTCGCCTGCGGCTATAAGACCTGCGGCAGACGGTACGAAGGATATGCTTGCGGGTATCGCTCTTTTTTCAGCGTTTTCGGGTTGAAACAGCGGTTTTACAGGTTGCTCTGTTGAATATACAACCTTCAGCGAATCAATGTCTCTTACCTTCAATTCTTTCCTCATGACCCTTGCAAGCGGACAGCCGCTGGTTTTTTTTATGTCCGTAACGGTAAGTGCCGTGGGGTCGAGCTTGTTGCCCGTGCCCATACTGCTGATTATGGGAATATTCAGTTCTTTGGCTTTTTCAATCAGAATCAGCTTTGAGGTAACGGTGTCAATTGCATCAATAATGTAATCGTAATTCTCAAAATCAAACTTATCAACTGCTTCTGCAGAAAAAAACAGGGGATAGACCGTAACCTTGGTTTCGGGGTTAATGTCCTTTATTCTTTTTGCCATAACCTCAGCTTTGTTTTGTCCTACTGTAGAATCGAGCGCAATAAGCTGGCGGTTGATGTTCGAAACGGAAACCGTGTCGTTGTCGCAAAGCCCTATGTGTCCGACACCTGCCCTTGCAAGTGCTTCTGCTGCAAATGAGCCTACTCCGCCCACGCCGAAAAGCAGAACAGAGCTGTTTTCAAGCTTTTTTACCGCTTCTTCGCCTATGAGCATAGCTGTGCGCAACTTTCTTTCTTCCATTTTTTCCACACCGTTCTCTTTTAATAGGATTATATGTGTAATATATCATTGATAAAAAACATTGTCAAATTTATTATCTTCAAGTTGACACCTGTTAATTAAATGTGTAAAATATTTGTATATCGTAAAAGGGGAGATACATAATGAAAAGATTTGTTTCGTTGGCACTTGTGCTGGTAATGTTGTTTTCGTTTACCGCTTGTTCAGATGAGTTTGCAGTAAAAGAAAACGCGGATTTTAAGACGTGGTTCAATCAGGCACTTGTTCCTGCATACGATGCTTATAAGAGCGGTGAACAGACTCCAACCGCTGCCCCTGCAAGCATTGCGCTTATGCTGTCAACAGAGCTTTATATTCAGAGCGTGTTTGATTATATCTGCGACGGTGTTTATCCCGAGCAGGGCGAAATCACGGAAGAAAACGGTGTTTATACTTATTCCGCAACCCTTTTCAGGCAGCAGTTTGAGTTTGACGCAAAAAACTGTGCAATAAAAGTAACTACGCTTATGGATATGCTCGGTGAAAACACAACGGAGTTTGTGGTTGTACTGGCTGAAAAGAAGGACGAATTCTTTGTTCAGTATTTTTCACCGATATACGGCGAGTATTATGAAATCAGGTTTACAGAAGATGTAGGCAGTTTTGCACAGAAGTCAGACTGCTATGAGGCACCTTACGACATATTCACAGACGGTATACCCAAGGATTTTGCAAAGGAGAACTGACAATGAAGGATGTAATGCACAACTACGATATTTTTCCCAAGGTGTTTCCCAAGGACAAGGAAGTTGAAATTACAATCAAGCCGCTGGGCGCTCACGTTGCTTTTGAAAGGGAGCAGTACGATATTGTAATCTGTCCGCTTTCACAGGGTACACCCAGAGATTATCCGAATATGACAGGCTTTGAAAATCTTACCGTAAAGCCCGATGCAGACGGCTGTATCCGCTTTAAATATACCTTCAAGGGCGAACAGGAGCATTATGTCCGTTTCTTAAAGGAAAACGGCGACAGAGACTTCCAGCTTTCCGTTTACTCTCTTGATGAAGATTTGTGCGGCAGATATCCCTTTGCGGGTGATTTGCATATGCACACCTGCCGTTCAGACGGTAAGCAGGCACCTGCAATCGTAGCTGCAAACTACCGCAGACACGGTTACGACTTCCTTGGTATTACCGACCACAGACTCTATTACGGCTCGCTTGAAGCTATCAATGCTTATAAGGACGTTCCGCTTGAATTTACTCTTGTTCCCGGTGAAGAAGTCCACATGACAAGAGCGGATGCACATAAGGGTGTCAACGACGTTCATATGGTTAACTTCGGCGGTCTTTATTCCGTAAACGCTCTTGCTTATGACGATGAGCTTATCGAAGAAATAGGCGAGGATAAGTTCCTTCGTGCTGCGGACGGCAATTGCCCCGATATGATGTCCAGAGAAGAGTTTGAGGCCGAGGTCAACGCCCTTGCCGATACTATGGATATCCCCGAGGGTGTAGAGAGATTTCCCTTTGCTTGCTGCCGCTGGATAAAGCAGCAGATAAACAAGGCGGACGGTCTTTGTATTTTCGCTCATCCTTATTGGATTTCCAATGTTTTCCAGGTTCCCGAAAAATTCTCACAGGCTATGTTTGATTACGGCAATTTCGACGCCTTCGAGGTGCTCGGCGGCGAAAGCTATTTTGAGCAGAACGGTCTGCAGACAGTATTCTATTACGAGCAGTGCGCAAAGGGTAACAAGTACCCGATTGTCGGCAGTACGGATAGCCACAGCAGCTTCAACAACCGTAACGCCTTTATCTGCTCAACTATCGTTTTTGCTCCCGAAAACACAAGAGAAAGCCTGATTGCTTCTATCAAGGATTTCTATTCTGTTGCCGTTGATACAATCAGTGCCGAATACCGTATGGTCGGCGATTTAAGGCTCGTAAAATATGCCGCCTTCCTTTACGAAAACTTCTTCCCGCTTCACGATGAGCTTTGCCGCGAAGAGGGTATGCTTATGAAACTTCACGCAACAGGCGACGAGGATGCCGCAAGACTCCTCAATGCTATCCACGGCAGAATGAAGAAGCAGAGAGAAAAGTATTTCGCATTTTAATCTGAATAAATAATACGAAAAAATCCCTGTGGTGCTTAATACATCACAGGGATTAGCTTTTTTATTGATTTTTATCTGATTCCGTAATTCTCAATGATATAGTCCATATCCTTATCACCTCTGCCCGAAAGGTTGATAAGCACGGAGCCGTGGTCCATTGTCTTTGCAAGCTTCATACCGTAGGCAACAGCGTGTGAGCTTTCAATTGCAGGGATGATACCTTCAAGACGGGAGAGCTTGAAGAATGCGTCGATTGTTTCTTCGTCATCGATAACGTCGTACTTTACTCTGCCGATTTCCTGAAGGAAAGCGTGCTCGGGACCCGAGGAGGGGTAGTCGAGTCCGCTCGCAACCGAGTAGACGGGTGCAGGCTCGCCGTTTTCATCCTTGAGCATAATCGAGTTGAAGCCATGCATAATGCCCTCTGTGCCGTATTTAAGGCTTGCGGCGTGGTCGCCGAGCTTCGGACCTCTGCCAAGGGGCTCAATGCCGTAAATGTCAACGTTGTCGTTGAGGAAGCCTGCGAAAAGACCTGCTGCATTGCTGCCGCCGCCGACACAGGCAACTATTGAGTTGGGCAGGTGACCTGTCATTTCAATAAACTGTTCTCTTGCCTCAATGCCGACTACGCTCTGGAAATCTCTGACCATCATCGGGAAGGGGTGGGGACCGAGAACGGAGCCTATGCAGTAAATAGCGTCGTTGTATTCCTTGCTGTATGCGTCGAATGCGGCGTCAACAGCTTCCTTAAGTGTCTGTAAGCCGTGTGTAACCTCAACAACGTTTGCGCCGAGAATCTTCATTCTTGCAACGTTGGGGGCCTGCTTCTTGATATCAACGCTGCCCATGTAAATATCGCACTCAAGTCCGAAATAAGCGGCAGCTGTTGCAAGTGCAACGCCGTGCTGACCTGCACCTGTTTCGGCAATAACCTTCTTCTTGCCCATATACTTTGCAAGAAGTGCTTCGCCCATACAGTGGTTGAGTTTGTGTGCGCCCGAGTGGTTGGGGTCCTCGCGCTTTGCGTAAAGCTGTACCTTGCCGCCGAGTGCGTCAGAAAGTCTTTCAAGGTGAGTGATGGGTGTGGGTCTGCCCTGGAACTCCTTGCGGATTCTGCGAAGCTCTGCAATGAACTTTCTGGACTGGCAGATTGAGTAGTAGGCTTCCGTAATTTCAGCCATAGCAGCCTTGAGCTTGTCGTCAACATACACTCCGCCGTATTTGCCGAAGTAACCGTTTTCGTCGGGGTAATTATTGAAATAGGTATCAAAATCAACGTTGTTTAATTTCATTTTTATTTCTCCTTAATCTTGGAATAAAAAAGCCCTTGGCAGAAGATGTTGTTTTCTGCCAAGGACGAATAAATGCTTATCCGTGGTGCCACCTTGATTCACGCTGTAAAGCGTGCTCTTTTGCGGAGTACTATCATACTCCCGACAACTAACGTATGTCCTCACGTTGCAGAATACTCTGCGCAGCTTTGCGCATTTGACTGCACCCTCAGCGGTCCATTTGACGAACTGTTTCTTACCCGGATTTCAGCTGCCCGGGCTCTCTGTAAAGGCGTTTTTCGCCGTTATCTCCGCCTCATCGGTTTAGATTATTTAATTTATATCATTATATTACCGCAAACTTTGTTTGTCAAGAAAAAATTAATTTACTCAACAATATCAAGTAACTCTCCGAGCTCACCGTAATTATTTCTGAACAAAAATCCCTTTATTCCAACTGCTTGTGCACCCTGAACATTGTCCTCTCGGTCATCTATAAACAGACATTCTTCTGCTTTCAGGTCGTATTTTTCAAGCAGATAACGGTAAATCCTTTCGTCGGGCTTTATGATGTGAATATCCGCCGAAACAACATAGCCGTCGAAGAAATCAAGGTCAAAATATTTTGTAAAATAGGTGTAAAAATCTTCGCTTGCATTTGAAAGAATAAATACTTTATATTTCTTATCCTTTACCTTATGCAAAAATTCTTTTGCACCGTCAAGCGGAATCATAAAGCTGTGCCAGATATCTATGCACCTTTTTAAATCTTCGTGAAATTGCTCGGGCACTCTTGCCGCAACTCCCTCGTAAAGCTGCTTTACCGTAATGTTTCCAAGGTCACGTTGTATCCATTCTTCGCCGCCGTACAGCTCTTTCAGCAGTATTTCCTTTGCGTTTTCACTGCGGCAGGCGGCGTTAACTTGAGTGCACGGGTCAAAGTCAAGCAGCACATTACCCATATCAAAAATAACGTTTTTAAGCATCATATATCACCAAATACTAATTATAAGACTCTTTTCGGTAAAAATAAAGCAAAATATTATTAATTTATGAATTTTCAATATAGTTCTCAAAAAGAAATAAAAAAACTTATATGTCGGTTATAATGCACTCGAAATCCAAAATGCGACAATTTTTGATAAACGAGGATTTTTTTATGACGATTATGAATGTGTTTTCGTTGCTTGGCGGTCTTGCGTTCTTCCTTTTCGGTATGAGCGCAATGGGCGACGCTCTTGAAAAAAGCACAGGCAACCAGCTCAAATCAATACTCGGCAAGCTTACTTCAAACAAGTTCAAGGGGCTTATACTTGGCCTTATAGTAACTGCTGTCATTCAGTCATCTTCAGCAACAACAGTTATGGTTGTCGGCTTTGTAAACTCAGGAATTATGCTGCTCAGTCAGGCTGTCGGTGTTATTATGGGTGCAAACCTCGGCACATCGGTTACCGCATGGCTGATAAGCCTTACGGGTATTGAGGGCGACAGCTTCCTTATAACTATGTTCAAGCCGGAGACATTTACTCCTGTACTTGCTTTTATCGGCATAGTTCTTTATCTGTTTATCAAAAAGACGAAAGCAAAGGATTTAGGTGTAATCCTTATTGGCTTTGCTGTTCTTATGTTCGGTATGGAGCTTATGTCAGATGCCGTAAAGCCTCTCTCCGAGCTTGAATGGTTCAAAAACGCACTTATCCTGTTTTCTAACCCGATTTTAGGTGTGTTGATGGGTGCTTTGGTTACAGGTGTAATACAGTCATCTTCCGCTTCGGTAGGTATTTTGCAGGCTCTTTGTATGACTGGAAGTGTTAGCTATGCAACTGCAATTCCTATCATTATGGGTCAGAATATCGGTACTTGTATTACTGCAATTATTTCTTCCACAGGCGCTACCAAAAACGCCAAGCGTGCTGCGTTTATCCACTTGTATTTTAATTTTATATCAACGATTATTATTCTTCCCGTGTTCTATATTCTCGACGGCATTTTCAATTTTGCTGTTGTGGATTCTGCCGCAACTCCGTTTGGTATAGCTGTTCTGCATACGGGCTTTAACGTTGCTGCGGTAGCAATTCTTTTCCCGGTTTCAAAGATTCTCGAAAAGCTTGCCTGTGTTACAGTTAAGGATACGGACGACGGAGAGGAAGAGCCCATTCTTCTTGATGAGCGTCTTTTCAATACACCTGCCGTTGCCATTGCACAGAGCCGTAACGTTACTTGCGCAATGGCACAGATCAGCCGTTCAGCTGTGGAAGATGCTATAAAGCTTCTCTCTTCATACGATGAAAAGCTGGCGGAAAGAGTGCGCAAGGCTGAAAAGAAGGTTGATAAATACGAGGATAACCTTGGCGATTATCTTGTAAAACTCAGTACCCACAATCTTAGTGATGCGGACAGCCGTGAGCTTTCAATGCAGCTTCACCTGATAGGCGATTTTGAGCGTATCAGTGACCATGCGCTTAATATTCTTGAATCTGCCGAAGAACTGAAGGATAAAAAAATTTCCTTCTCCGGATCTGCGAAGAAGGAAATTGACAATATCGTAAAAGCAACAAGCGAAATAGTCACGCTTGCAACCTCTGCTTTTGTTGAAAATAACCTTGAAAAAGCCGCTCTTGTTGAGCCTCTTGAGCAGGTTATTGACGAACTCAAGAAGAGTATGAAAAACGGCCATATCGAGCGACTTCGCCGTAACGAGTGTACGATTGAGCAAGGCTTCGTTTTTAACGACCTTATCACCAACCTTGAACGCGTTTCGGACCATTGCTCCAATATAGCCGGTTGTGTAATCGAAACCGCTAATGACCGCTTCGATATGCATAAATATCTTCGTAGCGTCAAAAAGAACAGCGAGGATTTCGAGCAGAATTATTCAATGTTTGAGCAGAAGTACTCAATTAACTGAATCAGATAATTTCACCGTAACAGCTGTCGTCATCGGCAGCTGTTATTTTTATTGTGTAAAACCTTGAGCATTCGGCACCGCTCTTTATTACAACAGGGGTGTAGTTGGCTGTATAACCCGTACAACTTCCGTCTTCAGCTTTGGTTTCGGCAAGCACCTCAACGGTTTTTCCTACCTGCGAATTGAGAAAAGCTTTGCGGACTTCGTTGGCTGTGTCTGCCATCGCTTTCGCTCTTTCCTGCTTCGTTTTACGGTCAAGCTGGTTGGGGAAGGTTGCCGCCCTTGTGCCTTCACGCTGTGAGTAGGGGAATACGTGTACCTTTTCAAAACCGATTTTCTTTACAAATGCAAGCGATTCGGCAAATTCCTCGTCTGTTTCTCCTGCAAAGCCTACCATAACGTCGGTTGTGATTGTACAGTCCTCAAAATTGCTTCTTAACGCCTTGCAGATGCGCTCGTATTCAGGCGCATCATAGTGTCTGTTCATTCTCTTGAGTGTTGCCGAGCAACCGCTCTGAAGCGAAATATGGAACTGCGGACACAGCTTTTTCTGCGCTTTAAGTCCTGCAATCATTTCGTCTGTCATATGGTCGGGCTCAAGTGAGCCGAGGCGTACTCTTTTAACATTTTCTACCTCGCAAACAGCCTTTACCGCATCGTAAAGCGCAAGTGAACAGTCCGTACCGTAGGAGGAAAGGTTGATGCCGACAAGTACGATTTCTTCGTATCCGTTGTCCGCCAGAGCCTGTGCCTCTTTTTTGATTTCTGCAAGCGGCTTTGAACGCACCCTGCCTCTGGCATAGGGGATAATACAGTATGAGCAGAAACGGTTGCAGCCATCCTCGATTTTGATTGCCGCCCTTGTCCTCTCGTCAAACGAGCTGATTGAGCAGGTGGTGAAACACTCATCTTTTTCGTGCTCTTCAACGTTTACCGTTCTGTTTCTGCTTTCAAGGTGTTCTTTGATCATTTTCGGCAGTTTGTTGTTATTACGGTTGCCTGCAACAATATCTGCCTGTATAAGCTCTTTTGCTGCTTCGGGATATGCCTGAGGCATACAGCCCGTAAGCACAACAACACTATCAGGGTGCTCACGCTTGAATCGGCGTACAGCCTGCCTTGTCTTTTTATCGCTTTCTGCCGTAACTGTGCAGGAGTTGACTATATATACATCGGCTTCTTCGCTTTCGGGCACGATTAAAAAGCCCTCTTTTGCGAGTGCTTCGCCGAGTGCCTGTGTTTCGTATTGGTTAACCTTACAGCCGAGTGTGTAAAAAGCAGCCTTCATTTTTTTCTCCTTTGGTTTCACTAAAACAACATTATACTTCAAATATTGTTTTAACGCAATAGTAAGGTAATTTATAAAAGGCATTTTTCATATCAATCTATAAAAAGGGGAGTGATTGAATGAAAAATACTATTATCAAACGGCTTGGTGTATTGCTCTGCATGTTGCTGGTTTTTACGTTTGTTGCAAGTGCTGAAGGTGAACACGAAATGCCTGTTACGGTTAACGCAAAGGCGGCAATACTTGTTGATGCGTCAACGGGTCAGGTGCTTGCCGCAATGAATGAACACGACAAACTTTTTCCTGCTTCTGTTACTAAAATTATGACACTTCTGTTGGTTATGGAAGCAATTGATTCGGGCAGGCTGAACCTTACTGACGAGGTTGTCACAAGCGCAACCGCAGCGGCTAAGGGCGGCTCGCAGATATGGCTCAAAGAGGGCGAAACAATGACTGTTGATGAGCTTCTGCGTGCTGCGGCAATTTACAGCGCAAACGATGCCTGCGAAGCCCTCGGCGAACATATTGCAGGTAGTGAAGAGGCACTTGTACAAATGCTCAACGACAGGGCAAAAGAGCTTGGTATGAATGACACGCATTTTGACAACTGTACAGGTCTTGACGATGCCACTGACACACACCTTACAAGCGCATTTGATGTTGCACTTATGTCTGTTGAACTGCTCAGGCACGAACTGATTCAGAAGTATTCCACCGTCTGGATGGATTCTCTTCGCGGCGGTGCAACAGAGCTTGTCAACACAAACAAACTCATACGCTTTTACGAAGGCGCAACAGGACTTAAAACGGGTACAACTGCAAAAGCGGGATGCTGTGTTTCTGCTTCTGCTATGAGAGGCGGCACGCACCTTGTGGCGGTTATTATGGGCAGCCCAACAAGTGATGACCGTTTTAACGGTGCTAAAGCCCTGCTCAACTGGGGCTTTGCAAATTATGAAACCGTAACGCCTGCGGTAGATTTGTCAATGATTACAAGGGTAAATGTCATCGGCGGTGTTCAGGAAAATTTTATGCCCGTGATTTCGGAGCTTTCACCCGTGCTTGTAAAGAAAGGGGAGAGTGAAAAAATTGAGCAGACTGTTGAACTTGTAACAGATGTTCAGGCACCCGTTGAAGCAGGTCAGAAGGTGGGAAGCGTGAAGTTTACTCTCGACGGTGAATCGCTCGGAGAATATCCGCTTACCTGTGAGAAACGCATAGAAAAGTTAACCTTTGCCGAAATTCTCCGCCGTTTTTTGTGCTCTTTCGATACTCTTTTGAAGAAATGAAGAAAAAATATAAAATTTGTGAAAAAAATTAAGAAAAGCATCTTGCATTAATGCAAAAAATCGGTTAAAATAAACAAAAATATATATTTATTTAGTTAAGGAGTATTTGCGGCACACGGTTTCTCTTTCCTAACCCCGTGTCACAAGGTGACCAAGTCTATGTCAATCAAACTCAATGTTTCCTACGCAGGTGCTGCTGTAAACCAGAGCGCACTCAACTCAATCGAAAAGGAAGTTATTTCTGCTCACGAAGCCTTGCACAACGGTACAGGTGCAGGTGCGGATTTCCTCGGTTGGCTCGACCTTCCTGTCAATTACGACAAGGCAGAGTTTGAAGCAATCAAGTCAGCCGCCGAAAAAATCAAGGCAGATTCAAAGGCTCTCGTTGTTATCGGCATCGGTGGCTCATACCTCGGTGCAAGAGCAGCTATCGAATTCTGCAAGGGCAATAACTACAATCTCCTCGCAAAAGACACACCGCAGATTTTCTTTACCGGCAACACAATCAGCGCAGACTCGGTTTCCGAGGTTATGCAGCTTATCGACGGTAAGGATTTCTCAATAAATGTCATCTCCAAGAGCGGTACTACTACCGAGCCTGCAGTTGCCTTCCGTGTTTTCAAGGAAATCCTTGAAGAAAAATACGGCAAGGAAGAGGCTGCAAAGCGTATCTATGTCACAACGGATAAGGCAAAGGGTACTCTCAAGTCCCTTGCAGACAAAGAAGGCTATCAGACCTTCGTTGTTCCGGACGATGTAGGCGGCAGATATTCCGTTCTCACCGCTGTCGGCCTTCTTCCGATTGCTGCGGCAGGTATCGATATCGACGCACTTATGAAGGGCGCGCAGGATGCACGTGAAAAATATTCCGTTGCTTCCCTTGATAACGACTGCTACAAGTATGCCGCTGTACGCAACCTGCTTTACCGTTCAGGTAAAAAGGTTGAAATGTACGTCAGCTATGAGCCTGCTTTCACACTTATGAATGAGTGGCTTAAGCAGCTTTACGGCGAAAGCGAGGGCAAACAGCTCAAGGGCATTTATCCTTCCTCAGCGATTTATTCTACCGACCTTCATTCACTTGGCCAGTATGTCCAGGAGGGCGAGAGGCTGATGTTTGAAACGGTGGTATATGTCGATAAATCCAAGGCTGATGTCAGCATCAAGCAGGACCCCGAAAATGTTGACGGCCTTAACTTCCTTGCAGGCAAGACGGTTTCCTTTGTAAACCGCAAGGCCTTCGAGGGCACGCTTTTGGCACACACTGACGGTGATGTTCCCAACATCGTAATGGAAATTCCCGAAATGAACGAGTACGTTCTCGGCGAGCTTATTTTCTTCTTTGAAAAGGCTTGTGCAATTTCCGGATACGTTCTGGGAGTAAACCCGTTTGACCAGCCCGGTGTCGAAAGCTACAAGAAAAATATGTTTGCGTTGCTTGGTAAACCCGGCTACGAGGACATGAAGGCTGAGCTGGAAGCAAAACTTAACAGATAAAATAAAGGAGCGAATTACTATGGTAAAACTTATTCTCGGTCACAAGGGTGCAGGTAAAACAAAGAAGCTCATCGAGCTCGTCAACGCCGCTGTTGAAGCATCAAACGGCAACGTTGTCTGTGTTGAAAAGCAGCCTCTGCTCACTCTCAACATCACACACCGTGCAAGACTTACAGCGACCGACGACTATAAAGTAAGCGGTTACGATGCATTCTACGGTTTCCTCGCAGGTATCTGTGCAAGAGACCACGACATCACAGATGTTTTTGTTGATGCAACACTGCGCATCGGCGGCAGAGATTACGAAGAGCTTGCAGCTTTCCTTGCAAAGGTTAATGAGCTTTCCAAGATCACAGAGCACGATATCACATTCACAGTTTCCGCTGATAAGGAAGAAATTCCTGCAAGTGTATTTGATTTCGCTGAAGTTCTGTAAAAAATAAATTTTTTCTTGACAAAGCGCAATTAAAACAGTATAATGTTTTCTGCGTGTTGTTTAGCTATATCCCCTACGGAGGTTTAAAAGGTGTTTTTAGAGCTTGAACCGATTTTTAACAACATAGGCGAAAAGCTTGAGTTCGACTACGAGCTGGATTTATCCGGTATCGACATCGCAACATACTATCCTTTTGCTACTCCCGTCAGGGTTAAGGGCGGCGTGTTCAACAGGGCAGGCGTAGTCAGCCTCGTTGCGGACACAACCTTTACTTATTCCGCCCCGTGCGATTTGTGCACAACACACACAGAAAAAAATCTTTCTATCCCCGTGGACCATGTTCTGGTCACCTCGCTCAACAATGAAGATAACGACGAGCTCATTCTTGTCGATTCCCTTCGCTTCAATCTCGATGAGCTGGTGACGGAGGATATTTTGCTCGGCTTGCCGACAAGGCATCTGTGCAAGGAAGATTGCAAGGGTGTTTGTCAGTATTGCGGCAAAAACCTTAATCACGACTCATGCAGTTGTTCTGCTCCGCTTGACCCCCGTCTTGCGGTTTTAAGACAGCTGTTGGATAATAACGATGAGTAGAAGTTACACAGCAACAAGGAGGTTGGCGAAATGGCAGTTCCGAAGAGAAGAGTCTCTAAGGCAAGAAGAGACAAGAGACGCAGCAGCGTATGGAAGCTTAATGCACCTGAGCTGGTCAAGTGCCCCAAGTGCGGCGAATACAAGAGACCGCACAGACTGTGTGCTAATTGTGGTTACTACAATGGCAGACAGGTAGTTGAAACAGAGGCATAAGCTTTAGGCTTTAAGGCAGAGAGGTG
>JAZRQW010000044.1:0-95001 GCA_045650165.1 Acutalibacteraceae bacterium | reverse complement strand
GGTCTTCTTTTCTTCTGTTTTCTTTTCTTCAGTCTTCTTCTCTTCGGTCTTCTTTTCTTCTGTCTTCTTCTCTTCCTCTGTTACTGCCGGCTTGTTGTCCTCAGCCTCTGCAGCGTGAACAAGAACAGTTGTGCTGAAAATCATAACAGCGGCCATAACGAGTAACATTACTTTTGCAATAATCTCTTTCACTTATGTAATCTCCTTTTATTAAAATATTTTTAGGGATACTTTATCATCATTATAAACATAAATTTTCGGTTAGTCAACAAATTTTTAAAAATGTAATCTTTTGTAACTGTTTGTAACTATTTTGTAACCTTTTGAGAGATTTTCGCAAACTCCTCTTTTTTCGCCCACACCGTACCGTGTACGCTCATTGTGCTGTGTGAAAGAATAGAAAGCGTAATACGACCTGTACCGAATCGTTTCATAAGTGCATTTGTGGAAAAGTGCAGGGTCTGAATGTCGCCGTATTTGAAAAAACAGCTTTTTTGCGACAGGAAGCCCTGAGAGTATGAAAAAATATTTTCATCTGCACAGATGCTTTTTGCCCTGTGGCTGAACACGGCAAAAATCACACCGAGAACAATAATTACAGGGCACAGCGGCCACCATAAAAACGCCGTTGCCGCACCGATACAGCCGTAGCCGAGCAGATATTTTACCACAGCCGCAAGCAGACCCGATTTATGTTCATTTATCCTTTCACCCGTGCAGTTGAAATCCGCTGCACAAACGGCAAGAATTTTTTGAAGCTCATTTTCCCTGACAAGCAGACTTATCTGCGGCGTTTCCTTTTTATCGTTGCCAAGGCCTATAACCGCAACCTCCGCAAAAGCAAGCCCCGAAAGCCTTGCAAGCACGGGACGGCGCACGGTGAGCGCATTTATTTTGTCAGTTTCAAAGGAGTAGCTTTTCTTTCTGAGCATACCCGATGAGATGAAAATACTTTTTTCATCACGCTCAATTTTAAATTGACAGGCAGACATAATCTGCACAACAATTTTTGCCACCCAACCGAGCAAGGAAAGACCGAGAATCGGCACAAGCCTTGTAAACATATCGCCGCCGAGGACTTTTTCGTCAATCAGAACAACGATTACGGCAAGAGCCCCGATACCGAGGTACTGCACAACGGGCTGGCTGAGAATCACATGGCGTACCGCCTGAGCATTTGAAAATGCGAAAACGGTTTCTCTGCTTTCGCTTTGCAGTTTTTCTTCTTTTTTCGCCGACACAAGCTGAGCTTCAAACGCCTTTGCTTTATCGAAAGAGAGAACAAAGGTAAAATCCGTCTGTCCTGCGGTTGCCGCCGAATTTATATCGAGCTTTATCTTTGCCGTGCCGACAATGCGCTCAAAAACATTGCGCTCAAGGTTGACCGTAGCAATACTTGAAAGAGGCAGACGTGAAGTTTTTTTCATCAGCGTGTTTCGCTCGCAGACAAGGTGCTCTCCGTCGATATAAAAACAGGTTTTATACCAGCGCAGAAGCGACCACAACGGAACAAGCAACACGAACACGGCAACCACACCAAAAATGACAGCAACAGTTTCGTTCTGCGAGCCGACAACGGAATAAACCAGCCGCAACCAGAACTGCTTTGAAAAAATATTCTGTCCTGAAGCAAACGCTTCGTACAGCGCCGAATAAGCAAAAGTCAGCACGACAACACCTGCCGCGCCTATCTGCTCAAGGACTATTGTAATGTGATTTCTCGTCGGCTTACTGAACATCGCGAGTGCCTCCGAGCTTTTCTCTTATACAGGTGTTGAGGTGCAGAGCAATTTCGTCCGCCTTTTCCTCGTCAAGAAAGCGGAAGGTTGCCGTTGCACCTGCGGTGATAACGCTCACCTTTGCAACGCCGAAGGAAGAATCAATCGGACCACGGCTTACACTTATCTGGTGAATTCTGTCGATGGGTACGAGGGTGCGCTTTATGAAAAAAACACCCTCGATAATTTCAATTCTGTCAGCTTCTATCAGATAGCGGTAACGCTTAAATCTTACAATCGGAACAATTATGATATATGCAACCGCCACAACGGCACAAGCCAACGCAAGCACAAGCCCGATTTGAGAGCCTCTGCCGAAAACATTTGCGATTATGAACAAAGCAACCGCCGCAAATAAAATCCCCTGAATCATCGCTGTGATAAGCATTACGGTCTTTGCTCTTTTACTTAACTTATTGTAATTCATAGTGCATTCCTATTTATCATTTATTATTTCTTCTTTAATTTTTTAACTTACGCTTTCAATAATACCCTGCGCTATCGCCTGTGCATACTCTTCAAAATTTTCATCAAAGAGTTTGTTGTCTTTTTCGGTTGTAATAAAGCCCATTTCCACAAGGCAGGAAGGCATATCCGTTGCGGAATTGACGAGATAGTTTGCCGAAGAATTGCCTTGATAGCCTCTTTTTACTCCCCTGTTGTCGCCGTAACCAACCTCATTTATTCTGTCAAGAATATTCTTTGCCATTTTTTCTTCGTAAACAGGGGCTGTGTTTTCAATCCATATTTCAACACCGCTCACATTTGCATCTGCGCTGTTGCGGTGAATTGAAACAAAAAATGTTGCCTTCTTTTTGTTGGCGTAAGCTGCCCTGTCCTCAAGCTCAACAAACTTGTCGACTTTCCTCGTGTAGATAACCTTTATTCCGTTTTCTTTCAGAATTTTGCCGACGGCAAGAGTCAGTTTAAGGTTGTCGTCCTTTTCATATCTGTCGCCGTTTTCTGCGCCGACATCGCTTCCGCCGTGCCCTGCATCAAGGCAGACCTTTGGCTGACCGTTGCCCGAAAACACACCGAATTGCCACATCACAAAAACGGTGAGTGCCGTTGCAACGACAAGCAGAATTATTGTAGCTTTCTTTCTCATTTCTTACTCTCTTTATTTAACTAATTCTTTCATTACCGTACTTGCTATCGGCACTGCAACATCCGAGCCGCCGCCACCGTTTTCCGCAACGACTATAATTGCATAGGGGTAGTTGCCGTTGGTTGAAAATCCCATAAACCAGGCGTGGGACTTTTCACCCGCAACCTGTGCCGTGCCCGTTTTACCGCCGAAATCCATATCGGGGAAACGCTTGTCGCCGTAGTTGTTTATAACGTTGTTGCGCATCATTTCTTTGAGTGTGCTTGCCGTTGTCTGCGACATAAAGCTGTTTGATTTCACGCTGCCGACAATTGCTTCAAGGTTATCGCTTACAAAATACGGCGTGGGCGTTGTGCCGCCCGAGGCAATTGCGCCTGCGAGCATCATCATATGAAGCGGATTTACAAGCGTTGTATATTGGCCGATTGCCGCCCAGCCCGTGTCAATTTCAACCGCCTTGGCAAGATTGATTCGGCTTGCCTGTGTTTTAACGCCGCTTATGTTGAAACTCTTGCCGAAGCCGAGATTTTCGGCAGTTTCTTCAAGTTTTTTTCTGCCCAGCTCTATTCCCAATTCGGCGTAGGCGCTGTTGCAGGATTTTGTGAGTGCCGTGCCGAAGCTGATTTCGCCGTGCTTGTTGTTGCAGATAATTTCACCGCCCTGCTCGGTTTTAAGAGCACCCGTGCAGGTGAATTTTCTGTTCTGAATATCGGGTATGTTTTCGAGTGCACAAACGGTTGTAACCGTTTTAAAAATTGAGCCCGGTGTATAAAGACCGGTAAGCAAGCGATTCATATAAACCGCTTCATATTTACTGTTGGTTTCAATGTCTTTCGGTTTATTTTCGGGGTCGTAGCTGCCGCTTGAAACCATACAGACTATTTCGCCCGTTTTGTAGTTGTAAACGCCGACTGCGCCCTTGTTGCTGCCCAGTGCTTTATATGCTGTGGCGCAAAGCTTGGCATCAATTGTCAGCTTTACGTCACTTCCCTCACCCGTATTTATCAGGTCGTAAATTCCGTTGACGAAGCTGTAACCTGTGAGCTTGTCACGGCAGAGAGTGTGTGCACCGTGGGCAATGTAGCCGTAGGTGTCGCCGACGGCGTGAAGCGTAGCGGTACGGATAGTTTTATCGGAATTGAATTCCCTTTCGCCGTCATCACTTTCGGCAAGGACTATACCGTTGCGGTCATAAATCTTACCTGCATTGGTAATCTGACCCGCAGAATAAAGGTGGCCGTTGAAGCGGTTGGTAGCCCATTTGCCGCCGTTCATATAAAAGCTGACACCCAGAATAATTACACCTGCCATAAATGCCGCAATAATTCCGAGCAGTACGTACGCACGCTTTGTTACCGTATTCACTTCAACACCCGCCTTTCTTAATTTTGTATTTTATTTATCTTCCATTTGTTTTTCTAATTTCGGATAAGTTTTGATATCTGCACTCTTGATAAACGCAAACAGTGCCCACGAGCAAATCATACTCGTACCGCCCCGGCTTATAAACGGCAGGGTAACGCCTGTCAGCGGCAGTAAATCCGTAATGCCGAAAACGTTGAGGCTTAACTGCACAAGCAGCATTGCTGCCGCCGCAACAGCCGCAATCGAATAGACCGTTGACCTTGCGTGAAGTGCAAGGCGCAGGGCATATACGCCCACAAACGCAAAGCACAGCACGACACAGAATGCGACAAGCATACCCCATTCCTCGCAGATAACGCCGAAAATCAGGTCTGTTGTGGAGGCATAAACATTTCTCAGCCTGCCTTCACCTATACCAAGTCCGAAAAGACCGCCCGACGAAGAATAGATAAGCACTCTCGTCTGCTGGAAGCCGCCCTCGTTTATGTATTCCCACACGTGACGGTAGGACTCAAAGCGTGAGGCAACATAGGGCTTGAAATATATAATCAGACCAGCGCCGAGTATTGCGCCGACGCAAAGCAGACCTATTGTTTTGACGTCGCCCGAGCGCATAAAGGCAATAACCATAAAGGTTGCAAAGAAAATGAGCGCCGTGCCGAAATCCCTCATCAGGAAAAGCGCACCCACACAACCCAGCGCGAAAACAAGGTACTTTATCTGGCTTGTGGAGGACTGTAATTTTTCAAGTGTTGCCGCACCGACGAAAACGAAGGCGATTTTGACTATTTCCGAGGGCTGGATTGAAAACGAGCCGACGGTAATCCAGTTGAGTGTGCCGTTGATTGTCTGCGCGAGCACAAGGTTCAGTGCAAGCAGACCCACAGCTGCAACGGCAACAAGCGGCCGCAACGCCGATATAACTTCGACATTGCGCATTATCGCCAGAAGAATAACAAAGCCTGCCAAACCTATAACAATAGCGACAAATTGCTTAAAAGCGTATTCGGGGTAAACGCTTGCAACGGTGACAAGGCCTATGCCCGAAAGCATAAAGGCAATTATTTCAAGCTCCGTTGCGCGCTGATTTGCAAGCCAGCGTGCACAGATAAAATATCCCCATTCAAGTGCAACGAAACAGCCGAAGGTCATAAGCACTTCGGGGTCAGGCTCGTCCGCATTAAAAAGCACGGGCATAGCAGAAACAATCTGGAACAACGTGACAAAAAGCAGCATTGAAACCCAGCTGAAGGGCTGGCTTTTTTTCTGTGTCTTCTTCGCTTTTTCCGCCACAAACATTCACCTCTTTTCAATTACAGGATATTAATCGGAATTTATTTTTTTACTTTATAATACTCATTGAATACAAATATAACTCCGCCCAGACCCACTATATCTCCGTCCTTAAGCCTGCGCCTGCCCGTGCCGAGTGTTCGGGCGTTTACCTTTGTGCCTGTTGCAGAATTCATATCCTCAATAAACCACGCCGTACCGTTTTTGTAAACCTTGGCATGCACCGAGGAAATTGCAGGATACCTGAGCTTTACATCGCAGTCGGGTGAGCGACCTATGACACAGCTGTCACACCCGAGCACATACGCCTTCTGTGCCGCCTCGTCGATAAGCGCAGGGATAAACACGGCGGATTTTTCGGGTCTTGCGGATTTCGCCGCCTTTGCCGCCGCTTTCGCCTGCCTGCGGCGTTCTTTCTCCTGCTCACGCTCCATATCGTCAACATCAGCATCTATGAACTCAAACGCCGCCGTGCCGAAGGTAACGGTATCACCGTGGTTGAGCTTTGTAACCTTTGAAATCTTTTCGCCATTCACTAGCACACCTGTTCTGGATCTCGTGTCCGCAACAACCCAGCCTGTCCTGCGCTTTGAAATAACAGCGTGGAAACGGGAAACCGTAGGAGCGTTGAATACAAGGTCACAGGTGGGACTGCGCCCGATTGAGTTTTCCCAACGGGTGAGCGGATAACGTTTCTTGCTGTTTTTCTGCACAAGGTAAGAGCCGACACGGGTACCGAAACGGCGTGTGACAAGCGAAATGACACAGCTGCCGATTACTATTACAGCCATACCTGCAAGCATATAACGGCTCATAAGCACCGTAAACGAAAAAACATCATTCACATCCATTTTGTCGGCTCCTTTCTCTATATTAATACATTATATATTTTAGTCGTATATGTCCCTTGTGTCAATAATATCATTTTTAAACAACAGTTTATCTGTCTGTGACAGACAAACTGTAATTTGAAAACCATTGACTTTTCTATCGCTTAACTTTATACTTAATATAAATTAAAATTTTATCAAAAACAATAAAACTTTACTAAATTTTTATTAAGGAGTTCATAAATATGAGCATTACAAAAAGCGTCTGGGGCGCAATGCCCGACGGCAGCGAAGTTTACAAATACAAAATCAAAAACGCCGAGGGTAATTTTGTTGAATTCATCACCTACGGTGCAACCTGGCTTTCCGCCTTTGTGCCTGATAAAGACGATATCCTTCAGGATGTTCTTCTCGGCTTTGACGATATGGACGGTCAGATTAATCTTTCCGACTATCAGGGTCAGTTTGTCGGCAGATTTGCAAACCGTATCGGCGGCGGCAAATTCACAATCGACGGCACCGAGTATCAGGTTGACTGCAACGAAGACGGCGTAAAGAGCCTTCATTCAAGCGGTGAATTTTCCCACGCCAATTTTGATGCAGAGGAATGCGGCGACAACGCTGTTATCTTCTCCGCCGTTTCTCCCGACGGCACATTTGGCTTCCCCGGCACAATAAAGGTCAGCGTAAAATACACCTTCACCGACAGCGACGAGGTTATTATCGACTACTCTGCCGTTTCTGATAAGGCAACTATAATCAACCTTACCAACCACGCATATTTCAACCTTGCAGGCTGTAACAGCGGCGATGTGCTCGGCCACGAAATCCGCTTTGATGCCGATTATTTCACCCCCACAACACCCGACAGTATTCCCACGGGCGAAATCCGCAGTGTTGAGGGCACACCCTTTGATTTCAGAAGCTTCAAGAAAATCGGCAAAGAAATCCACGACGATTATGACCAGCTTAACGCTGCAAAGGGCTACGACCACAACCTCTGCCTCAATGGCGGTAACGGCGTAAAGGTAAGCGTACTTGAACCCATCAGCGGCAGAACAATGGAAGTTTACACCGACAGACCCGGCGTACAGTTCTACACCGGCAACTTCCTTGACGGCACAAAAAAAGGTAAAGGCGGCTGCCCGATGATTCAGCACGCAGGCTTCTGCCTTGAAACCCAGGTTTATCCCGATGCACCCAATCACCCCGAGTTTCCGCAGTGCACATTCAAAGCGGGTGAAGAATTCAAATCCAGAACAGTTTATAAGTTTGGTGTTAAATAATGCAGAAAAAAGAAATTGCCGAATTTGCCGTTGAACAGCTGAAAAAGGACTACCCCGAGGCGATATGCTCGCTTGATGCGGAAGACCCGGTTCAGCTTATAATCGCAACACGGCTTTCGGCGCAGTGTACGGATGCGAGGGTAAACCTCGTCACTCCGAAGCTTTTTGAGAAATATCCCACGCTTGAGGATTACGCTAACGCCGAAATTGAGGATGTTGAGGAAATTGTCCGTCCCTGCGGTTTTTACCATATGAAGGCGCGAGATATTATCGGCATGGCAAAAATGATACTTGACGAGTATGGCGGCGTTGTACCCGACACAATAGATGAGTTGGTAAAACTTCCCGGTGTCGGCAGAAAAACCGCCAACCTCATCGTCGGCGATGTTTACAAAAAGCCGGCCGTAGTTGCGGACACACACCTTATCCGTATTTCAAACCGCCTCGGTCTTGTCAAAACAAAAGACCCGTACAAGGTCGAAATCCAACTCAAGAAACTTCTCCCACCCGAGGAGAGCAACGATTTCTGCCACCGATGCGTACTCCATGGCAGAGCTGTATGCAACGCCCGCAAACCCAAGTGCGAAAAATGTAATCTCTCACGGGTTTGCAAAGAATACAATCAGCAATAAAAAAGATAAACGGTACAGCAGGTCGCTGTACCGTTTTTTGTTATTCAAATTACATGCATCCGTGGAAGGTTCTTGCGATAACTTCCTTCTGCTGTTCTTTGGAGAGCTTGTGGAAGTTTACGGCGTAGCCCGAAACACGAATTGTGAGGTTGGGATACTTTTCGGGGTGCTCGGAAGCATCAATCAGCATATCTCTGTCGAATACGTTGATGTTGATGTGCTGTGCATTCTGTGAGAAATATCCGTCGATAATACCGCTCAGATTTTCGTAGCGTGTGTCGTTGTCTGCGCCGAGTGCCTGCGGAATTACGCAGAATGTGTTTGAAATGCCGTCTTTACAGCAATCGTAGCTGAGCTTTGCAACGGAGTTGAGCGAAGCGAGTGCACCGCTTGCATCTCTGCCATGCATCGGGTTTGCGCCGGGTGCAAAGGGCTCGCCTGCACGTCTGCCGTCGGGTGTGTTGCCCGTCTTTTTGCCGTAAACAACGTTTGAAGTAATTGTGAGAACGGAGAGCGTATGCTCTGCATCTCTGTATGTGGGAACTTTCTTCAACTCGTTGAAGAACAGCTCGACCTGCTCTTTTGCGATCATATCGGCACGGTCATCGTCGTTGCCGTATTTCGGGAAATCGCCGACCGTTTCGTAGTCTGTGATGAGTCCGTTTTCGTCACGGATAACTCTGACCTTTGCATATTTTATAGCGGAAAGTGAGTCACAAAGCACGGAAAGACCTGCCACACCGAAAGCCATATAGCGATGTACATCTGTATCGTGAAGAGCCATCTGTACCTTTTCATAGGCGTACTTGTCGTGCATATAGTGAATCATATTCATTGCCTTGACATAGGTCTTTGCAAGCCAGGGACGGTACTCGTTCATAAGCTCAAGCACGGTATCGTAGTCGAGGTATTCTCCCTCGAACTTTTTACCTGCGGGAGCAACCTGCATACCGCTCTTTTCATCCTTACCGCCGTTAAGAGCCATAAGCAGAAGCTTGACGAGGTTTGCTCTTGCGCCGAAGAACTGCATATCCTTGCCCACTCTCATAGCCGAAACACAGCAGGCAATTGCGTAATCGTCACCGTAAACGTGACGCATTACATCGTCATTCTCGTACTGGATGGAATCCGTATCACAGCTGACCTTTGCGCAGTAGCGCTTGAAAGCGTGAGGAAGCTGAGTTGACCAGAGCACTGTCATATTCGGCTCAGCGCTGGGGTTGAGGTTGTAAAGCGTGTGAAGCACACGGAAGGAGTTCTTTGTGACAAGCGTTCTGCCGTCCTCGCCCATACCGCCGATTGCCTCTGTAATCCACATCGGGTCGCCTGCAAAAAGCTCGTTGTATTCGGGCGTGCGAAGGTGGCGTGCCATACGCAGTTTCATAACGAAATCGTCCATAATTTCCTGAATCTGCTCTTCGGTATACGTGCCGTTTTTAAGGTCACGCTCGAAATAGATATCGAGGAATGTCGATGTTCTGCCAAGGCTCATTGCAGCACCGTTCTGCTCCTTGATTGCGCCGAGGTAAGCAAAATAGAGCCACTGAACAGCCTCTTTGGAGTCCTTTGCTGGAACGGAAATATCACAGTCGTACATAGCAGCCATTTCCTTGAGCTTGCCGAGGAAATTAATCTGCTGGAAAAGCTCTTCAAGTCTGCGGATATCCTCGGCAAGGACATCGTTTGCGGCAATTGCTGCCTTGTCCTTGAGCTTTTCTTCAATAAGCTTATCAACGCCGTAGAGTGCAACACGTCTGTAGTCGCCTATGATTCTGCCTCTGCCGTATGCATCGGGCAGACCTGTGATGATACCCGTGTGGCGTGCGGCACGGATTTCGTCGTTATAAACTCTGAAAACGCCGTCGTTGTGGGTTGTTCTGTAGCGGAATTCCTCTTCAACAACCTCACTCAGCTCATAGCCGTAAGCCTTACAGGCTTTTCTTGTCATATTGATACCGCCGAAGGGGTTAACGCCTCTGCGAAGGGGCTCGTCCGTCTGCAGACCGACAATAATTTCGTTTTCCCTGTCAAGATAACCGGGGATGTATGCGGTGAGCGACGAAACCGTCACCGTATCTATATCGAGCACGCCGCCTCTTGCCTGCTCCTCTTTGAGAAGTGCGTCAAACTTATCATAAACTTTTTTTGTGCGGTCGGTAGGGCCCGCAAGAAAGCTCTCGTCACCCTCGTAAGGTGTGTAGTTGAGCTGAATAAAGTCGCGGACATTTATTTCGTCCTGCCATTTGCCCGCTTTAAAGCCGTTCCACTGTTCAAACATCTTAATCACCTTTCCTTTTCAAAATCATATATAGAAAAAATTATAAACGAGATTTATCATACGGAATATTTCCGCTAAAAAATAACAAAAGGCCCACACTTCAAACAGAAGTGCTGCCCAGACGATCGACAAGCAAAAACCTCACCGTGGTTAACTCCACAACAATTCTGTTTTCGTCAGAGGTTTTTATATTTTTTTGTACCCTTAATTTACATTTTCATATTACCATAAACCCTATATTTCGTCAAGCAATATGCGCAGAGAATAAATGCCGTTCAAGCGGATGTTTTTTGTTGATTTTTTCTTCATAATGGGGTAAAATTTCGATATAATAAAATCGTGGAGATAATATATGAAAAATATAGTTTTAATCGGTATGCCCGGAGCAGGAAAGAGCACTATAGGCGTGCTTCTTGCCAAAAGTCTGCTTTGCTCATTCACAGACACCGACCTTATAATTCAGAATGCCTGCAGAATGAGCCTTTGCGACATTATTGAAGAAAAAGGCACGGACGGATTCCTGCAAACAGAAAACGATATTATCTGCAGCTGTGAGTTTGAAAACAGCGTTATCGCAACGGGCGGAAGCGCAGTTTACGGCAAAGAAGCCATGGAAAAGCTGAAGAAAAACAGCGTTTTTGTTTACCTGAAACTGCCGCTTCCCGAGATTGAAAAAAGGCTTGCAGATATTAAAACCCGTGGTGTTGCAATGAAAAACGGCACAACCGTTGCCCAGCTTTTTGAAGAAAGAGCACCAATTTACGAAAAGTATGCCGATATAACACTCAACTGCACAGGGCTTACCCCCGAACAGTGTGTAGACAGAATTGTAGAGCAAATCATCCGCTAAGCGTATTTTTAAATTTTTTTCAAAATCCTCTTGACATTTCAAAACGGATTGTATATAATATGCTTCGTCGTTGGGGAATAGTGTAACGGTAGCACGACAGACTCTGACTCTGTTTGTTGGGGTTCGAATCCCTATTCCCCAGCCAAAAGAAAAGCATCAACCAATAGGTTGGTGCTTTTTTATTTTAATTTTTGTTTTTATCTTTTCTTTAATACACTTGAAATTTCCTGTGATAACTGCTATTATTTTTTACAATAGATTTGAAAGGAAGTATTATTTATGTTAACCGCATTCTGGAATTTCATTGCAGGCGTTGCAACGTTCTTTATGATGATTTACGGTATGATAACCGGAGTTAACGACGGTTCGGACACAGTTGCCGCATACAAGAACACTATTGACAGCATTTCCGCCTACACAAACACATTTGAAACAGCACTTCCCCAAACGGGTATCTATGACATTATTCAGGGTCATTTCGATGCTCCCCTTGCAGAAGGCAAGACAGAGAAAAAGTGTATCGTTCTCGGCTACGATGGCTGCCGTGCAGACGCGCTTGCACTTATTGACGGTAGCTTCAACAGCGCAATTGACTATCTCAACAAATCCGGCGGCGAAACACAGCTCGTTTACTGCGGCGGTGTAAATTACCCCGAAATCAACAAACAGGACACTTCCACAGCACCCGGTTGGTGCTCAATCCTCACGGGTGAATGGGCAAGTGTAACAGGCATTACAGGCAACGGTATTGCAAAGTCCACAGAGTATAAGCCCCTTTTCATCTCTCTTGTCGAGAGCGAAAAGGCAGAATCAGCCGCTTTCTATGTTTCCTGGGACGGCCACTTTGCAAATGACAATTCTACCTATGCTCTTGATATGACATATATTGAAGAAAACAACCTCAATGTAAACTTCTGCGATGCACACGGCGATACTTTGAACGACAAGGGCGAAAACGGCACTTATGAAAACGCCCTTGCTGATATCAAAAAAGCTGACTGTTCCGATTTCATCTTCACAATCTTTGAGCACACAGACCACGCAGGACACGGTACAGGCTTCGGCGGCCACAACCCAGACTATGTAAGCGAATTCAAGGCAGAGGAAGAATTGAGCTATAACATTATCAAAGCAATTGAGGCACGCGAAACCTACGCAACAGAGGATTGGATGATTATTATTACATCCGACCACGGCGGTTACAACACAGGCCACGGCTCACTCACCATCCAGGAAAGAATGATATTCCTGACCGTAAGATAAAAAGAAACATATATAATAAGTTAATAACAAAAATCGGCTTGCATCGGAAATTCCCTTTGCAAGCCGATTATCTTTTATTCATTTTTGTTTGTTGTCCGTTACAACTGCCGCCGTAACGCAGTAAACTTCTTTCGCTCCTGCTTCAATCAGAGTTTTGCGGCACTCGTTAAGCGTTGCGCCCGTTGTTTTTATGTCGTCGCAAAGCAGCACGGTTTTACCGTCAATAACAGACATATCGTTTACGCTGAAGGCACCTTTGAGGTTTTCAGCGCGCTCTTTTGCTTTGAGCTTGTGCTGGTCTTTGGTGTTCCGGGTTTTCAGCAACGCTTCTTTACACGGCAACCCAAGCAGTTTTGCACAGCTCTTTGCAAGCAGGGCAGACTGGTTGTAACCTCTCTGCCTTTTGCGCCTTGCCGTCTGCGGCACGCAGGTTACAAGGTCAAACGCAACTTCGCCGAAACGCGCTCTTACACTTTCCGCCATGTAGTCGGCAAAATATCTGTGCAGGTTTTTCTCACCGCCGAATTTGAAGCGGTGAATGGCAGTAACGACACTTCCCGTGTAGGCAAGCGGTGCCGTAATATTGAGTTTGAACTTGTTTCTGCCGCAGTCGCATTCACCTGCGGGCTTTCCGCAACCCGTACAGGGATTTTCAAGCCGTTCAACCGTTTCAAGGCAGGCATCACACAGAAAAACATCACGCTGAACAATTCTGTCACAGCCGTGACAGCGTGCAGGAAACAACAGCCCTACAATATGGAAAAGCAGTCTGCTTTTCAAAATCAGCCTTCGCCCATGCACTTAACCATAACGGCCTTCTGTGCATGAAGTCTGTTTTCAGCTTCGTCAAAGATTTCTGCTGCGTGCTCTTCAAATACCTTTGCGGTGATTTCTTCTTCACGGTGTGCAGGCAGGCAGTGAAGCACCATTGCGCCGGGTGCGGCAAGAGCCATAACCTCGTCGTTGATCTGGTAGCTCTTGAATATCTTCTTTCTTTCCTCTGCTTCGCCCTCCTGACCCATGGAAGCCCATACGTCTGTGTAGAGAACGTCTGCATCCTTAACTGCAGCAGCAATATCGCTTGTGCAGCAGAATTCGCCGTTTTCAGCAGCCCACTTCATAATATCTGCATCGGGCTGATAGTTATCGGGGCAGGCAATGCTGACCTTCATACCCATCTTGATACCGCCGACGATAAGGGAGTTTGCCATATTGTTGCCGTCGCCGACATAGCAGAGCTTGAGGCCCTCGATTGAGCCCTTGTGCTCACGGATAGTCATAAGGTCTGCAAGCACCTGGCAGGGATGGCAGTAATCTGTAAGACCGTTGATAATCGGAATTGAGCCGTACTTTGCAAGGGTTTCAACCTCTTCCTGGTCAAAGGTACGGATCATAATACCGTCAAGGTAACGGGAGAGAACTCTTGCTGTGTCCTCTACAGGCTCGCCTCTGCCGATCTGGAGGTCACGGGAGCTGAGGAAAAGAGCGCTACCGCCAAGGTCATAGATACCGACCTCAAAGGAAACTCTTGTTCTTGTGGAGGATTTCTGGAATATCATACCGAGTGTCTTGCCTGCAAGATACTTGTGCTCAATGCCGTTTTTCTTGGCATATTTGAGCTGATCGGCAAGATCAAGAATGTCAATAATTTCCTGCTTGGAAAGGTCGGAAAGTTTAAGTAAGTGTTTCATATATATTTCTCCTTAAGAGTGAAAATTTCAAAATCAGAGCAACTCTACGCCGTTTTCCTTACAGACGGCTACAGTCGCCTCATCCCAGACGGAAACCTGAACCTCACCGACGTGTGCCTTGCCGAGCATAAGCATACAAAGGCGTGACTGGCCTATACCGCCGCCCATTGCAAGGGGAAGCGTACCGTCCAGCAGGAGCGAGTGGAACATAAGCTCTGCTCTTTCGGGACAGCCTGCCTTTGCAAGCTGTGAACGCAGAGCATCGGCATCAACGCGTATACCCATTGAGGAAATCTCAATCGCACAGCCGAGAACCTTGTTATAGAACAGAATGTCACCGTTGAGTGTCCAGTCGTCATAGTCGGGTGCTCTGCCGTCATGCTTCTGACCACTCTTGAGAACATCGCCAATCTGCATAATGAAAACCGTACCGTATTCCTTTGCGATAGCGTTTTCACGCTGCTTGGAGGTGAGGTCGGGATACATTTCCTCAAGCTCGTATGTAGTAATAAACTTAACCTCTCTGTTAAGCTCAACATCAATTGCGGGATAGTTGCCCTTTACCATATCGAGAGTATCGCACACAGCACCTACGATAGCGCGCACGGTTTCCTTGAGAAACTCTACATTGCGCTGCTCACGGGTGATAACCTTTTCCCAGTCCCACTGGTCAACATAAATTGAATGAAGGTTATCCATTTCCTCGTCACGTCGGATAGCATTCATATCCGTAACAATACCCTCACCCGGCTCAAAGCCGTATTTATAAAGTGCATATCTCTTCCACTTGGCAAGCGAGTGAACAACCTGTGCCACCGTGCCCGTTTCCTTTATGTCAAAGGCAACCGCACGCTCAACACCGCTAAGGTCATCGTTAAAGCCTGTTGAAGCCTCGACAAAAAGCGGAGCGGAAACACGGCTCAGGTTGAGAGCCTTGCACAGCTTCTTGTTAAAAACATATTTGATAAAACCAATTGCAAGCTGGGTATCATGCACCGAAAGTGTAGATTTGTAGCCTGCAGGAATAACGGATTTGCTCATAAAGAATAACTCCTTGTAAAACACTTGCAAAACCGATTAAAGTTCCGCAACATTAGAATTATAAAACCGACATTAAATTTTGTCAATATTATTTATATGTTATATGCTACTGTCACTCCGCCTTACCCGACATAAGGTGCTCGAGCAGATCGGCAACACAGCCGTTGTTGCAATGGCAGGCAACGAGCTTGCATATTTCGTGAATTTCTTTAGGTGCCTGACCTGCGCAGGCAGGAAAAGCGACGGTTTTAAGCATATCCCAGTCGTTGAAATAGTCGCCTATTGCAGCGGTATGAGCTTTATCAACGCCTAACATTCCGGCAAGCTCCATAACGCCCGTGCCTTTATGCACACCGGGGGCAAGCATTTCAAAGGTAACAACCGAAGAGGACATAAAATTACCGACATCGGGATGCTTTGCAGCCTCCTCCTTAAGCCTTTTTATCGCAGGCGGAAAACCCCAGAAAATAACCTTGCACCAGTCGTCCTCGGGTATGCTGTCAAAACCGGTCACCTTATGCGGCACACGGTCAAAAAAGACCTGACAAAACGAAAACAGACCGTGTTTGGCTATATACGCAGTTTCTGCGCCGAAAATGCCGACATCCACGGAGTAAATGCCTTTGAACTCTTTTGCAATCTTTTTTACAAAATCCTGCCCCGCTTTGGGTATGGACATTTTTTTGATTACCTTGTGCTCATTAAAATCGTAAATCAGTCCGCCGTTGAGAGCAACCGCAGGACAGCTTGTCTGCACGGTTTTCCACGCACGTTCAAGTGAATTTATCGGTCTGCCCGAAGCAAGAGTGAAATAACCGCCCTCGGCTATGAATTTGTCAATTGCCTCGCCGTTGCGTTTGGGCAGCTTGCGTGCCTTTGAATTGAGCGTGCCGTCAATGTCCGACGCCACCAACCATTTGTTTTGCATAATCAAACACCTGAAAAAATTATCTTTTGAAAATTATTTTAAACAAACCCGGAGAAAAGCAGAAAAGAAGTATTGATAATTTCTGGTTGAAAACGATATCTTTTCTCTTGAAATAATACGGGAATATCTGCAAAGCCATTTTTCTGAATTCACGCAACTTGTTACTGTTGCTCCTGTCGCCGCTGTATCGGTAGTAATCACTTAACAGATAGGCATAGAATGAATCCTGCAAAGAATGAGAATATTCTTCAATGCCGTGCTCAACATAATAATCGAATCTGGCTTTCTGAGAATAAAACACATCAAAAAATTTTATGTTGAAATCTCTGTGCGTTGTGCTGCCCTGAACTATTCTGTAGTAATAGAGACAATCGGGGATAAGCACGATTTTTTTGCATTTGTCCAGAACAAGGTGCGCAATTGCCGCATCCTCAAAAACTATACCTTCGGGAAAACGGATGCTGTCATATATTCTGCGACTAACCAACCTGAAACACGGAGATGTGAATTTTGAAGGTAAATCAGAAAAACTATTAGCATCTTTAAGAATTTCCAAACCGGAAGAGATTCTGTATTCTGTATAACCGTATGTATGCTCTTTTACCGCATCCGGTGTTTCATTATTAAACGAAAAAAAGTTACAGCTGCACATATCTGCATCTTCTTTTTGTGCCGCAGATATCAGTTTTTCCAGCATATTGAGTTCAATGAAATCGTCGCTGTCTATCATAGCAACCCATTCACCGCAAGCCATGTCAAGGCCCTTGTTTCTTGCGGCAGCCTGCCCTTGGTTTTGCTGATGAATAACCTTTATGCGACTGTCATTCTCTGCATATTCATCGCATATTTTTCCGCTGTTATCGGTCGAACCGTCATCAATAAGCAACAGTTCAAAATCAGAAAATGTTTGGCTTATAATACTATCCAGGCATTGGCATAAATATTTTTCAGCGTTGTATACAGGGACTATGATGCTTATACTCGGCAAAATTTCCACCCATACTTTCTTATTTTCTTCTGCAAAAACGATTAAAAATAATCCAATAGATTGTCATAGGCAATGGGAAAAAGTTTTCCATTGCAAACAATTTATCTTTTTTTAAAAACTCCGGATATTTAAATGTTTGTCTATACTCTTTTAAAATTTTCCGGCGGAACGCTACAGCTTGTTTTCTGAATCCGGAACCATTCTTGCGCATTTGGGAATATATGATTGAAGCAGTATACAAGTGACGAATTTCTACAGCCCTTTTCATTGAGTTATAATTTAATTCATCAAAAAAGCGTTCCTGTTGTTCCCAAGCCCACATCATATCGAGTTTTTTTAAATTAAATTTGCGTCGGGTAGTGCTTTTTATATTTTCATTAAAAACATATAAAATATTAGGCGAAAACGCCAAATCCCTCGCCTCATACATCCATTTGCAAATAACAGGGCTGTCTTCGTGTATGCGCCCGTTTTCAAAAGGGAATTTTTTCAGAAGGTGTTTTTTAATTAATTTTGAACACACAGAATGATATCTGGAATCTTCAAAAAGTTGCAAAAAAGTATTTTCATCAGCCTGAAGAACAACTGATACTGTGTCAACCGAAAGCAAATTCAATTTTTCCGGATCAACATCGTTTGAACTGACAAGCGATGCCAGGCACAAATCAACACTATGTTGTATAGCTGAATCATATAACAATTCAAGCATTTTATAATGTACAATATCATCACTGTCAACAAAACAAATCCAATCTGATTTTGCAAAATCAACGCCATTATTCCTTGCCGCAGCCTGCCCTTGATTTTCCTGATGAAACACACGTATACGACTGTCCTTTACGGCATATTCGTCGCATATTTTTCCGCAGTTATCAGGGCTACCGTCATCAATCAGAATCAACTCAAAATCCGTAAACGTCTGTGCAAGAATACTGTCAATACATGCCTTGAGATATTCTTCCGCATTATACACGGGAACAATAACGCTTATTGATGGCATAAGCAAATTTACCGCCTTTTCAGTATTTTGTGAACTATTACATAATGTATTACCGTAATTTTAGGAAACAGCAACTGAGCATAATAATATAAACGGCTTTTGAGATCATCCGAAAGCTTTGAGTAATGTACAGAAATTACTTTGAAGATGCACTTGAGTTTCTCATAAACAAACTTTAAAACATATTTGTTGTTTGAGTTCCGAGCATTTTTTCTTAACCCGTAAAGAGAAATGACATATTCCATATTCAATCTGGCAACCATATCATTATATCCGAGAGTTTTGAAAAAAGCAATTTGCTCATTCCACGCCCAAAGCAAATCAAAATGTCGCAAGCAAAGATCTGATCTTGTGATACTGTTTGGGTTATTTCTGTAAAAATACAATTCATACGGTATAACAACCATTTGTCGGGAAAAGTACAACATTTTAGATATTACGGGGCTATCCTCGTGATATCTGCCGATTGCAAAAGGAAAGCGGAGTAAAAGTTTTTTATTAATTATTCTGTTACAAGCAGAATGATAGCGCGAACCTTCAAAAATTTCCAATAAAAATTGCTCGTTAACTTCTCTGAGGGTATAATTTTCAGAAAATTCCGTACAAAAAGAACCAGGCATATTGCTGTCTTTAAAATCAGCCATCAGAGCAGTAGCAATATCGACTTTTTCTCTTTTCAAAGCAGAAAAAAGAAGTTCTATCGCCTGCGGATGGATGATATCGTCACTGTCAACAAAGCTTATCCATTCCGCGCTTGCAACAGCTACACCTGCATTTCTTGCATCGGAAAGACCGCCGTTTTCTTTGTGAATAACTTTAATGCGGCTGTCTTTTTCTGCATATTCATCGCAGATTTTCCCGCAGTTATCGGGGCTGCCGTCGTCGACAAGGATAATTTCAATATTCTTATATGTCTGGTTGATTATGGAATCCACACATTGGTGAATATATTTTTCGACCTTATAAACAGGAACGATTACAGAAACAAGTTCCATACCCAGCCC
Organism: Acutalibacteraceae bacterium; assembly: GCA_045650165.1. Taxonomy (GTDB): domain Bacteria; phylum Bacillota; class Clostridia; order Oscillospirales; family Acutalibacteraceae; genus UBA8612. Next base: position 75,666 of record JAZRQW010000044.1, on the reverse strand, counting down.
TCATTTTTTAATCTTATTTTTCAGAGCATTATATCTTTGGTTTCCCAATATTTTAATCAGCAACAAATTCGGAAGATGTTTTATTCTGTCAATTTTTTCTGCCTTTATCTGGCGGTTATATTGCTCTTGCTGTTTTTTTATTTTTTCACGGACATTTTTACCGTCATACCAGCTTGCAGAAAACCAATGTACGGAAACGGTTTTGAATGAAAACTTTCTTTTACCGGTTTCAAAACTAATCGGACACAAATATACGGTGGGAAGAATTAATATATCACCGTCTACATGCTGCATGCTGTCGTTTTGCTTTAATCCGTGTCTGATAAAAATTTCGGTATTTCTCCGGGGACAAGACAGCGTATCAAAGCTGCCGTCTTCTTTGACAAACGGAATATCATCATAGTCACGCATTATTTCAAGCAGAATATCCGCGCCTTTTTCGGCACCGAAGCCCAGACCGGTATTGATATATTTTCCACCTTCAAAGCCAAAAAAAGCCTTGTTATTCAGAAGAAAATCGAGTTTCTTTTTCAGCTCAACATCGGTATCGAGATAAATTCCGCCGTTGTCGTAAACAACCTTAAGGCGCACATAGTCGGTCACAAAAGCCCATTTTTTTGCTTCGTATGCCTGCTGTACATAAAGCGGACAATCGGACAAATCAAAATTGTCCTCATTCCATTCGATTATCTCGTAGTCGGAACAATGCTTTTTCCAGCTTTTGTAACACTTTTCAAAAAGCTTCGGCTTTTTGTTGCCGCCAAACCAGCAGTAGTGTATTTTTTTAGGAATCATGGAATTTCTCCTGTAAAAGATTCATTTGCATTGTAAGATTGCTTTTGGCATCACACAGACAATTTTCAATATTGTTGATCGGCATATTTTCATAACTTTTATCAATAATTTTTGATATGTTATCGGCAATTTCTTCAGGATAAAAACAACGATCTGAAAATCCTATGTGGTTATAGAACTCTCGGACTTTATCATCCCATATCAACCCGCAACTTGGAACTCCAAATGAAGTTGCTATAATTTGACTATGCAAGCGAAATGAAATAATTCTATCAAAACCAGTTACTGTTTTTATTAATTCACTTGCTGTTTGAGGACGGTCAACCAAATAAAGAGGTATATCTTTTTTTGCTATTCCAAGTTCCAATAAAATATGTTCAGCAAATTCTTGATCATACTGGGCTCCGTTTGTGAAAATCTTCCAAGAAAAATTGCTGTTTATAAAGTGTTCAATCAATTGCTTTTGATTGTCTTTATACATTGGTATTCTTATAACTCCAATTCCGATATCAGCTACTTTTTTATCTGCAGCAGTGAAATATTCACGGCTACAAAGCGCTATATCGTTCGTTAAATTCACATTGAATCTATTTCCAAAATATTTCAGGAACATATTTAATGAATCTCTCAAAGAAACATTCTTAATAAATTTTGAAGCGCTTTTGGTAAAGAAAACTTTTTGAAGCAACTGAACTGATGTTTCAGAAAGCGTAGAAAATCCACAAGCATGAAAAATTACAGGTGTTTTTTGTATCAACGCTTTTCTGACCAGACAATAAATATAGCCTGCAAAATAATCTGAAAAAAGAGCACCTCCGGCAAATAAAATAAGATCAAATTTTTTCGAGCCCATAACTTGTTTAACAGCTGAAAAAAAGCGAAGATATTTAAGATTGTCTCTATAAAACAAGTAAGAAAACGGACTAATTTTTTGTATAAAAGAAAACCTGTATAGTAAAAAATTAATCACGCGCAAGAAAAAAGTGTTATTTTTATATGCGGCATATTCTTGGCTACTGATACGCCCTGAAATGTCAAGAGGTGTTATTTCTGCGTCGGAGTAATGGCTTTTTATAAAATTATGTACTGTTTCACAAATTACCGGATCCCCTAAATTTGAAGAGAAAACTTCTCCTACCAAAAGAATCTTCATAATGTTACTCCTCTAATATTTCTATTTCAGGATAAACAGAAGTTCCCCAAACCTCTGCGTTCCATGCGCCAACTTTTTTGTTACAACTTTCCTTGAAATCCTTAGAAAAGGAAAGCGCATCGTTTACAACATCATGAACTATTTCGGTGCTAAGTTCATTTTCTTCAAAGAAAACCAACCTTACAAAATATTGTCCCGGAGCAAGATTAGGACAGTATAATCTCAAACAAATAACGTTTTCGCCTTTATTTGCTGAGATTTTGCTTTGCGAAATACACATTCCAACAGGAAAATGATTTGATGAAAAAAGAATAAGTCGAACAGCCAAATTGCTAAAAGCTTGCTCAGAGAGAAATTTTACTTTTATATCCAAAGGCATAAAATCATAAATTATCGGACTGGATATGCCTACAATTTCTGTAGAAAGCGTATGGATTTTACCATCGCCGATACCCTCTCTGGGTCTTCGTGAACAATCATTATGCAAAGAAATTGGTTCAGCGCCACCCATATACACACCAATCGCTTCCTCGACATTGCCTACAAAAATTACCTTGCCTTTATCGAGGACTATGCAGCGTTCGCAGAGCTGGCGGATGGTGTTCATATTGTGGCTGACATAGAGGACTGTTCTGCCCTGCTGTGTAGCGGCTTCCTTCATTTTAGTAAGACATTTTTTCTGGAAAGCCATATCACCTACAGCGAGGACCTCATCCATAATCATAATTTCGCTGTCGAGGTGGGCGGCGACGGAGAAGGCGAGCTTGACATACATACCGCTTGAATATCTTTTTACAGGTGTGTCAATAAAGTCACGCACCTCGGAAAACTCGATGATATCTTCCATTTTTGCGTCTATTTCCGCCTTGGTCATACCGAGAATTGCGCCGTTCATATAAACATTTTCTCTGCCTGTCATTTCAGGGCTGAAGCCCGTACCGACCTCAAGCATGGAGGCGATTCTGCCGTAGATGTCAATTTCACCCTCTGTGGGTGCGGTGACACGGGAGAGAAGCTTGAGCAGGGTGCTCTTGCCTGCACCGTTTGTGCCGATAATGCCGACAGCCTCACCCTTGTATATTGTCAGGTCAATGCCGTTGAGCGCCATAAAGCTCTGACCAACGAGGCGTTGCTCCTGACCGATTTTGGAGTTGGGATCATCTTTACCTCTGACCCTTGCCCACCAGCTTTGCAGGTCTGCCTGAAGTGTACCGCCGCCAATCTGGCCAAGGCGGTATTTTTTCTTGACGCCCTGCATTTTTATTGCTATTTCACGGTTTGTGTTTTCCATTGCTTCTCACCTCAAACCGTATCCATAAAGGTTTTTTCAACCTTGTTGAATACCATAATACCGAACACTGCTACGGCAATTGTGAATACCCACGAGAAAATAAGGCTCGGGATTGAAATAGTTCCCTGACCAAGCAGAGCGTAGCGGAACAGCTCAATAGGTGCCGTTGTCGGGTTTATCATAATAATTGTTCTGAAGAGTTCGTTATCAATCTGTGACATCGGGTAAACTATAGGCGTTGCATACATCCACAAAGAAACGCCGAAGGTAACCAGAATTGACAGGTCACGGTATTTTGTGGTAAGGCTTGAAATAATTATACCGCAGCCAAGACCCATAACGCCGAGGTGGACAAGCACAACGGGAATAAGCAGCCACGCAAGCCAGTTTGGATGAACGGCACCCGTTGCAACATAGTAAATGAGAAACGCCAGCACAAGTATCATCTGTATTCCGAACTGAATAACAGAAGAGAGCACATTTGAAATCGGCGTTGTAAGGCGGGGAAAATACACCTTGCCGAAAACAGACGAATTGGCAATGAATGCGTTTGCGTTTGATGTCAGGCAGGAAGAAAAGAATGTCCAGATTGCGTTACCGCCGAGGTAAAAAAGAATCTGGGGTATGCCGTCGGTTCCGATTCCCGCAATGCCGCCGAAAACAAAGGTGTAGATAAGGCTGGTCATAATGGGATTGAGGAAAAGCCACGCGGGACCAAGCACGGTCTGCTTATACTTAAGCACGAATGAGCGCTTTGTGAAAAGCACTATCAGGTCCTTATATTTCCACACCTCTTTGAGCTTCAGGTCAAACCATTTGTGCTCAGAGGTTATGTGTGTATGGTGTTGCTGTGCTTCGTTGGACATACTGCACCTCATTATAATATAATTAAAATAAGTATATACCTATACTGAAATTTTGTCAACTTAAAAAGCAGCAACAGTCGGATGACTGTTGCTGCCCGTATTCAGAGCTGTTTAGTTTTTCTTTGTTTTATCGTTGACAAATCGCTTGATTTTGTTTGAGGTGGTTTTTTCAAATTCTTTGTCGCGGATTGTAACAGAAGAAATCTGCTTGTAAATCGGCAGTTCCTTGCAAGCATTCTTGATGCTCTTGAGAACCTCGGCAGGTGTCTTGTTTTCACTGAGGAAAACCTCAGCAACAAGTGCTTTTGCGTTGCCGCTTGCGTCATTCTGTTCGCCGCTGACAACAACCTCAGTTACAAAGTCAATACCCTGGATATAGCCTTCAATTTCCTCGGGGTAGATGTTTTTGCCGTTGTCAAGAACAATAACGTTCTTCTTTCTGCCGCAGATTATAAGCTGTTCTTTATCATTGATGTAGCCGTAGTCACCTGTATAGAACCAGCCGTCCTTAATAACCTCTGCAGTAAGGTCGGGGCGGTTATAGTAACCAAGCATAACAGTATCGCCCTTGATGCAGATTTCACCTACACCGTCCTCATCGGGGTCGTCAACACGCCAGTCGATACAACGGAGCTTTATACCTGCGGTGTGGTAATCGTTTGCAGCATCGTGGTTGGCACAAACAAGCGGTGAGCACTCTGTAATGCCGTAGCCGTTGATGAGGCTGATACCGATATTGTCAAAGAATTCGCCAACCTCGGGTCTGATTGCGGCACCTCCGCAGACGATCTTGCGAAGCTTACCACCGAAATTCTTATGAATCATGCCGAAAAGCGTTCTGCGCTTGTCAATGCCGATTTTGCGCAGGAAGTTGCTTGCTTTGATAAGCTTTGCAAACATTGCAGCCTTGCCCTGGTTTTCGATTTCTCTGTTTATTCTTGTTACGAAAAGCTCGGCAATTGCAGGAACGATGTAGATGTATTCAGGCTGATATGTCTGCAGGTTTTTGAGCACAGCCTTGAGGCTTTCGTTGATGCAGAGTGTTGAGTGATGGTGGAAAGAAACGAGCAAATCTGCAACACTTTCATAAGTATGGCTGTAGGGAAGCACGGACAGACCGACCTCGAAAACTGTTGAAACCTGCAGGCCGTAGCACACGCAGGACATAAGATTCTTTTCGCTGAGCATAACGCCCTTGGACATACCTGTTGTGCCCGAAGTATATACGAGCATTTTCATTGCATTGGGGTCACTCTTGCAGGCAAGGTATTCAGCCTTATCAAGCGTTGCACCTTCGTCAAGTGCCTTTTCAAATGAAATGAAATTGTCTTCATTTTCTGTGCGGTCAAAACCGATGAAAAGCTTTATTCCGCCAAGCGAATCGAGATTTTCCTTAAGCATTTTTTCATAACGCTTGTCGTAGAAAAGTACGGTTGCCTTACTGTCGTTAAGAAGGTGGAGAAGGTCTCTTTCGGGCAATTCCTTATCGAGCGGAATATACACACCGCTGCTTCGCAGGGCTGTGAAATATGCGGTAATCCAGTTGACGGAGTTTGCGCCGAGGCAGGCAATGTGTCCCGCTTTTTCGCCCTTTGATGTGAGGTATGCGCCGAGCGAATAAACGCGGTTGACAAATGCCTCATAGGTCATACTGCGGATTTCGTCTTTCACCTTGTATTTGTAAACAATTTTCGTGGGGCACTCCTTGAGTGCAAGTGCTATCATTTCCTCCATGTTGGAAACCATAGGCACGTCATAATAATCGTATTTTACCTTGGACATTTTCTATACTTCCTTTCTGTATAAACAGCCAAACGGCCAACAGCGTATATATTATCCCGTGCGGTTCCAATTGTCACGCTACTGTTGCTTTTTTGTTTTCTACTGTTGGTTTTTGTCCGGGTAGAGTGCGCTTTTTAACTTCTACCCACGGTAGAGTCGTTGGAATATCAACGAATTTTTGCTTGATTTTTTACAATTAATGTAGTATAATACAAAAAACATTTCCTTGCAAAGGTGATTAATTTGACCGAAGAACAGCTCAAAAAGAATATTGCAAAAAACATTTCCGAGCTGAGGAAGGCATCCGGTCTGACGCAGGCACAGCTCGCCGAAAGGCTCAGCTACTCGGACAAATCCGTTTCCAAATGGGAACGGGGCGACGGTGTACCCGATGTTATTGTAATGCAGAAAATGGCAGAACTTTTCGGAGTAACGCTCAACGATTTTATTGGCGAAAACACGCCGAAGCTGCCGCGCAAAAAGCCCTACCTTACAAATAGAATTATAATACCTATTCTCAGCGTAGGTCTGTCGTTTCTTGTTGCTTCCGTAATTTTTTTCATCCTGAGAATCTTCAATATATGGGACGAAAAATCGTGGCTGCTGTTTGCTTATGCCGTGCCCGTTTCGTTCATTGCGCTGACCGTTTTTACGGAGCTGTGGTGGAATCTGCTTTTGCGCTTTCTTGCCACAAGCGGTATCGGCTGGTCGATAGCAATCTGCCTGAAGCTCACATTCTGGAATGTAAATGACCTGAACTATATCTTCATACCCGTTGCAATTTTACAGGTGCTCGGCATTCTGTGGTTCGTTATGCGCTACAGAAAAAAGAAACGGCTTGAAGAACAAAATACGGTAAATGAATAGTTATTGCGAAAACCGCACAGACAACGCCGTCTGTGCGGTTTTTGATTTCCTATTGTAAATAATCACAAAAATGAAAGCAGCAAAAACCAAATGTTTAATTCAAATTGTTCTTGACTGTGATTTATACAAGTGTTATTATATTAATCGTATATTTATAAATATTATTAAATATAGGAGATAAACTTATGTTTGACAAGGTTGACGCTCAGTATAATTTTACTGCCTGCGAAAAAGAAGTACGTGAGTTCTGGAAAGAGAACAGCGTATTTGAAAAGAGCGTAAAGAAGAACGAGGGCAAGCCCGAGTTCACCTTTTACGACGGACCGCCCACGGCCAACGGTGTGCCGCACGTCGGTCATATTCTCACCCGTTCAATAAAAGACCTTATCCCCCGTTACCGCACGATGAAGGGCTACCACGTCGAGCGTAAGGCCGGTTGGGATACCCACGGTCTGCCCGTCGAGCTCGAGGTTGAAAAAGAACTCGGCTTCAGCGGCAAGGCTGATATTGAAAGCTACGGCATTGTTCCCTTTATCGACAAGTGCCGCAAGAGCGTCTGGAAGTACAAGGACCTCTGGGAGGATATGAGTGAAAGAATCGGCTTCTGGGCTGATTTTGAAAATCCGTATATCACTTACGATAACAACTACATTGAGTCCGTATGGTGGGCATTCAAGCAGCTCGATGCAAAAGAGCTTCTCTACCACGGCCACAAGATTGTTCCCTACTGCCCCCGTTGCGGTACAGCTCTTTCCTCACACGAGGTTGCACAGGGCTACAAGAACATCAAAACACGTTCAATCTATGTCCGCTTCAGACTTGTTGACGAGGCAGACACCTGCTTCCTTGCATGGACAACCACCCCGTGGACACTTCCCTCAAACGTCGGTCTTTGTGTCAATCCCGACGCCGAGTATGTAAAGATCAAGGCTGAGGACGGCTGTTATATCCTTGCCAAGGCACTTGTCGGCGGTCTGTTTGAAGAGGGCAAATACGAAATTGTAGAAGAATACAAGGGCACAGACCTTGAGTACAAGAAGTACGAGCCTGTTTTCCCGTACATCAAGGATAACTATTCCTATAATGCTTGGTTTGTCACCTGCGACGACTATGTAACGCTTGACAGCGGTACAGGTATCGTTCATATTGCTCCTGCATTCGGTGAGGACGACTCCCGTGTAGGTAAGAAGTACAAGCTTCCCTTTGTCAGACTTGCAGACGAGCGCGGCTGCTTCCCCGAAATCGTTACAGATTACGCAGGCCGCTTTGTTATCGACTGCGACCCCGACATTATCACAAAGCTCAGCAACGAAGGCCCGCTGTTCAAGGTTCTTCCCATGGAGCACCAGTACCCCTACTGCTGGCGTTGCGACAGCCCCCTGCTCTACTTCGGCAAGCCCAGCTGGTTTATCGCAATGAGCACACTGCGCGACGAGCTTACTGCAGACAACGCTTCCGTCAACTGGCTTCCCGAAACCTACCGCGACGGCCGTATGGGCAACTTCGTAAGCAACGTTATCGACTGGGCTATCTCCCGTGACCGTTACTGGGGTACACCCCTTCCCGTATGGGTTTGCGACAAGTGCGAAAAGCACCACGTAATCGGCAGCGTTGAAGAGCTCTGCAAGCTCACAGGCGCTTCACCCGATGTTGACCTTCACAAGCCCAGCGTTGACCCGCTTACATTCGAGTGTGAGTGCGGCGGCACAATGCACAGAGTACCCGAGGTTATTGACTGCTGGTTTGACTCAGGCGCAATGCCCTTTGCACAGCAGCACTATCCCTTTGAGAATAAAGACCTGTTTGAGAAGCAGTTCCCTGCTGATTTCATCAGCGAAGGCAGCGACCAGACACGTGGCTGGTTCTACTCGCTCCAGGCTATTTCAACTGCTATCTTCGGCAAATCTCCCTACAAAAACTGCGTAGCACTCGGCCTTGTAAACGACAAGGACGGCATCAAGATGTCCAAGCACAAGGGCAACGTTGTTGACCCGTGGGAGGTTATGGACAAGCACGGTGCAGACGCTATCCGTTGGTACTTCTACGTTTCTTCCGCTCCCTGGATTTCCACAAACTTCGACGGCGATGCAATCAATGAGCATCAGCGCCGCTTTATGGGCACAATGTGGAACACATTCCACTTCTACAACCTCTATTCAGGTATTGATAACTTTAACCCCAACAATTATAAGCTCGCTGACTGCAAGCTTACAATGATGGACAAGTGGATTCTCGGCCTGCTCAACTCCGTAATCAAGAAGGTTGACACAGAGCTTGAGGGCTACCACATCACAGAGGCTGCAAGAGAGCTTGTCAGCTTCGTTGACCTTATGAGTAACTGGTATGTCCGCCGTTGCCGCCGCCGTTTCTGGATGAGCGAGCTTACCGAGGACAAGATTGCCGCTTACATGACACTCTACACTGTTCTTGATAACCTTATCAGACTTGCTGCTCCCTTTGTACCGTTTGCAACGGAAACAATTTACCAGAGCCTTGTCCGCAAGAACAACCCCGATGCTCCTATCAGTATTCATATGTGCGATTATCCCGTATGCGACGAGAGCTATATTGACGAAGCTCTTGAGCGTGATATGAAGCTCGTTTACGATTCAGTCGGTATTGCAAGAAACGCAAGAAACCTTGCAAACCTCAAAATCCGTCAGCCGCTTTCACGCCTTCTCGTATGTGTTGAGGGTGAGGACGCACACTTCAACGAGGAAATGCTCTCCATCATCGCAGAAGAGCTCAACGTTGAAAAGGCAGAGCAGGTTACCTCCACAAAGGGCTTCATCTCTCACTCAATCAAGCCCCAGCTCAAGACACTCGGCCCGAAGTACGGCAAGGTGCTCAACGCTATCCGCGAGTATTTTGCAACTGTTGACGGCGACAGCGTAATTGACGATATCGAGGCTAACGGCAGCCACAAGACAAACCTCAACGGCACAGATGTCGAATTCACAATGGACGACCTTCTTATCAGCACAGGCTACAAAGAGGGCTTCATGTCTGCGGCAGACAGAAACATCACCGTAATTCTCGACACTGTCCTCACACCCGAACTTATTCAGAAGGGCTACGCCCGTGAGTTTGTTTCCAAGGTACAGAATATGCGTAAGTCTTCCGGCTTTGAGGTTATGGACAGAATCGTTATCACATACGCAAGTGACGACGAGTTTGAGCAGCTTCTTACCCCGAGCGTTGAGGCTGTTTCCAAGGAGCTTCTTGCAGACGAAATCGTCCGTGCAGAGTCTGTTGAGGGCGACGCACTCGACATCAACGGCAAGGATGTTGTTATCTCAGTTAGAAAGGTGCAGAAATAATGCTGGAAAAAAAGTATGATTTCAGAGCGGCTGAAAAATCAGTTCAGAAGCTCTGGGCAGATAAAGACGTTTATCGTTTTGACCCCGAAAGTCCCAACCAGATTTACTCAATCGATACTCCGCCCCCGACCGTCAGCGGTTCACTCCACATCGGTCACATCTTCTCCTACACACAGGCAGAGATGGTTGCCCGTTACCGCAAGTTTATGGGCTACAATGTTTTCTATCCCTTCGGCTTTGACGATAACGGTCTGCCGACCGAGCGTCTTGTTGAAAAGGAAGAGGGCATAAAGGCGAAGGACCTTTCCCGCGAAGAGCTTTACACAAAGTGCATGAGCACTACCGCAAAGTACGTTGACGAATTCACAGACCTGTGGAAGTCCCTCGGCTTCTCCGTTGACTGGAACCTCCGCTACGAGACAATCGACGAGCGCAGCCGCCGTATTTCACAGAAGTCCTTTATCCGTCTTGCAAAGGAAGGCAAAGCTTACGTTAAGGAGTCTCCCGTTCTCTGGTGTACAGAGTGCCAGACCTCCATTGCTCAGGCTGAGCTTGACAGCGCAGACATCAAATCAACATTCAACTACATCTACTTTATGGTTGACGGCAAGCCGCTCACAGTTGCTACAACACGTCCTGAGCTGCTTTACGGCGTAGTTTGCCTTTTCGTCAACCCTGAAGATGAAAGATACAAGGATTACGTTGGCAAGAAGGCTGTCGTTCCTGTATTCGGCTACGAAGTTCCGATTCTTACCGACGAAATCGTAAGCCTTGAAAAGGGTACAGGCGTTGTTATGTGTGCAACCTACGGCGACCAGACAGACGTTGACTGGTGCGAGAAGCACAACCTCCCCTACCGCAAGGTTATCACAACCGAAGGCAGAATGGACGAGAACGTACCTTATGTTGCAGGTATGAGCGTTTACGGCGCACGTAAAGAGCTTGTCAGAATGATGGAGGAACAGGGTCTTCTTGAAAAGGTAGAGGACATTGTTCACCCCGTTCAGACTCACGAGCGTTGCGGCAAGCCGATTGAAATTCTTCCCTCACGCCAGTGGTACATCGATATTCTTTCCCACAAGGACCTCTTTGTTGAGGCAGGTAAGAAAATCAACTGGTACCCCACATTCATGAAGAGCCGTTACGACGTATGGGTTGAAAACCTTAAGTGGGACTGGTGTATTTCCCGTCAGCGCTACTTCGGCGTTCCGTTCCCGGTATGGTACTGTAAGAAGTGCGGCAAGCCGATGTTTGCAGACGAGAGCATACTCCCCGTCAATCCGCTTGAATTCACACCCGAGGCAACATGCGAATGCGGCTGCAACGAGTGGATTCCCGAATCCTCCGTTCTTGACACCTGGGCAACATCTTCAATGACACCCCAGATCAACGCACACTGGGAAGAGCCCGACGGAACAGATCTTTCAGACAAGATTGCTCCCATGACAATGAGAACTCAGGCTCACGAAATCATCAGAACCTGGGCATTCTATACAATCGCAAAGAGTATGTACCACACGGGCAACATTCCGTGGCAGGATATCATGGTTTGCGGCTTCGTTCTTGCAAAGAAAGGCGAAAAGATTTCCAAGTCCAAGGGCAACGCTGTAAAGTCCCCTGCACAGCTTGTTGAAGAGTTCGGTGCAGACTGCATCCGTTATTGGGCAGCAAACACCAAGCTCGGCACAGACACATATTTCTCCGACGATGAGCTCAAGATTGCAAACCGCTTCCTCACAAAGCTCTGGAACGCTTCCAAGTTCACACTTACTCACCTTGAGGACTACACCAAGGCTGATGCTCCTGCAGAGCTTCTTCCCGTTGACAAGTGGATTGTCGAGCGTTGCAAGCAGACTATGCGCCGTTGCATCAAGCTGCTTGACGAGTACGAAATCGGCTCTGCAAGACACGAGGTTGACGACTTCTTCTGGAAGGATTTCTGCGACTACTACGTAGAAATCAGCAAGGAAAGACTCTACCAGCCCGAAGTACACGGCTATGAGGAGCGCAGAAGCGGTCAGTTCGCAATTTACTACTGCCTGCTCAACATCCTCAAGATGTACGGTATTTTCGTACCGCACATGACAGAGTTCATTTATCAGGACGCTTTCAAGGACAAGGAAGGCATCGAGAGCCTTCACCTCAACTTCTGGAAGGTTGACGGCGAAGACGATAAGGAAGCACTTGAATTCGGCGAGCTTGTCAAGGATGCTGTTTCCGAGGTCAGAAAGTACAAGAGTGAAAACAACATCTCCATGAAGGCAGATGTTGACTCAATGACTATCAAGACCCCCGAAAAGTTCAAGGCAGATTTCGATAAGACTCTCGGCGATATCGTCGCCTGCTGCCATGCACAGAAGGTTGAATTCGAAATAATTTAACAATAAAAATAAAAGCTGCTGTAGTTTTCTACAGCAGCTTTTTTAATTGCTCTATTGTTTTTTGGTCACACTCTGGTGTGTCTTTTAGCGGAAATTCCAACCCAAGCTCGTCATATTTCTGCACACAGAGTTTTTTGAACGGAAGCAGTTCAATTTTCTGTAGCTTTTTTGCTCTTTTTGCGAGTGCGGAGATTTGTTTTATATTTTCCTCGCTGTCGGTCATACCGGGCACGACAACATGACGTATTATAATATCGGTATTATAATTATTACATTCATCTATAAACGAAAGCGTTGTTTCAAGTGTAGTACCGATGTGCGTTTTGTATTCAGTATCACTTGCAAATTTTATATCACAAAGCACGGTGTCTGTATGCTCAAGAACTTTTTTTACAGCTTCGTTTACGGGATAACCTGCTGTATCAAGTGCGGTGTTTATGCCAACCTTGTGAAGTTCTTCAAAAAGTGCTGCAACAAACTCCGCCTGCGCAAGAGGCTCACCGCCCGAAACGGTAACACCGCCTTTTTCGCCGAAATAGCTTTTGAAACGCACCGCTTTTTTTACTATTGCCTCAACTGTGTATTCCTCACCACCCGAAAAAGGACGGGTGTCGGGGTTGTGGCAGTAGGGACAACGGTAAGGACAGCCCTGCATAAAGACAACAAAACGTATACCCGGTCCGTCAACCGCACCGAGGCTCTGAAAAGAATGAACTTTTCCGATAATAATGTTGTCCATAGTTTCTCCCATAATTTATTTTATCAACTTATAATTCTCCCACTTGCCAAAGAACAGATACAGGCAGGCGGGAATTCCCGTGCCGAAGGCGGCCAGACCGTAGCCGAGGAAGAAGCCGTAAAGCCCCATATTCATAACTATTCCGAAAAGGTAACTCAAACCTACACGAAGCACGAGAGCATCCGTAAGTCCTAAAGCGAGCGTTATTTTTGCGTTGCCCAATCCGCGCAGGAAGCCAAAGCCCGTGCGCATAAGCGTCATTGCAGGGAAACTCCACAGAATTGCGGAAACGAAGACCGATGAAAGCGCGATAACCTCGGGGTCGTCGGTAAAAGCCGCATAAACCGGTTCGTGGAAAAGCACTAAAATCAGTGCAAAAATCGCATAGAGAACTGCGCAGTAGCCGCCCGTTGTGAGCGAAATTTTAACCGTACGCTTTTTGTTGCCTGCGGCAATATTCTGCGCACACATTGTCGAAGACGCAAAGGCTATACCCTGGGTGATTTTGTTTACGATATCGTCAACCTTAACGCCGACACCGAAAACGGCAGAAGCCGCAACGCTGACATCGTTTACAAGGCTGTTGACAAACATCATTGAAAGATTGACCGCGCAGGACTGCGAAGCGTAGGGTATGCCGAGCTTGACGAGCAGTTTTGCGCTTGTTTTGTCGGGTTTGAGAGTTTGTCTGCTCACCTTAAAACCGAGGGTATCACGGCGCACGACGAGAAATACCACAGCCGCAACAAACGAAAAAGCCTGACCGATAATTGTTGCAAGGGCGGCGCCCATAGTTGCCCAGCCGAGATACTTTATAAAATAAATGTCGAGCACAATATTAATAGCCGAGGCTATAAGGATAAAAACAAATGGGTGCTTGCTGTCGCCCATTCCGCGGAATATTGCGGAAACCATATTGTAGCCGTAGGAGAAAAATATACCTATACTGCATACTACTGTATAATCAACAGCGTATTCAAACGCTTCAGCAGGTGTATTCAGAAGCGTTAAAACACTTCTGCCAAAAGCAAGACCGACAACGCTCATTACCGCAGAAAAAGCGGTTATGATTAAAAAGAGCGTTGACACAACCGAGCCTATTTTTTCACGCTCGCCCTTGCCGATATACTGCGCTATGAGCACCTGACCGCTGTTTGAAAAACCGAGGGCAAGCATAGTCATAAATGTGAAAATCTGGCTTGCGGTTGAAACAGCAGAAAGACCGGGACTGCCGACATATTTGCCGACAACAATCATATCCACAAGCGAATAGAGTACCTGCAGACCGTTGGAAAGCATAAACGGCACGGAAAAGCGCAGAAGCTGGCTGCCGATTTTGCCGCTCGTGTAATCCGCTATAATTTCCTTTGCCACTTATACTCACCTGCCTTTATTTTCCTGCAAAGCGTCTGCCAAGATCACTTTCAAGATATTCTTCGGTAGTGCCGAAAAATTCGACTGAGCTGCCGATGTGAAGAATTTTGTCCGAATATTTTACCGCACCTGCTATGTCGTGCGAAACCATTATTACCGCCACTCCCCTTTTCTTGTTCAGGTCGTGGATTGAAGCGTACATTTCCGCCGAAACAAGCGGGTCAAGACCCGTTACCGGCTCATCAAGAAGTAAGAGCTTTTCCGTTGCGCAAAGTGCACGGGCAAGAAGCACTCTCTGCTGCTGACCGCCCGACAAATCACAATACGGTCTGTGGTGGATTTCCTCAATGCCAAGCTCATGTATTGCCTCGTGCGCACGGTGCTTGTCCGCTCTTGTGTGGAAGCCGAACATACTGCCCGTGCAGCCCGAAAGCACAACCTCGTGCACGCAGGCAGGAAAATCGCGCTGAACAGCCGTCTGCTGCGGCAGGTAGCCTACGGTTTTTCTGGTAACACCGCCGCCGAAAGTAACACTTCCCTCTTTGAGCGGTAGCAGACCTGCTATTCCTTTAAGCAGAGTTGTTTTACCCGAGCCGTTTTCGCCGTCAATGCTCAGCCATTCACCCTGACCGAGCGAAAAGCTGACGTCTTTGAGCACTTCCATACGCTCGTAGCTCATTGTTAAATTTTTTACTTCAACAATTTTTTCCATTAATCTACACCTAAAGCAATTTTCAGATTTGTCGCGTTTCTGTGCATAAGCGAAAGGTAGGTTTCGCCTGCATTGAAATCATCTGCCGAAAGGTTGTGGCAGGAATGAAGCTCAAGCACCTTTGCGCCCGTCTGTGCTGAAACTGCATCAGCAACCTTGCGGTTGGAAAGCTCTGCGCAAAAAACAGCAGGAATGTTTTTATCCTGCACGGTCTTTGTTATTTCAACTATAACAGCAGGGCTCGGCTCCGTATTGGATGTGCACGCATCGAAGGCGGCAATATAATCAAGTCCATATTCTTCGCAGAAATAAGTAAGAGCAAAGCGGTCACACATAACAATTGTTTTGTTTTCCGCCGCCGCAGCAACCGCACGGATTGCGCTGTCCAACTCTTCTAAGTTTTTAAGATACTCTTCTTCGTTAGCCCTGTAAAACGCTTCGTTTTCGGGGTCGATTTCACAAATTTTGTCGCAGATTTCCTGCACGATAAGCATAGCGTTTACGGGCGAAGTCCATATATGCGGGTCTGCCGAATGGTCATGGTCTTCATCAATATGATTTGAATAAATATCTGCATTTTCCTTGAGCCTTTTGCCCTCGGGCAGACTTAAAACGGCAACACTTTCGCCAAGTGAGCCTACAACCTCTGCCGCCCAGCTTTCCATAAGCTCACCCGTATAGATAAACAGGTCACTTTCATTGATTTTAACCATATCAACGGGGCTGGGGTCGTAGCTGTGGCTGTCTGTGCCCGGAGTTAAAAGCAAGGTGACTTCCGCCTTATCTCCCACAATCTGACGGGTGAAATCGTACTGCGGAAAGAGCGTGCAGACTATACTTAATTTTTCGCTTTTTTCTTTGTCCTTCGTACCCTCGCCGCAGCCTGCAAAGCCAAAAAAAAGGGCGAGGCACAGCAGAAGAGCCATTATTTTTATAACACGCTGCATTTTTCACACACTCCGCAGATTGTAATTTTTTCTCTGTCCACTGTAAAACCGTGGTGCTCAAAAATATGAGCCTGCATTTTGTCAAGGTAGTCACACTCAACGTGAAGCAGCTCACCGCACTTATAGCACTTGAGGTGGAAATGCTCCTTGCAATGCTCGTCACCGATGTACTGGTAGCAACAGCTTTTCGCATCGTCCGCCACAAAACGACGCACTTTGGCTTCCTCCACAAGACGGTCAAGCCTGCGGTAAACGGTTGCCTTGCCGAGCTTTTCACCCGTAAGAGCAAGCTTTGTTTCTATTTCGGCGGCGGTAAAATGCCTGCCGCTGTTTTCTTTTAAAAAGCGGAGCAGAGTTTCACCCTGCTTTGTGTTGTACTGTGACATATTTTTCACCTTTCGGCTTTTATTTAAACAAAAAAACACCGTGATTTGAAACTGAAACTCAATTTCAAATCACGGTTTATTATATCACTTTTTATGCACTTGTCAATCGTTCAGGAAGAGTTTTTTGTACTCACGGCAAAAACGTGAAACGGGGAAGCCAACAACGTTGAAGTAATCCCCCTCTATTCCCTCAACAAGCACACAGCCCTTGCCCTGGATACCGTAGGCACCTGCCTTGTCCATAGGCTCTTTGGTTTCAACATAAGCCTTTATCTGCTCAAGTCCAAGCGCGCAGAATTTTACCTTTGTGCACTCAAAAAAGCTGTGGGTTTCGCCGTCGTAAGCAATGCAGACGCCCGTATAAACCTCGTGCATCCTGCCCGAAAGGCTTTCAAGCATATTGACTGCATCCTGCTCATCT
The DNA here is from genome assembly GCA_045650165.1 of Acutalibacteraceae bacterium. GTDB lineage: Bacteria > Bacillota > Clostridia > Oscillospirales > Acutalibacteraceae > UBA8612. The sequence continues at coordinate 58,632 of JAZRQW010000044.1, read as the reverse complement.
TTTGGTTTACCAAGTACTTTTCCGTTGAGCACAACAACAGTATCCGAGCCGATTACAACGCAGTCTGTGTGGTTATCCGCCACCGCCTGTGCCTTCTGCTTTGCAAGGCTCATTACGAGCTTTTCAGGCGTGAGTGCAGGGTCAACAACCTCTTTAACATCCGAGGTGATAACCTCAAACTCAAAACCTGCCTGAGCTAAAAGCTCACGCCTTCTCGGCGAAGCGGAGGCAAGAATTATTTTTGCATCTTTCATTATTTTTCGTTGCCTGCGAATGAAAGCTCTGCCCAGATTGCAAAGTGGTCGGAGGAATAATTGCCCTCAATAACATCAAACTTATGTGCAGTAAAGCCCTTTGAGAAGCAGTAGTCGATAAGCGACATATCTTCCTTTGCACGCTTTTCATCAAAGCCGTTGTAGGTCGGATAATCGTCAGTATCGGGAGCTGTTTCTCTCGCATCGTCAAACTCTGTCGTATATGCAGCGTAAACAGAGGAATCGGGTGTTACATTCATATCACCCGTGATGACAACGGGAATGTCAAAGGTCTTTGCCTTTTCGATAACCATAGCCGCCTGATTAAGCTGTGCTTCCTCGCTGACGTGGTCAAGATGAGTGTTAAGGTGAGCAAACTGCTTGCCGTCGCTGAGTCTTTCAAACACAGCCCATGTGCAGATTCTCCAGCAGGCGGTGTCCCAGCTGCCCGAGGGAACATCGGGTGTTTCGGAAAGCCAGAATGTACCGCTGTCAACAACCTTGAGCTTGTCTTTTCTGTAGAAAATTGCTGCGTATTCACCCTCATTTGCGCCGTCATCTCTACCGACACCGATTGCACCGTAAACATCGCCGTAAGCAATGTTGAGGTACTGCATCCACTCGGGTGTTGCCTCCTGAGTGCCAAGCACATCGGGTGCAACCTGATTGATAACACCCGTTACACCTGTAAGGCGCATAAGCGGGTCACTGAAGCGAAGGTTATAAGACATTACTCTCAATTGCTCTGTCAACTCCTCATCATAGCAAAGCTGGATTTCGGAAACTACGGGGAAATGGTCAGATGAATACTTGCCGTCCACCTTTTCGTCAAGCACACGGTAGCTCGTTGCATAACCCTTGCCTGCTGAAACGAAGATGAAATCAATCGGTGATCTGCCGTCATAAACATCGTTCACACCGAAGTTGTGGAAAGAACCGATATCCATTGTGTCCTTTGCAATATATTTTGTATCGGCAAAACCGCCGCCGATAATCGTGTTGTAGGGTGCTGTGCCCTCGTCGCAGTTGAAGTCGCCCGTAAGCACAACGGGGATTTCATAGCCAGCCGTCTTTTCAACAACAAGCTCTGCGCTGTTTGCACGGGCATTTTTACCCATATGGTCAAAATGGGCGTTGTAATGGGCATAGCGCTTGCCTGTTTCCTTATCCTCAAGCACAGCATAGGAACAGATGCGTTTTATCATTGCATCCCAGCCTCTGGATGGCTTTTCGGGTGTCTTTGACAGCCAGAATGTGCCTGAATCGATAAGATTATACTTATCCTTCAGATAAAATACGGGGGAAAACTCGCCGCCCTGCTCGCCGTCATCTCTGCCGACACCGACCCAGGCGTATTCGGGCATAGCCTCGCTGATGCGGCTCACCCAGCCCCAATCAGCCTCCTGAAGGCCAAATGAATCGGGCATTTCGGAGCGTATTGTTTTTACAACAAGTTCTGTTCTGTTGGCAGGACTCTTTTCGCCTGCACCTGCAACATAAACGTTGTAGCTCATAACTTTCACATCAAATGTTTCACCCTGCGGAGCATCATAAATCCTCGCGGGAACAGGAAGAGCAACGAGCATACTGATAAAAAATGTAAGAATTTTAATAAAAATTGATTCAAAAAAAGCTGTGATTGCTGCCATGGTTTTACCTCCAAAGCAAAAATATAATAAAAAGATAACAGCGTGCCGGGGTTTAGGCGGCACGCTGTTTTAAAAGTTAACGAATCAGTTAACCGAATAAGAAGCTACGGGGCCATATGCCTCAAGGATCTCACCGTCTTCGGTTTCATAAATCACATATGCTCTTGCCCAGATTGTCTGGCCTGTGCTGATTAAAGCATTTGCACTATAAAAACCGTTGTTTTCGGTATTTGTCGAAGTACCTGTTGATGTGGAAGCTCCGTCAACAACAAATACATCCTCATTTGTTCCTATAGCCTCTGTCTTGGTAACAACGATACCAGTCTGAAGAATTGTGAACTCCTCAGGAACAGAACGCTCTGCAAAGAAGCTTACCTTACCGCTGAGAGCACTGTATCTTACCTCAGTGATTCTGACAACGGGGGCTACCTTTCTTGCTGAAATATCACCGTAAACAGGAGTGAGTACAGTATCCTTTACACAGAAGAATGTATATGTTCTGTCGTAGGTAACAACCTCACCTGTACCTTCATCAAACCAGTAGAGGAAAGCATTGCCGTCGTTATCTGTTGCGCTTGCGCTGATTGAAACAACAGCTCTCTGATTATCCTCTGCCGTGTATGTTCCGTCACCTGTAGCGGTGTAGTTACCCTGAGTGATTGTAACCGTGTTCTCTGCATTGAGTACATAAATAGGTTCCACCACAATTGTTTCCTTATCGCTTGCAAGGATTTCTTCCTTGGTCATGCTCCATCCTCTGAAGGCATAATCGGGAAGAATGGGACCAGTGGGAACAGTGAAATCTTCACCGTCTGCAAGCTGGAAGGACTTGACAACATTCTTTGCGTTGTTTACATAGACAATCAGCTTCTCGCCGTCACGGAATGTTGACCTGCTTGTGAACTGTGCGGCAACGTTTCCATCTGTAACAGCTCTGAAGGAATAATTGTCTGCTGTGCTGATAATTCTGTCGGTATTACGGTTTACCCAGTAATAGAAATCACAGTCCTGATTGCTGACCTTCGTGTAGAGTGTTACCTCTGCACCGTAAGGTACTCTTATTGACTGATATGTGTTCGGGGTCATTATTTCAGTACCGCTATACTGAAGCGATACAGCGCCCATACCGCTGGCCATATAGGTAAGCGTTACATATCTTGAGGTTGCTGTAATTGTAGCTGTGGCATAGAAGCTTTCATACTCGCCACCAACCATTGCGTAAACCTTGTAGTTGTGCTCTCCTTCAGTCATCTTACGATAGAGAGCCCAGGTAAGTGTGCCGTCACCGTTATCAACAATCTCTTCGTTAGCTATATTCCACTCTTCAACCGCGCCTGTTTCATCAACGAGCTTAAGCTGAGTTACGTTGTCACGTGTGGTGATATAGTGAATCATTGTACGGTTAGCAGGTACATTACCCTTAATTCCTGCATTGATAACGGAGGATTCCTTACCTGCGTTAAGGATAATTGTGTCTGTACCGTTGAGTGTGAAGCTCATACTCTGAGGAATAACACCCTCTTCTCCGCTTTCAACATTGGTCTGTGTACCAATATTGTTTTCCTCATCAATTATTGTAAAGGAAATTGTGCCTTCCGCACTTGCTGTAATGGTAACATGATTAACGCTGCCGGCCTTATCATAAATATCCAGGTAATATCGGCCACCCTTACGCAATCCGCTAACCGTAAATACGTTGTTGGAGCAGCTCACTGTAACCTTACCGTCTTCGCCCTGTTCGGTCTTCTGAGTATTTGAAGCAAAAATCTCATATTCCGCTGCATTGCTTACATCCTCAAAGTTCATACCGTTCCATATCTGGATGTTGGCAATACCTGAGCCACCGGTTTCATTAATTGTAACTGCACCTGTGCCTGCAGCTGTAATCACGGGTTTCGCCTTATCGAGCTTTGTAATCTCTACAATTCTGTTGACTACGTTACCCCATCTGTCAACAACGTGAACAAATACGAGGTCGCCGTTATCAACCTTATTGCCTATCATTTGTGTCCAGTTGATCCACTTAGGCTCGTCGGCGCGGTCACCGTCAAAGTAAAGGATTTCGCCGGTTGTTTCGTCACGCTCATAGTCGCCGTAGGGATAGAAGTTATCTGACGCCTGCATCGTGCCGAAGATATCAATCGCCTTACCGTCAACAACGATCTCCATTTTCTGGTTGTCTACGACTTCACCGTTGATGTAATCAATCAGCAACTCCTTAACGGCTGTAGCCTTTTGGTAATCCATCTTGCCGGTTTCGGACTTTGCACCGTAAGCATCGAGAACCATTTCATCAATTGCTCTCTGTTCAGCGGTTGCACCTTCTGCGGCTGTACGCTTGATTACATAGTAGAAGCTACCTGTATTAAGTCTGCGGAAGGTCGGGTCATTGTAAACCGGAACGCCCTTCATATCGGAGCTGTTCATAACGGGGGCTACATACTCCCATACTCTGTGGAGACTTGTGAAGGATCTGCTGAGTGCCAGATCGTTTCTCCATGTATCACCCTTGAAACCAGGCTCACCTGAGAGCATTACGGATACTGTTTCGGCGGGGCCTTCAGCCTTTGTACCGTCAGCCTTGATACCTTCGTCGCCTTCATTAGGCATAGCGTTGTTGTAGTAAATGTAAATCGAAATTGTGTTTTCGGCGGTGTACATTTCCTTCAGATCGCCTTCGCCCATATCAAGCGTTGTAGTATAGTTGTCTGAGCCGCCGCTTTCTCCTGCACTGTCACGGACAGTGATGAAGTACTGTGCCATCTGTACACTGTCAGTAGTGTTGAATGTAGGAGCAAGAATAGCAAATACTGAAGATTCTTCGTTTTCGTAAGCTGTATCGCCTTCATATTTTGCGGGCTTATCATAGAAGCTTTCATAACCCTTGAATACATATGCACCGTTTTCCTGTGCTGCAACATCAGCTTTCGCAATCTGCACAATCTGATCCTTAGAAGATCTTGTACCGTAAATCAGACCGGCGGTTGTTTGAGCCGTTCTCTTGGCGTAAATATCAATGAACTCGTTCTTTGTAGATTCAATCATACCGTTGCTGCTATCCTGAACCTCAAGAAGAAGTCTGGGATTAAGTTCGTTGGTATAAACAAGGATTGAATAGTTATCACCATTTGAACCGGGCATAAAGAATGTACCGGTTGCGGGCTTTGCGTTACCTTCTGCATCATAGCTGACGGGGTCAATTTCAGCGATAAGCTCGCTGTTTGTACTCTGGCCGTCCGTAATATTGGAACCGTAGAAAGCGTTAACTGCGTTCATATCAGTTACGAAATTAACCTTCGGTGCAGTTTTATCTGCCTTCTTGGGAAGGTTAACAGCAGCCAGTGCCGCAGCCAGTTCATTTACCATAGTCTGATGCAGGGCCTTTGTGTAGTAACCATCCTCTGCCTTACACTTGGCCTGTACATAGAGCGCACTGCCTTCAGCAGGATTCTCGATGCTTCCATCCTTACCGTAGAGAAGTTCGAGGTATCTGCCCCATTCGGTGCTGCTTGTCTCATACATATCATGAAGGTTATTAACAATGTTCAGCGCAATTGCTACCTGATCATCAATTGAAGTTGCTTCTGCTGTATCAGACGGGTTGTGGTCAGTTGCGGCGCGTTTAAGCACAAGGTTGCTGAGTGCTTCAGCAAGATCCTCTGTAACAGCCGTAATGGCTTCCTGACCTTCCTTCTGGTCGTAACTGGGCGTGGTGTAGAACACACCTGCATGCTGTGTGTTGTCGGGATTGAAGTCGATATTAGTTACAAAGTTCTTATCGCTTGCATCCTGGTAAAGACTCTGTGTAATAACACCGCTCGTAAGAAGCATAGTTGCTACAGCCTGCAATGACTCAGTTGTGTAATTGTCGGAAGTGAAGAACATTTCCGTAACCTGAGGAACACTCGGGTATTTCAAACCGTATGTGTTTCCAAATTCCGTACCTGCCAGGTTGTTAATAGCTGCCGCAGAATTTCCGTTTTCAAAGAAAGCAGAAATAAGATCGTTAAGGTCGTCGAAATTGAACGCGGGCAGAGTAAGCGTCTGAAGCAATTCAATAAGATCTTCCTTTTTAGATTTGATATCGTCGGTTGCATCAACCTTATTAACCTGGTCTGCCATATCTATGGTGAGCATTTTTCCGTTTGCTGCTTCGCCATGGAAATCATTCATAAAGTCGGTAAATGCCTGCCACTGGTCAGTTTCTTTGTCATAGTTGATAACAAAGGAAGAAAGCGTAGTAAGATAATAGGGATACTTTGTAGTAAACAGGTCTGTCATAGGACCGTCGTAGTTGTCACCTAATCTCTTAAGGAATGTATCATAATCACCGTTAAAGAAGATTGTGTTTTCCCTGCCTGTAGTACCTGTAGCCTGTTGGCCATTATATGTCGGCTGATAGCTGTTTGCGCCTGCCGCCCATTCGATGACTTTCTTACCCTGTGACCACCAGTAAAGCTCTTCAACATCGCGGTAAGCATCAAGTGCCGGCAACAGAGTCAGAGCCTGAATGTAGTCATAGTAATTTCTTGCCGTGCTATCAATTACCGCCTGTTCACTAGATACAGTGAGAATAAACTGGTCCTCATATTGTTTATTCCATCCGTATGTTAAGAATAACTGTGCAAATATATGGCTGTTCCAACCCTGGGGTCTGCTAAGATTAACTCTAGCTCCGTTATGATACTGAGCAATTTTGGGGAATTCCTCAAAGCCGCTTTCGAGTATTGTAGCGGAAGTCATATTTCCGGCCACTGCATCATTACCAAAAGCAACTTTAAACGCATTGCCTGTAACCTGCTTGTCTACATACTCAAAAACTGAAGCATAGTTTGAGAACCAACTTGAGTTATCTCCGATATCGTAGAGCTTGTAGTATTTTTTGCTGTTGATTTCCGTGCCGTAGCCTTCGGTATACCAATAGTTGTTCTTCTTGAGAACATCGTAGTTGATGGGCTTACCTGCAGCAGAAGTTGCCGCCGAAGCGTTTGCCGTACCGGGCTGAAGATCAGCAAGAACGTAAACAGTTGTGTTATCGTCAACTGATGTTCCGTTTATCGTTGCGTTCTGGTAAATCCACTTGAGCGCATCGGTATAGTAGCCGTTGGTCTCGCCGAGGATATTTGTGTAATAGCTGCTGGTTGCACCAAGCTTATCCTCAATAACCTTGATCTGGCTATCAACGGTGTTGCCCTCAACGGGTGATGCACCGCCACTGGGGTATGTTGCAACGGTGTAAACCTGAGTGCTTGCATCCTGAGTAACAACAAGGTTGTTTACCTCGTAGATTAAGGGCCAGTTATCGGGATTCTTTTCAACATCAAAGAAATCCGCAATTTCTTTCTCATAAGATTCAACAACATCCTGCTTGAATACAGGCTGCTTGCCGATGGCAACGCCACCGTTGTAGAACTCAACTGCGCCAACATCGTATTCGAGGTTCATGAAGCCCTCAACCTGTGCTCTCATAGCAGCAGCAAACTGCATATTAACAGCCTTGGTCTTAGTAGCGTAGTTGAAAATCTGGTTTGTGGCTGCGCCGAGGTCGCCGCCAAATTCGGCTGTAGCATTGATTTCTGCGCCGATATATGCCTGTGCTGCATCAAAACGATTCTTGAATTCACGAACCTGGTTGTTAGGCTCGGTGTTATCAAGAATATTGGAGGTGAATGCTGTACCGTCCCAATCACCTGCAACATAGTTGGTGATAAGGTCGTTCATACCTGCGTAGAATTCAGGAGCATCGGTTGTCTTGAGCGTAACCTTTGCTTCATCAATCAGCGCCTTAATGCTTTCATAAAGAGCAACTGCAGCATCATACGAACCAACAAGTTCTGAAGGCTCAGTCGACGCATATTTTGCGTAGAACTCTGCTATTCCAGCTTCAATTACGGGTGTTATGCCGCTGTAGATATAAACAGATTCCTTGGTAGTTGCAAAGGGATTGTCAGACTTTTCAATCTTGGTGCCAATCTTTTTGCCGTTTTCGTCAAGGACATCAACTGTGACATAACCGTATCTTGTGATATCGGTCTTCTGTATGTAGGCCTTAAGCTCTTCGTATTTTTCCTTAGCAGCCTCATAGTTGGGGTCTTTTTCGAAGCCGTAAGAAGCAATCTTGAGCTGTGCTCTCTCTTCAGCAAGTATTCTTGCCAATTCGTTGATTGTTGCCTGACCCTCTTCTGTTGCGGGATGATTCTGGTTTTTGTAGGCTGCCATAGCGTTGTCGTAAGCAACCTGATATCTACCCCAGGAAGTGTCAAAGAGTGTGTTTGAGGGAACCTTGCCGTCTGCGCCGAGAACAGCCCAGCCATCTTCGTTCCATACGGAGTAGTCGCCGTCAACTCTTACGCCGCCTTCAAGAAGGAACGGAGTCTTGAGCTCTTCCTCAAGGAAGCCGTAGTAGGCGGTGTTGTTGACAAGACCGTTGTTGTGGCCTGTGAACTTGATTTCGTTGTTGAGCATTGTAGCCCACTTGTTTGTATCGTAGAAATCAATATCATTAGCCGTGGGTGTAGCGGTAACAACGCCGTCAACATCAGGAGCTGTGTATGCCCAAGCAAAATGATATTTTGCTACGTTGGTTGTCATACCTGTGTTAGGATCCACAACTGCATCATAGAGCGCAATGTTAACAAGTCTTCTGTCGTCATACATTTCGTCCTGAATCTGGAAAACGAGCTTATCAACGTCAAGCTGAGTTGAGTAGTCGTTCTTGCCGATGTATGAGCCGTCTTCTGCCTGTGTAACGTTATTCGCGTCAATATAGTCGTTTGCAAGGTTAACAACAGCAATAAGCTCGGCAATGGAGTTTGCCGTATATCTGTTGTGGGGTGCAGTTGCACCGTTGTAGTTTGTGACTGTAAGGCGTGATCCGGCAATAAGAGCCTCTGCCTCTGCAACCGTTGCCATAAGAACGGTGAAGTTTGCCTTTGCACCCACAAGAATAGGCGTTACACCTGTTACAGTCTTTACGCCTGCCTGTGCAAGGAGCTTATCTGCATCAGCAACAATATTGTCAGCAACGGAGGTTGTGAAAATATTGTAGCCCTTACCCTTGGCTGCTGTAACAACATCCTTGAGGTCATCGATTGAATCCTGAGTGTACTTGCCGACATAAGCAAGACCGTCCTTAACCTTAGCGTTTTGGTCCAGATTTGCGTTCCACTCATAGAGCGAGTGCTCCTTGCCCTCTTCGCCGAAAGCAGCGAGGTTATAGGGGTTGTAAACCGTGAACTTGCCCTCGGTTGCCTTCAAAGCCTCGGTTGCCGCAACATCAATCTTTTTGGCTGTAACCTCGTTATGGAGTGCGGTGTAGAAGCTTTCGGCAATGGTATTGAATGTTTCCTGGCCAACATCAGCGGTGGATTCCAGGTTAAAGGTTGAATACTGTGAAATTGCCGCATTTATGTTGGTTATAACTGCGTCGGTATCGGTGAGGTTGTACTCGTTTTTGAGCACGCCTACAAGGTCACCGATTTCCAGTGTGCTGTTGCCAAGGTTTGTGCGCATCTTGTTGAATATTATGTCCCAAATACTACTGTCAGTGGTGTTGGGATTTCTCTTTGTGATTTCAACAAGCGCAAGGAAGTTTTCGATAGCCGCTTCAAACTCAAGGCCCATATCGACAACCGTCTGGTCTGCGCTGAACTTCGTCTGCATCTGGCTGAGCATAGCATCGAGCATACCTATATTATAGACCGGAGCTGTTACCGGATTAAGGTCATCAATGTAACCGTCGCCGTCAAGGTCGAGGGCATCAAGCTTGCCGTTGCCGTTATTGTCAGCTAACTCTGTATAGTAGGTATAAGTGTCCCTCGGAATAAGACCCGCAAGGTAGCTCATAATGGCATTGTAGCCGATTACCTGCTTGCCGTTGCTGTCATAAACCCATGCACCGTTACCGGCTGTTACATTATCGGCAACACCGTCGCCGTCGTAGTCATCGGACGGGTTCTTATCGTTGCGCATTTTGAACTCGTCAAGCTTTTTGAGCTTAAGGGCATTAAACGCATTGGTGAGTCGGGTTGTAGCAGCATCAATATGACTCTGGATATAAACCTTGCTTAATGATGTATCATAACCGCTGGGCATATAACCCGCACCGTACCACCATATATCTACGCTTGATGAGGGGAATTTTCGGATATTGAGCGCATAGTAACGCTCTATAGCGTAGGTTTTCCAGGTTTCTTCGGTGTAGAAGTATGCACCGGAGTATCTGTACAGTGAAGCGTTGTCAATGTTATTTACACCGTTACCGGCTGTATCATTGTTGTAGTATGTTGCGCCGTTTGCAGGGTCAGCAGGCGGATTATCGGAACTGCCGCCTATAGTTGCAAAGAACATTGAACCGACCGCAACCTTACCCGTGATATTTACGTCTCGCTGTGAAGTACCGCGGTCGTACTTGGGTGCTGCAAGGATAGCTGCTTCAAGAGCGCTGAAATCTGCAGTGACAAAGCTGGGAGCATCTGTGCCCTTGCCGTCTAACATCTGGTTGTCAAATACTGATTCTATACCGGTAGCGTTCGTAAGGTCACCGCAAAGAATGTATGCGTTGAAAACCTCTGACCTGTAGTTTGCCCACCAATTAGAATCCATTTCAGCCTTGACATAGTTTTTGCTGATAGCTGCGTTTATAACTGCATGCTCTGTTGAACGGTCAGACGGTATAAGGTCTATATGTGCTGCACAAGTATATTCAACTTTAGCTTTTCTTGCCACATTTGTTCTTTCATCAGTCCAATAATGTGTTGCAAACCTTGCATACTGAGGTGTAGTATCACTCAATTTAGAAAAATCAATTGTAAATGTTAAGGTAGAATCTCCTGTATACTCATGCGATGTATTACCAGGTAAGCTTCCTGAGACTTTAAGTCCGCTATTAAACAAACTTTGTGACAAACTGCCCGTTCCAAACGCACCGTTATCTACAGTTGAGTTGCTGTATGGAGTCGCTGAAAGGGTCGTGCCATTGCCATCTACATGAGTTTTCCAAGAACTCGTATCTGCAAAATATTCATAGGGCTGATCTTTGCCAACATCATATAAATATCCTCTAGGTGAATCAGCCAAATTGTTATAGTCTTTACCATCGCACCATCCGCCCTGAGTAAAATCGTGAAGCAATGTAAAGGATGTGGTTGTTGTCGTTTGCTTTTTGGCAACTAAAGGATCGTAATATATCTTGGCGCCTAAAGTGAAATTACTTTCCTTTCCGTTATTACCATATCCGCTATCACCGGCAAAATAACGTTGTGCATTACTATCACTGTGGTTACCGTTTCTCTTTCGCGTGTCTTGGTACCAACCAAATATACCGCCGGAATCAGTTGAACCAACGGATACCGTTCCAGTATTTCTCGTTCTATCAGAAAAATTTATACTTGTGCCAAAATTCAAGATGCTTTGGCTTGAATTTTTCATTGTCACTACCGGAAATATACCTGTACCGTATGTGAACAAATTGGCAATATTAACTCTTTGATAAAAAGAAATTACACTTTTAGCATCAAAAGCAGCATCATCATAATATTCCGCTTCAGTATGGAAACCCGCTATCATTTTAGGCAACTCTCTAATGTACATCGCCATATACTGTGTATATGTCACCGTAACGGTATCTGCAACGGTTTTGTCGCCGTAGTCGCCGTATTTACTCTCAAGATAAGGTGATGATTTGTTGGGAATCAACTCATCCGCCGAGTTTTTCGTGTCAAGAATGTTATTCGAGTGGTAATTATAGGGGGTATGTTTAACATCCGGAACAGTATACTCAAACCGGAGGAACAATCTGTCCCTTTTGGTCTCTTCTGTCATACCGTTTGCAGCCCAACCGGCAAAATTGATTTGAATATGTTTTTTGCCTGTTGAATCCACACCCAGGTCCTTGATATCACCAGGATTATCTTTTGTGTTAATGCCGATTATATCTGTATCATTTTCTGTTACAGCCGTTAAGCTTGCATAGCTGGTATTACTCGGCACCCAGATATCCACAACCGTGTCCAGAGGCACTGAACTTGCTGATGAAAGAATGCTTCCGTCAGCGTTGGTATTTTTATATAAAACAGTAGGAGCATCAATTGTTGCAGCGTTTACGCCGGACTTTGTATCAAACGGCTTATCGGTCCAGAACTGAAGGTTAACATTCCATTCATCCGTGAAATGGGTATATGTTGTTGAGGAACTGCCGCTGGGTATGTAGGCAATACGCCACCTGATCTGAGGTACGGAATAATAACCACCCTTACCTCTGAGCGCACCCCAACTATTTTTTGTCAGCAGATAACTATAGTCTTGTTTCCACGCATCAGATCTGCCGACTGTGTTTGTGTGCTCCTGGCCGCCCCACCAACCTGAATAAGCTGAACCGTTAATCGAAATCTGCGGTTCCCACTTGGCAACACCCGATGAAGGGGGTGTAATGCTGAAATTCATATTCGGGTTGTATGCCGGTAATATTACATAGTCATCGGCAACAGCACTGCCGTCACTATGATAATTTTCTGTACCGTCCGACCTGGTTTTATACAATACTGTAGGCATCTTGACAGTAAAGTCACCCGCTTTAAACTCCAACATATTTGTTGTTGCTTGCAACTCCAAAAATGCCGCCTGGGCAGTAAAGCCTGTCATGCCTGCAAAGGATGCAAGCATAGCTATTACGAGCACCAGAGATATTACTTTCTTAAAATTTTTCATGGTTCATTCCTCCTGAATGTAAGAGTTTGTACCTAATTATCTATGTCAATTTTATTTGTGCCAGTTCAGTGCGGCGCACAGACTTCCTTAACTTGCCGATAAAGCCGCAAAATACCGTTCTGACCTTGTTGGTATTTTACCTTTGCCTTGTACCGCGGCAAAAAGCCTGCTTGCCCGACCGACGAAAACGGCAAAAACGCTGCTAAAGTGCGAATGGGAAAACTGCACACGTTTTCAGCCGACCGTCGGGTACTCCGCTGCGGATTTGCTCAACCGCAGACAAAAAGCTGACGATTTAAAGAATTCTTTGCGCATTAGAATCCTTCGTTTCTTTTGCTTTTGTCCGCCGCCGCACAAATTCCAAAGCGGATTGCTCCACAACCCGGGGCAAATAAACAATTGAGAAAATAATTAAATTTTGACCAAATTGTATAATACTGCCTTGGTTTTTCGGGCGCAAAACACACCGCAAAAACTACATCTTGTGGCTTTTGGGTATAATTCACCCATATACAGTATTATAAATATTGATACAGTTTTACTATAGCAATAATTTGGCTTTATGTCAACAATTTGGGGCGTTTTTTTGTGAATTTTTATGCATTTTTTCTCAATTCTGTCAACACCTGAAACGCCCTGATTTTTGAAATGTTAACAAAAAATTTACAATTAAGCGGCGTTTTGCAAGAAAATCTCCTTACAAAACGCCGCTTGCGCTGTTGTTTATATTCTTTTTTGCAATTATTTTACAATGATGTTGCGCACCCATACACCCTTTTTGACCAGTACAAATCCGACGATACCTTTCACTATTTCAAGCGACTGCACCGCAAAATAAAGCGGCAGAATCGGCACGGAAGTGAAATTCGCCAGCACGAACGCAAACGGCACGACTATACCCCAGGTAAAGCCGCTGTCAAAAACAAAGACGATACCGGTCTTACCGCCCGAGCGCATTGTGAAATAGCAATCGTGTGTGAAGGAGAGTATCGGCATCATAAATGCACCGATAAGAAGCAACTGCTTTGCCATTTCGCGCACAGAATCCTCGGTATTGTAAATCTGCGGAATGAACGGCGCGCACACCGCCATAACACCGCCCATAACCACACTCGCCGCAACGGTAGCGGTTATAATTCTCCACGCTGTCTGCTTGGCTTTTTCAATTTCGTTTGCGCCAAGGTGCTGACCGACCATAATCGCAACGGCGTTGCCCATCGAAAGGAAAACAACATTGAAAAGGTTAGCCACGGTGGTGGAAATATTCACAGCCGCAACAACCTCAAGACCTCGCACGGAATAACACTGCGAAAGCGTAGCCATACCTGCTGACCAGAGAAATTCGTTGACAAGCAGAGGCATACCGCGCTTCATAATATCGCCCATAAGAGCTTTGGGCACCTTTATACTGCTGTAGCTGCCCTTTATAAACGGGAAACGGCGTAAATTTCTATGCGTAAATGCAATAATTATTATTGCTTCAACGAATCGGGAAAGTACTGTTGCCACAGCAGCACCGACTACACCGAGCTTCGGGAAACCGAACTTGCCGAAAATGAGCAGGTAGTTGAAAACGAGGTTTACAACAATTGCAATTACGCTTGAAATCATAGGCAGACGTGTTTCGCCAACCTCACGCAGGGTACTTGCATACGCCTGTGAAATCGTGAAGGGCACAAGACCTACGAGCATAACCTGAAGATAATCAAGGCCGAATTTAAGCGTTGCCGCGGCATCCGCAGGGTCCGTATCCTCGGCAAGGTAGAGAGAGATCAACTTATCGGGTACAGCTAAAAACAGCGCAAAGGCGGCGGCGAGCATAAAAAAGCCGACCATAAGCTTTACCCTGAAGCAGTTGCGCACACCCGTGTGGTCGTTTGCACCTGCAAACTGCGTTGCAAAAATGCCTGCGCCTGCCATACCGCCGAAAATGCACAGCGCAAAGACAAACAGAAGCTGGTTGTCGATTGCAACGGCGGACATTTCAAGCGTACCGACACGGCCGACCATTACGTTGTCAAGCAGACTGACGACATTTGTAATTGTATTCTGTATAATTATAGGAATAACTATAGCAAAAACCTGAGAGTAAAAGACCTTGTCGCCTATCAGGTTCTGCCGCAGTGAGGAAGTTTTACTTTTCACCTTTTCTCCTCCAAAAATGTATGATCTTTCCAACTAAAAAACAGCAACTGTAAATATAGCATACACAATATTTTTTGTAAACACTAAAATAATTTGAATAAAAGTTGAATTGTCACAATTTGTCTGTTATACTCTCAATTAATATTGTTTTAAAAGAGGAAAAATAATGGAAATCAGACAGGCTGAAAGATTAAACCACTTCAAAACAGGCATTTTCGCTTCCCTCAACGAAGAGAAGGACAGGCTTCTCAAAGAGGGCAGAAAGCTTTACAATCTCTTTATCGGTACGCCCGACTTCGTACCGCCCGTGCACGTTATAAATGCGCTCACCGAGGCGGCACAGAACCCCGAAAACTGGAAATACGCTTTAAAGGAAACGGACGAGCTTCTCGATGCAGTATGTACATACTACAAGGACCGTTTCGGTGTTGAAATCACGCCCGATATAATCACAGCCGTCAACGGCTCGCAGGAGGGTATGGGTCACCTCGGTCTTGCAATCTGCAACGAGGGCGATGTTGTGCTTCTGCCCGACCCCGGTTACCCTGTATTCGAAGTCGGTGCATACTTCGGTCAGGCGGAAATCGTATACTATCCGCTGCTCAAAGAAAACGGCTTTATGCCAAGGCTCGACCTTATTGACGAGGAAATCCTCAAGCGCACAAAGTATATGGTTGTTTCCTACCCCTCCAACCCCGTAGGTGCCGCCGCAAGCAAAGAAGTTTATTACGAACTTATTGATTTTGCAAAGAAATACGACTTTATTTTAATCAACGACAGCGCATATTCCGATATCATTTTTGACGGAAGAGAAGGCTTCTCCTTCCTCTCGCTCGACGGTGCACAGGAAGTCGGTGCAGAGTTTTTCTCGCTTTCAAAATCCTTCAACGTAACAGGTGCCAGAATCTCGTTCCTCATCGGCAACAAAAAGATAATTGATGCAGTCAAGCTCCTGCGTTCACAGTACGATTTCGGTATGTTCCTGCCCATACAGAAGGCCGCCGTTGCAGCACTCACAGGCCCGAGAGAAGCAGTCAGGGCACAGTGTGAGGAATACCGCCGCCGCAGAGATGCTCTTTGTCAGGGCCTGAGGGATATCGGTTGGAATGTGCCCGACAGCGACGGCACTATGTTCGTCTGGGCTCCCCTGCCCGAGGGCTACGGCAATTCTGCCGAATTCTGCCACGAGCTTGTAAACAGAAGCGGTGTGCTCTGCACGCCCGGCTCTGCCTTCGGCCCGCACGGTGAAGGCTACGTCCGCTTTGCGCTCGTTCTGCCCGAAGAGGGAATGAAGCAAGTTGTAAAGGCAATTGCCGACAGCGGTATACTTAACAAGTAAAGAATCATTGACAGGTGTGATGTGTCTTTACATTGCACCTGTTTTTATTGTTTCAGCAACAGCAGAAAACTGTCGAAAGAAAATTTAATTTTTTTTGCAAAAGGTCTTGATTTTTCAAAAACAATGTTATATACTAATAAAGCTGTCAGTCAGCACCAAGTAAATATCGCGGAGTAGAGCAGTTGGTAGCTCGTCGGGCTCATAACCCGGAGGTCGTGAGGTTCAAGTCCCACCTCCGCAACCAAAAAAAGCAGTCGTAAGACTGCTTTTTCTTTTGTTACAATAAAGCACGCCTTGTCTTTTTTAATTTTTTGCGATATACTTATTTCAATTACAGTACCATCACTTTTACAAACAAAACACAAGGAGAAACAAATATGCTCAGAAAAAGACAGGTACACCTTGACTTTCACACAAACGGTACTCTGCCCGTCGGCAAGGATTTTTCAAAAGAACAGTTTCAGGCAGCACTCAAAGCAGGCCACGTTGATTCGATAACCGTTTTTTCAAAATGCCACCACGGCTGGTCATACCACCCGACCGAGGTCAACGAAATGCACCCGTGCCTGGATTTTGATTTGCTCGCCGCACAGCTTGAGGCGTGCAGGGAAATTGACGTCAAGGCACCCGTTTATATTTCTGCAGGCTTTGACGAAAAGGAATACCTGAAGCGCCCCGAGTGGCATTGTATTGTTGACCCGGATAAAGAAGGACAGAAAGGCTACGAAAACGAAGTGCACTTCCACCTGCTTTGCTTCAACACGGGCTATCTTGATTTCCTGTGTGCACAGATTGAAGAGGTTATGGTCAAGTACAACCCCTGCGGAATTTTCCTTGATATTATTTCGCCCAAGGTCTGCTACTGCGACAAGTGCCTTGCGGATATGAAGGCACTCGGTCTTGACACGGAAAATGCCAAAGACAGAGAAAAGTTTTCTCATATTGTTTTTGATAAATATGTTCAGGCAACCAATGCCGCCGTCAGAAAGCACAGCGACACGGCAACAATTTTCCACAACAGCGGCCACATTTTCAAGGGCAATTATAACTTCATAAACGCCAACACTCACCTTGAGCTTGAAAGCCTGCCCACGGGTGGCTGGGGCTATGACCATTTTCCGCTTTCTGCTGCCTATGTACGCACGCTCAAAAACACCGAGTTTCTGGGTATGACAGGTAAATTCCACCGCAGCTGGGGCGAATTCGGCGGTTTCAAGCACCCGAACGCTCTCATCTACGAAACTTCATTGAGCATTGCTAACGGTGCAGGTTGTTCAATCGGTGACCAGATGCATCCGCTGGGCGAGATGAACATGTCTACCTACTCGCTCATAGGCAAGGCATACGGCCTTGTTGAAGAAAAAGAGCCGTGGCTCAACGGCGCAGTAAATGTTGCGGATATCGCCGTACTCAGCGCAGAGGCAACCACCGGCGACCGCAATGTTAAAGCTGATGTCGGCGCAAACAGAATGTTGCTCGAAGAAAAATATCTTTACAACTTTATCGACAGCACAGCAGATTTTTCGGATTATAAAATGCTCATCGTACCCGATATTGCAATTACGGACGATGAAACCATAGCGAAAATTCAGGCTTTTGCAGAAAATGGCGGTAAGGTAATTGCCAGCGGCGAAGCAATAGTAAAGGACGGAAATTTCTTCCTTGATACGGGCGCTCAGTTCCTCGGCAAAAACGAATTTGAGCCCACCTATTTTATTCCCTGCTTTGATACGGTCAACGGCACAACACAGTACGTTATGCTCTGCAATTCCTATAATATTGAAGCTACGGACTGTGAAACCGTAGCACTCAGGCAGAACCCCTATTTCAACAGAACGCTTGAACACTTCTGCTCACACGCACACGCTCCGAACAATCCCGGAGAAAGCTTTGCGGGCGCGGTAATCAAGGGCAATATTGCCTACATTTCGTGGGATATTTTCACCGCCTATGCAGAGCACGGTCACCTTTGCTTCAAAGAACTTTTTGCCTTTGTCGCAGACAGAATGCTCGGCAAAGAAAAGACAGTTTCTGTCACTATGCCTGACAGAGGTGTTACGACCCTCACAAAGCAAGAAAAGGAAAACCGCAGTATTCTCCACCTGCTTTTCGCCCACACAACAGTCCGAGGCGAGGAAACAGAGGTTATAGAGGACACCGTACCGCTTTACAATGTTGATTGTACCGTCAGGTGCGCAACAAAGCCTGCTAAAGTTACGCTCGCACCCTCGGGCGAAGAAATCCCCTTCACTTATGCTGACAGCAAAGTGAAATTCACAGTACCCAAAGTAGACATACACCAGATGATTGTTATTGAATAAATGAGGATCAACACAAATGTCGATAAAGGCTTTTTTAAAAAAATGTATTCCCGACAAACTTATTTATTGTATTCTTGATTGGATATATCAAGTAAAAGTTTTTTTAAAATTTCTTCCGGAGTACACCAACAGAAAATCCATTGTAAATGACGATCACGATTTGTCAGACAAACTAAAACTATATTATTGGAGGTTATCTTCTACTGAAGAAAATCTCGGGGATTACTTGTCTAAAATTGTAGTGACTCACTTTTCTCCGAAAAGCCAAATAAAAAACAATAAAAAATCCAAAGCCAGAACACTATATGCGATAGGTTCCATTCTTGGCTTCAGATGTCAAAATGCGGTTGTGTGGGGCAGTGGTATATTGGATGCTGTCCCTCCGTATATTCAACGTCTTATTTTATCAAAACTTGATATAAGAGCTGTTCGGGGTCCAAAAACTCGTGCTGTTCTTTTGAAGCTTGGCAAAAAGTGCCCTGAGATATACGGTGACCCTGCCGTTCTGCTACCGCGGATTTATTCTCCGGTATATACTGAAAAAAAGCACAAAGTTTCTTTGGTTTTTAATTATTCCAATAAAGATTTTTCGTTACCCGAAAACACAGACATAAATATTATTGACATAACCACTACAAACTATCGTGAGTTTATTTCCGAAATTGTCCAGTCTTCTCTCGTGATTTCATCCTCTTTACACGGCATAATACTTGCAGAAGCTTACGGTGTTCCTGCGATACTTTTATTAAAGCACGGACAATCTACTTTTAAATTTGAAGATTGGTATAACAGCACAGGCAGAAATGCTGTGATTATAGCTCACAGCATTTCTGAAGCATTAAAAACAACCCCAATGCAAGTACCTGACCTTACACAAATGCAAAACAATCTTATCTCATCTTTCCCATATGATCTGTGGTCTTAATTTGTTCATACAGTACATTAAAACTCTCAACCGTTGGTTGCCACTAACAATTTTATCAAGCATAATTTAAAAATAAAATACCCGTAAACTTTGCTCAACAAGATTGAACAAGGGGAGCAAAAATGATATAATGAAAAAAATTTTTATACGGGGTGGTTAAATGGTTTTCAGAATTGCGGCTTATGTTTTTGCAGCGCTGGCAATATTGGGCGATTTTGTTTTCAAAAGGCTTCCCGGGCTCAAAAACAAACCTATGACCTGTAAAATGATGTGCTCGGGCAGCTTTGTGCTGACGGGTATCTGTGCTGCGGCAGCAACAGGCTTCACGCCTTACGGCGCATTTTTGCTCGGCGGTCTTATGCTCGGCGCAGTAGGCGATTTCTTTCTCGATTATAAAGAGAGAAAATATTTTAACACAGGAACACTCTTCTTCGGAATGGGACATATCCTCTACATAATCAGCTTCCTTTTCCACAGCGGCACTGACATCCTTGTTATGCCCTACCTCAGACAGGCAGCTTTGGTTTTTGCCGGCGTAGCGGTTATGAGCATTATTGTTGTGCCGCTCAACAAAATCAGCTTCCGCGGCAAAAACAAGCCCGTTGCGGTTTATTCGCTTGTGCTCATCGTTTCTTTCCTTGCGGCTTTCACAAGGGGTATGGTTGCGCTGACTATGGGCAACACGGCGTACGGCATCTGCCTTGTTGCGGCAAGCTCACTGTTTATGGTTTCGGATGCCTGCATTGCAATTCACGTGCTCGGCAAGGCGCCGCTTGAAATTTTCCACCGTATGACGGGTGCATTAATTAACCCGACCTATTTCCCCGCTCAGGCACTGTTCGCATTGAGTATTTTATTTGTCAGTTAATGGAGGACTAAAATATGAACGCATTTATTTCCGCATTTCTCACTTTTGCAGTTTTTATTACAAGCTTTTTCGGTTCCCTTATCGCTGTTGAAGTCCCTGAAGATACGGGCGATTTTACTCCCGTAATCCGCTTTGTTGCCGCGAGTGATTCACACGTTAGCTCAATGGGCGATACTCAGAGCCTCAGAATGCAGAAGGCTCTGAAAATGGCATATGCAATGGCTGACAGCGACAATGAATATAATAAGCTTGATGCCGCACTTTTTGCAGGTGACCTTACCGACGACGGCAGACAGGACCAGTTCCTCGGCTTTGCTGTTGCGGCAAAATCCGCTCTCCGCGAGGAAACCGAGCTTCTTGCCGTAATTGCCAAGAGCCACGACAGCTCAACCCTTGACAAGGGCGCACACCCCTATTTTTCGGGTGTTGTGGGCGAGGATACCGATATCCACAAGGTAATCAACGGCTACCACTTTATCGGTATTTCCGTTTCCAAAACAGAGGGCGAGCACTACAGCGAGTACCAGCGCGAATGGCTCAGAACTCAGCTTGACGCTGCAGTTGCCGAAGACCCGACAAAGCCCGTTTTCGTTTTCCAGCACGAACACATTTCAAACACGGTTTACGGAAGCTCCGATTTTGAGGGCTGGGGAATGGACTATTTCAGAGATGTTCTTAACGACTATCCGCAGGTTGTGGATTTCTCAGGCCATTCACACTATCCGCTCAACGACCCCCGTTCAATCTGGCAGGGTGAGTTTACGGCAATCGGCACAGGCGCACTTTACTATGCGGAGTTTACGGTTGACGACGTGCGCACCTATCACCCCGACGGCAACCGCAACGTTGTAACCTTCTGGGTTGTGGAGGTTGATGCAAACAACCGCATCCGCCTGAGAGGTGTTGATATGAAGGCAGGCGAGGTAATTATCGAGTACATCCTCGACAACCCTGCTGACCCTGCAAACCGCGAATACACACCCGAAAAGCAGACGGCAAAATCAACAGCTCCCGCATTTGCTGACGATGCAGAAATCAGTATCAAAAAAAGTTTGGGCAAGTACACCATCAAGGTTGATTCAGCTCAGGCCACCGACGGTATGCCGATAGTTCTTTACAGAGCTTTTGCTTATGCTGAGGACGGCACACTTCTCGCAAAGACCTGGACTATGCCCGAGTATTACATTTTTGACGGTGAGGACGAAATAGTGCTCGACCTCGGCAAAATCGAGGCAGAAAAGTTTACCGTAGAGGTTGTTGCCGAAACCGCATACGGTGTGCAGTCAGAACCGCTCGTAATTGAAAATTAAGACCAAATTAAAACAGCTCAACCGTAACGGTTGAGCTGTTTGTTTTATTTTGCAAGTATTTCTTTTGCTCTTTCAAGTGCGGCGTCAATATGCTCGCAGAAGTTTTCTTCGCCGATTTCGCCGTACATACCCGACTTTCTGAGCACTTCCATAGGCTGTTCGTTCACATGGGAAAGCACAAGAGTTGAGCCGTTCTTTTTGCAGGTTTTTATGATTGTTTCAAGGCTGTGTATACCCGTTGCATCAATTGTGGGAACACTTCTCATTCTTAAAACGAGAACCTTTTTGTCGGCACGCTTGATTACATCGGCAATTTTCTGCGAAACGCCGAAGAAAATCGGGCCTGTTATTTCGTAAACCATAGCTCCCTCGGGAACAACCTTGAAGCGGATATTCTGGTCATCGCTGTTTTCGTCAAATTCCTTCCAGCCGTAGGCATCCGTAACATCCGACATACGCTTCATAAACATTACCGTTGCCAGAATTACGCCCACGATGATTGCCACAACAAGGTCGAAAACAACCGTCAGCACAAAGGTAACAACAAGCACGAGCGTATCGCTCTTGGGTGCGTGCTTTACGATTGAAACAAACTCACGCCACTCACTCATATTATAGGCAACAACAAAGAGTATTGCCGCAATTGTGGGCATAGGAATAAGTGAGGCATAGGGCATCAGCACAACAAGCACGGCAAGCAGCACAACGGCGTGTACCATACCTGCTATCGGTGTTCTGCCACCGTTTTTGATGTTTGCGGCTGTTCTTGCAATTGCTCCTGTTGCGGGAATACCGCCAAAGAGTGCGGAAGCAATGTTACCTGCACCCTGTGCAACAAGTTCCATGTTGGAGTTGTGACGGCTACCCGTCATACCGTCTGCAACAACACAGCTGAGCAGACTTTCAACAGCCGCAAGCACAGCTATCGTAAACGCATCGGGCAGAATTGCCGAAACGGTTTCAAGCGAAAACTCGGGCAGAGCGAATTTCGGCAGGTCGGAAGAAATAGTGTAAAGGTCGCCGATTGTGTTGACATTCATATCGAATATCTTTACAAGAGCAGCGCTTATTACAATTGCAAAAAGTGATGGCGGAATTTTCTTGATGAATTTCGGCGCAATAATAAGTACCGCAAGCGAAACCGCACCGATTATAAGTGCCTCAAAGTTGAACGTGCCGATGCACTTTATAACCTCTTCCACCTTTTCGATTGTTTCGATGGGTGAATGTGTAAAGGTAAGGCCGAGGAAATCTTTAATCTGTCCGATTACGAGAGTGATCGCAATACCTGTTGTAAAGCCCGTGGTAATTGTGTAGGGGATAAACTTGATAAGGCTGCCGAGCTTGAAAAGACCCATGATTATAAGCAGGATACCTGCAATTACGGTTGCAAGCACAAGCCCCGAAAAACCGTTTTTGGCTACAACGCCTGCAACAATTGTTGCAAACGCTGCCGTCGGGCCTGCAATCTGCACACGGCTGCCACCAAGGAATGAGATAACAAAACCTGCAACAATTGCGGTGTAAAGACCCTGCTCGGGGTCAACACCCGAAGCGAGTGCAAGCGCAATTGACAGCGGCAAGGCAATAATCGCAACTATAACGCCTGCCGTCAGGTCTTTGACAAGCTGCTGCTTTGAATAGTTTTTCATGCACGAAAAAAGTTTCGGTTTGAGAGTATTCATCTGTTTTCACCCGTTTTTCTAAAATCAACAAGCCCTATTATAATCTTGTTTTTCCTGTGTTTTCAAGTAAAAACCGTGAATTGGAACGATTTCTGCGTTTTGCAAAGACAGCTCTGTTTTTGTTTCAAAAATATGTTTATTTTGCTATGTAATTTCTACAGTTTTCAGTTTGTTATACCCCTATAATTGTTTTGCATACTCTTGACATGCTCTTTTGTTTTTAATATAATTTAAGGGATTGGAACTATAGAGGTATCTCGAGGTTCAAAATATGTAAAGGATGTGTGATTCAGGTATGGATCCCAAGTATGAAGCATTATTTACCCCGTGGAAAATAGGCAATGTCGAAATCAAGAACAGAATCGTTATGTGCCCCATGGGCGGTACATCTCTTTTCGGTTGGTTTGAGCTTGGCGGCTGTCACTTTGACAAAGAAGCTGCAAAGCTTTTCCTCGAAAGAGCAAACAACAACGTTGGTCTTATCATCCCCGGTATCGCTCCCCTTCGTGATACCTTCTGGGGCAAGTGGCTCTGGCAGAACCCCAAGATGTTTGAAGACCTCAAGGAGTTTATGGACGAAATCCATAAGACAGGTGCCAAGCTGTTCGTTCAGCTTACCGCAGGTATGGGCCGTTCCTGGGCTATTACTGAGCTTGTTGCTCCCCTTCACAGAAACAAGTTCACACGTGCACTCGTAAAACCGATTCTTGACACATCACACGAGCTTGCTTCCCCCAGCCCCCAGCCTTCCCGTTGGGCACACGATATCATCTGCCCCGAGATGACAAAGCACCAGATTCACGAAATCATCGAGGCATTTGCAAAGACTGCAAAGCTCTGCCGTGATGCAGGCGTTGACGGTGTAGAAGTTCACGCTGTTCACGAG
The DNA here is from genome assembly GCA_045650165.1 of Acutalibacteraceae bacterium. Classification (GTDB taxonomy): domain Bacteria; phylum Bacillota; class Clostridia; order Oscillospirales; family Acutalibacteraceae; genus UBA8612. The sequence goes on along the minus strand of JAZRQW010000044.1, from coordinate 34,543 downwards.
GGTTATCTTCTTGACCAGTTTGCTATCGAATTCTTCAACAAGCGTACCGACGAATACGGCGGAAGCTTTGAAAACAGATACCGTTTCGCAGCCGAGGTTGTAAAGGCAATCAAGGAAAGCTGCGGTAACGATTACCCCGTATCCCTGCGTTACTCCGTAGAGTCCAAGATGAAGGGCTTCTGCGAGGGTGCTATGCCCGGCGAAGAGTACACAGAGGTTGGCCGTAATATGGCTGAATCCGAAAAAGCTGCAAAGTACCTTCAGGATGCCGGCTACGATATGCTCAACGCCGACAACGGCACTTACGACTCATGGTACTGGGCACATCCGCCTATGTACATGCCCCAGAACTGTAACCTTGACGATGTTGCACACATCAAGAATTTTGTTGATATTCCCGTTGTCTGCGCAGGCCGTATGGAGCCCGATGTCGGTGCCAAGGCTGTTGCAGACGGCAAGATTGACGGCGTAGGTGTTGCACGTCAGTTCCTTGTTGATCCCGAGTGGATTACAAAGATTATTGAAGACAGAATTGAAGAAATCAAGCCTTGCATCTGCTGCCACAGCGCTTGCTTCAACTTCTCTTCCTCCAAGGGTCACGCAAATACTCAGGACCTTATGGACACAATGGGTCTTTCACGCTGCGCACTTAACCCCAGAACAATGCAGTCCAAGAAATATAAGATTGAGCCCGCAAAGAAGAGCAAGAAGATTGCTGTTATCGGCGGCGGGATCGGCGGTATGGAAGTTGCTATCGTTGCTGCAAAGCGTGGCCATACAGTTACTCTCTACGAAAAGTCAGGCGTTCTCGGCGGTGTATTCATTGCTGCTGCAGCTCCCTCTTTCAAGGAGAAGGACCGTGACCTTATCGCATGGTACAACCGTGAAATCAAGAAGTATCCCTCTATCACAGTCAAGATGAACACAGAGGTTAAGGATATTGCTTCCCTCGGCGCTGACGAGGTTGTTGTTGCAACAGGTTCCGTTGCAAACAGAATCCCTGTTCCGGGCGCAAACGAGTACGGTATCCAGGCTGTTGAATATCTCCTCAAGGAGAAAGAGGTTGGCGAGAATGTTGTCGTTGTCGGGGGCGGTCTGACAGGCTGTGAAATCGCTTACGACCTTTACCTCAACGGCAAGAAGCCCGTCATTGTTGAAATGATGGATGACCTTGTAGTAACTCCCGGTGTTGCTCTTGCTAACACAAGCTTCCTTCGTGACTTCTTCAAGACAAACAAGGTTCCCGTTTACCTTGAGTCCAAGACAACAGAAATCCGCAAGGACGGCGTTACAATCGCAACAAAGGACGGCAAGACAATCAATGTTCCTGCTGACAATGTAATCCTTTCCGTTGGTTACAAGCCCGCACCCGTTGCTGAAAAGAGCAAGCACGTCCACATCGTTGGCGATGCTTCCAAGGTTGGTAACCTCCGTACGGTTATCTGGCAGGCTTGGGACGTTGCAATGAAGCTGTAATTCCGCTTTAAACCCAACACTCATAAATAAAAAATTAAACCTCTCCGTTTGATTAAGCTCAAACGGAGAGGTTTTTCAATTACGAATTACGCTTTGCGAATTATTCCATTTCGCCCTTAATAGCCTTGAGGCGTTTCATAACATCGTTGCCGCCCTGGCCGAAGTAATCGTGGAGAATCTTGTATTCGGCATAGAGTTTGTCGTAAATGTCGGAATTTTCCTTGATGGGCTCATAGACAACGTCCTTGACCTTGCCCATAATGCTTGCGGCATAGAAAGCGTCGTCATAGCCGCCCTTTTCGCTGCCTGCGGCAACTGCGCCGAAGATAGCTGAGCCGAGTGCACCACCCTGGTCGGAGCCTGCAATCTTAATCGGCATCTTGATGATGTCTGCATAAATCTGCATTGTCATCGGGTCTTTCTGTGAAATACCGCCTGCGGCATAGAAGGAGTTAACCTCAACGCCCTGCTCACGGTAGTTTTCGATAATCATTCTTGTGCCGTATGCTGTAGCTTCAATAAGTGCACGGTAAATTTCCTCGGGCTTTGTGCGGAGTGTCATACCGACTATCATACCTGTAAGGTCAACGTCAACGAGGATTGAACGGTTGCCGTTCCACCAGTCGAGGGCTACAAGACCGCTCTCACCGGGTCTCTGTGCCTCGCACTTGGAGCGGAGAAGCTTGTGGATATTGATACCCTTTTCCTTTGCTTCTTCGTAGTAGCTTGCGGGCAGGCAGTTATCGATAAACCAGCCGAAGTGGTCGCCCACGCAGGACTGACCTGCTTCGTAGCCGTAGAGGCCGGGCATAATACCGTCTGCAACGACACCGCAGATACCCTTTACCTTCTTTTCAACATCGGACATCATCATATGGCAGGTAGAAGTACCGATGATTGCAACCATTTCGCCGGGTTTGGATACGCCGACAGCAGGAACGAAAATGTGAGCGTCGATAATACCTGCAGCAACAGCGGCACCGACGGGAAGACCCGTAAGTTTTGAAGCTTCTTCTGTGATGTAGCCTGCGCACTTACCGCTTGCAAGAACCTCTCTGCCGAACTTTTCGTCGATAACGTTTTCAAGTCTGGTGTCAAGTGCCTTGAAGAACTCGTTTGAGGGGTAGCCCGTGTTCTTGTTCCACATTGCCTTGTAGCCTGCACAGCAGGAGTTGCGTGTTTCGTTACCTGTAAGCTGCCAGACAACCCAGTCTGTTGCTTCAATAAAGCGTTCTGTCTTTTCGTAGATCTCGGGTGCCTCGTCAAGAATCTGCCAAAGCTTCGGGATAGCCCACTCGGAGGAAATCTTACCGCCGTAGTTTTCAAGCCACTCCTCGCCCATTTCGATAGCAATATCGTTGAGCTTTGTTGCGTGTGCCTGTGCAGCGTGGTGCTTCCACAGCTTTACGTAAGCGTGGGGCTCTTCCTTGTATTCATCGAGGAAGCAAAGCGGTGTACCGTCCTTTGTAGTGGGAAGAACGGTACAAGCAGTGAAGTCAATACCGACACCGATAACATCGTTTGCGTCAATACCGCTCTTTGCAATAGCGTCGGGAATTGTGTGGCTGAGAACATCTATGTAGTCCTGCGGGTGCTGAAGCGCCCAGTCCTGACCGAGCTTTTTGCCGCAGGGAAGTGCCTCGTCCATAACTGCGTGGGGGTATTCATAAATACTGCTTGCAAGCTCCTCGCCCGTTTCAACATTTACAACGAGTGCTCTGCCCGAAAGCGTACCGTAGTCCAGACCGATTGCGTATTTTGCCATTTTTATCAACCTTTCATTTATGTGAATTAATTATATTCTTTGTTATACAGTGAGTGAAGCTATGATGCCCGAATAGAGCTTAATCGGGTCGTCATAGAAATTGTTTGTAACGGTTTCAACCTGCATTTCGTCGGCAACATAAATTGTCAGCTTCATCATTTCCTCCATTGTGAAGGTGACGTGGTAACCGCCGTTTTCAAGTTTTTCAACCTCAACCTTGTTTTCACGCTTGCGCTTTGCAAGGGTGAGCATTTTGATTGCCGCGTTTATCGCCTTTTCCCTGACGGAACGGGGAAGCTGTACTTCCAGCGTTTTTGTGGAAGCCTTGCCCTTTTCTGTCACGCCGAGGTATTCCTCACACTCAATAAAGTCGGACACTACCGAGCCGTTTTCTATAAGCTCGCTTACTGCCTGATTTATTTCAAAATAGTTTGCAAGACCCTTATCAAGGGCAATTTCGCAAAGCTGTGAGCGTGTTATCTTTTCATCAACATTAGACAGAAGGTAGCACACAAGCAGCTTTATTTCGTGCCTTGTTCTCAGTCCGCCCGGCTCAATGCCGTCATCAAATGTAAAATTATTTTCCATTTTTATTCCTCCACTAAAAAGCTCTTGAGTGCCGAGTAGCGCTTTGACTTTTTGTCGTTGCGTGCCATACGGTACACCTGAGTTTCGTCGCCGACCATTACAAGCATTTTTTTCGCCCTCGTAACCGCCGTGTAGAGCAGGTTTCTGTATGCCAGCCTTTCGGGGGTGAAAAGTATCGGCAGTACAACCGCCTCAAACTCGTTGCCCTGGCTCTTGTGCACGGTTACGGCGTAGGCAAGCTCAAGCTCACGCATTGTATCGGGGAAGTAGCTGCACTCCCTGCCGTCATCAAAGCGGATTTTGGTAACACCGTCGGGTCTGATTGAAAGTATTGTTCCGATATCTCCGTTGAATACACCCGAGCCTTCTTCGCCGTCGGGCTTTTTCCAGAGGATATCGTAATTGTTTTTGATGTGCATAACCTTGTCGCCCTCACGGAAGCGGAAAAGACCGACAACCTGCTCTTTCTTATCCTTTGAGGGGGGATTTATAACCTCCTGCAAGCGGCGGTTAAGGTTATATGTGCCCATTTCGCCCTTGCGCGACGGGCAGAGCACCTGAATATCATTTACAGGTGAGTAGCCGAAGGCTTTGGGCAGCCTTGTACCCACAAGCTCACACACGGTCTGAACAGCCTGCTGAGCGTTGCGGCGGTTGAGGAAAAAGAAATCCGAATCCGTACGGCTCAGATCGGGCAATTCACCACCGACTATTTTGTGCGCATTGGTAACAATCAGACTGCGCTGTGCCTGGCGGAAAACCTCTTTAAGCTCAACAACGGGAAGCATGCCGCTTTCTATCATATCGTGGAGCACATTGCCTGCGCCTACGGGCGGAAGCTGATCCGAGTCGCCCACCATAATAAGTCTGCATCCGAGCGGAAGCGCATCAAGAAGCGATGAAAAAAGATATATGTCTATCATAGACAATTCGTCAACAATAAGCACGTCCGCCTCAATGGGGTTGCGCTCGTTTCGTGCAAAGCGCTGGGTGTCACTGTCGTCCCACTCAACCTCAAGCAAGCGGTGAATGGTCTTTGCCTGCATACCCGTAATTTCGCTCATACGCTTTGCCGCCCTGCCTGTAGGTGCAGCAAGAGCAATGCGGAGCTTGTCTTTTTTGAAAAGCGAAATCATACCGTTTATGGTTGTTGTCTTACCTGTACCGGGACCGCCAGTAAGAATAAGCACGCCCTTTTCAACGGCGGTGATAATTGCGCTTTTTTGTTTTTGCTCATATTTTATGCTGAGCGAATATTCTATATTCTCTATATCCTGCAAAAGCGTAGGCTTGCCTGCAGGTGGAAATGAACAAAGCACCTTTATGCGCCTTGCGGCGTTTTTCTCCGCACGGTAGGCAGAGGGAATAAACAAAAATTCCTTCCCGTCTATCATTGCGGATTCAAGCTGTCTGTCCGTTATAAGTGAATCAATTGCGCCGTTGAGCGTATCCTCGTCAACACCTAAAAGCTCGCCTGCGGGGATGAGCATTTTTTCTCTGGGCAAGCAGGAGTGGCCGTTGCCCAGGTTGTGGCGCAAAACGTGGAGCACACCCGCCCTCACCCTGTACATTTCGGGCGGTGAATCAGGCAGAGAGGCGGCGATTGCATCGGCACGCTCAAAGTTTATGCCTATACCCTCCGCACAAAGCAGGTAGGGGTTGTTGCGCACGGTTTCAACCGCATTGAAACCGAAAATTTTATAGGTGTTCAGGCTTTCTCTTGCCGTCATACCGTATTTTTCAAGTGCAATCAGCGTCTGCCTTACGGCAAACTGACGTGAAAACTCCGTACAGATTGTGTTTGCTTTCTCCCGTGAAATGCCCTTGATTGAGCAGAGCTTTTCGGGGTGGTTTTCGAGCACGTCAAAGGCATCCTCGCCGAATTTTTCAATAATTTTCTGTGCCGTTGCAGGGCCTATACCCTTGACCGTGCCCGAGGAAAGGTACTTGTACAAATCCTCCGCACCCGTGGGCATTGAGCGCACACAGCTTGTGGCTCGCAGCTGCCTGCCGTAAAGCGGATGCGTGTCAAAAGAGCCTCTGACGGTGAGCTTTTCGCCTGCGGCAATTTCTGGAAGGACACCGACAACGGTTATAAACTCATCATCCTCGCTGCAAAGCTCAAGCACGGTGAAGCCTGTTTCGTCTATATGCACCGACACGTCTTCAACCGTGCCGATTATTTCAACTTCCTGATTGTCAAGCAAGGGAAAGGCTTCCTCCGTTTAGTTTTGTTTTTTATACACTCTTACCGCTGCGGCAGAAAGACCGAAAATGAGCATCATATAACACATCGGTTTCAGCCCGTAAAACGGATAATCCGTCATACCGCACATACAAAAAGCGGTTATGCTTGCAAGCAGGGAAATTGCAAGACCTCTTGCCCTGCCGCCGAGGCGTGAGAGCTTTATCATTTCAACGGCAAACACAACAAGAATTGCCGCAAAGAGCAACACGCCGACTATGCCGTTTTCAAGCATTATCTGTAAAACGATATTGTGTGCGTGAGGCTGTTTTATTCCGTAGGTGTTGTGCAGAAAATCGCGCACGTTGTTGACACCCGTACCGAGTCCGAAAACCCAGTTATCCTCCAGCACTTCAAAGCACGCTTCCCAGATTTTTGAGCGTGTGCTGACAGAAACATCGTTGAAATTGAAAATTGAAAGCAGGCGTTTGAAAACACCGTCCGCAAACAAAGCGAGTGCACAAAGACCGCCTGCGCCGCAGCCGAGCAGCACGAGCGTTCTTTTTCCGCCGTAGAAAAGCAGAATCACAAAAGCTGCCGCCATTGCCAGATACGGCCCTCTTGAATAGGATGCCGCAATACCGCCGAGGGTAAGCGCAAGGCAGATAAGTCCCAATACTTTTTTGCGCTTGCTGTGAAAATAGAACATACAGTAAGCGGAAAACGGAAGCATAACCGTTAAGAAAATCGCATAGAAAACGGGGTTTGTAAATGTGCCGCTTGCACGGGTGATAATCGAAATAAACTCAGTACGCTGAACGTGCTGAAGAATAAAATCGGGCAGAAGATGATTGACCGCAACATCTGCAATAAAATTGTCCAGCGGATGCCAGAAAGGATTGAAAAAGCTTTTGAGCGTGGGATGAATAAGCTCGCCGTAGTGGTAGAGAAGCATCTGCCCTATACCGATACCGCCTGCAACACCGCCGCTTAACGCACCCGTGAGAATAACAGCATCGAGCTTTTCGCTTGTGTCAACTGCACTGCGCATCATCAGGTAGCAGAAGAACATTCCGCCCCAGATTGCAATACCCGAAAGTCCCGAGGTGAGATAGTCCGAATAAAACAGACCTATAACCTGCCACAGAGAATAAAGAAGCATGCATACGCCAAGCCTGCCGACAGAAAATCTGCCGTTTTCTTTGAACTTAACATTCTTTATGTAGGAAACAAAGAGAAGCACGGGGAATATGTATTCGGGCAATAAAGCCGCCGCAAAAAAGGAAACGAGCGCAAAAAGCCACGCACCCTTGTTGTTGCGAAAAAACTCCTTTATTGAACCCATATCCCTGCCCCCTTTCAAAGCATATAATAACTTATTTTATATAATAGCATTAATTAATAAGAAAAGCAATTGCATTTTAAAACAAATCCTCAGCACCTGCGCTTTGTTTATTTACTTTTACGGAAAACTGTGGTAAAATTAATTTATTATATCATTATTTTTACAAGGAGATTTTCCAATGCCTAAAAGACAGGATTACATCTCGTGGGACGAATATTTCATGGGTATCGCTCTGCTTTCCGCAAAGCGCAGTAAGGACCCCAACACGCAGGTCGGTGCCTGCATAGTAAACGATGCAAACAAAATCATGTCCGTTGGCTACAACGGTTTCCCTGCCGGTTGCAGCGACGAGGAATTCCCGTGGGAGCGCTCGGGCGACGAGTACGACACAAAGTACCCCTACGTCTGCCACGCTGAGCTCAACGCAATTCTCAACAACGCAGGCGGCGACCTGAGAGGCTGTAAGATTTACGTTGCACTCTTCCCCTGCAATGAGTGCGCAAAGGCAATTATCCAGAGCGGCATCACACAGGTTGTATATCTTTCGGACAAGTACGCCGACACACCCGGCACAAGAGCCTCCAAAAGAATGTTCAATGCTGCAGGCATAAAGCTGACAAAGCTCAAGCTCAACCACGACTCAATCACACTCAACCTCAAGGAAGAATCGGTCTGATATGCTCGAAAAAAGCAACCACAAACACAACAAAACCCTTGGTGATCCCCACACCCTTATAAACGGTCAGGCGGTGCACCGTTGCAGCAGAATGCGCTTCGGTCTGCGCCCGTTTTCCGCCGTGGGCAGTGCGGTTATAGCTGTTTACAACCTGATGCTTCTGCTCAACCGCCCTGCGGTGCTGGCTGACATTGCAAGAGAGCTGTATATCCGTGCACGCTCACCGCTGGGTCTTCTGGGTGCACGTCCGCTTCGTGTTTTCCGCTACTTTTCCTCACACTATATCCCCGTAAATCTCGACAGAGATTTCACTTCCTTCTGCGAAAAATTCAAAGAAGGCTACTGCGGAATAATAATTTGTAAAACGGGCGGACTTTTTTCAATCCCTCACGCCGCCGCAATAGAAAACGACCGAGGCAGAATCTATATATACAACCGTTTCCCGACTGCGGCTAAGCGATATGAATTCAGCTCCGCCGAATTTGCCGCAAACAAAAAGAATTTTCTGGTCGGGTATTATATCGACGCATCGGAATTTCATTGACAAAAAAAGCTTTCCCTTTGAATGGGAAAGCTTTTTTTATTATTGTTGGGGCAATATATTTGCCTTACGCTAAAGGCAACAGCACACGGGAAGTAAACATATCTCCCTCAATGCTGATTTCAAATTTTCCGCCCTGAAGCTCGCACAGATTTTTTGCTATCGAAAGTCCCAATCCGCTGCCCTCGCCTGTTCTTGCGGAATCGCCCCTTACGAAGCGTTCCATAAGCTCGTCAGCGGAAATGTTAAGCGGTGCGGCGGAAATATTGCGGAAAACAACCGAGCCCATACCGTTTTCTTCGCCTACGGTCACATAGGCTCTTGTGCCGGGCATAGAATACTTTGTTATGTTTGAAATAACGTTTTCAAGCACACGGTAGGTCTTTTGCCCGTCTGCAAAAACAACGGGGTTTTTGCCGTTGTTGCTGATTATCGGCTCAACGCTGCTTTTTTCAAACGCATCCGTGTTTTCGCCTACAGCCTGTGCCGCAAGCTCACAAAGATTAACCTTTGTCGGGTGAAGCTCTACTGCGCCCGTTGAAACACGGGTAGCTTCGGTGAGGTCATCAATAAGGTGCTTTAATCTCATTGATTTTTCGGTCAGCACCTCGGAATATTCCTTCACTTCCTCATTGCCTTCGGTACTGCGTGCAATAAGGTCGGCATAGGTAACAATTGAAGTAAGCGGAGTTTTAAGGTCGTGCGAAACGTTTGTGATAAGCTCTGTTTTCGCCTTCTGCTCACGCACGGCAGAATCAATTGCAAGCTGCATTCCGCTTCGCATTTCGGAAATATCGGAAGCGAAATCAACCATAGCTTTTGGCATACTGTTACAGTCAAACTGCACGTCAAAATCGCCCTGCTGAGTTTTGGCAACCGTTTCACGGATTTTGTCGAGTGACTTTGCGTAATAATAGAGCAGTACAAAAAAAGCAACGCTTATAAGAAGAAGTACGATTCCGATAAATATGGCAAGCCCAACTTCCCACGACAGTGATGCCAAAGTCAACCAGCACACCGCCGATATAAGGGCATAAATCGGAACAATTATCATAAACCGGCGTCTTACACCGTTTTTGAGGTGAGTTTTATTTGCGGTAAGGCGCTGTACCAGTTTCTTAATCAGCCTTATGGGCAGCAGAATAAACAGCCGCTTTACAAATACCTTACCTGCTATATTCTGAATAAAGGTAACCAGTCCGTTAATAAGAAGAGAGTAGCAGACAACAGCCGAAGCGATAGCGGCTACCCAACAGAGAGGATAAAACACACCCCTGCTCTCGTAATATTCCAGAGCATATACCGCACACCAGAAAGTAAGGACACCCATTCCCACCGCCGCCGCGATTGAAATAATCAGGTGTAAATCACCGGGGATTTTGTTCTGCCAGTTGAGGTGCACGGGCTTTTTGCCGGCAAGAATAAGAATAATCAAAGTAAGAATCAGAAGCAATGCGATTGACACAACGCCGATTATAACGTCTCTTTCAAGGTTGCCTGCTGCATACTGATAATTCACTTCAATATCCCAGAACGGGTCTGTATCACCTGAGCAATTGGAAAAATCATAGCTCAGGTAAACCGTACACGGTCCTGCTTCAAAAAGCGTAGATGAGCCGATTACATAATCATATTCACTATAATAATGAGAATAGCCGTAACGGATCGCAGTCAGGAACTCGTACATATAGTTGGACGGGCTTAATATAACGCCGTCCTTCGTCTGGACAAGCTCCGTATCGTCCGTGCCATAACGGTAATACGAAGGCGACATTGAAGAATTGCTTATTTTTTTGAACTCTTCGCCCACTGTTACGGTCTGGAAGTTATCGGATGAAGAAACAAACCATGTTTTGTCAGCATAAGCTTTCTGAAACTCTTCGGCGGTTTTAAAGCCGCTGTTTGTGTAAATTTTACCCGTTGTGTTATCAACAAGGAAATACTGCAAAGCACCGAGCGTAGACAAATAATATTTCAGGTGCTTATACTCGTTTTTGTAAATGTCAAGGTTGAAATCCTCACCTAAGTTAAACTCGGCATCCTTGCGTATATTTTCAACGTTAATGCCAACCGTACGGTCAGCATTGAGCATAAAATAGCTATCCTCACTAAACGGGTGGCTGTCATCCGGGCTAAGAGTCCCGTGACCCTCAAGCCAAGCTGATTCGCCATAATAGCCTCCATTGTCAACATTAATCTGCCTCAACCATTTGTTATATTCGTCGGCGTATTGCTGATATTGCTCCGAATCCTCCCTGACTATTTCTTCCACACGCTCGGTAGCTCTTTCTTCAAGGTGCTTTTTAAAAGCCTCGTCCTCGAAAATTGCGCCGTCGTTATAGGTTACAAAGGCACGGCGCAAAGCGTAATAGGAAAGACCCACCTCGTAAAGAAAGCTTGTGGAACGACGGGTATCGTATACCGCTTCCCTGTAATTATCCACGCCGTAAAAATATCCCGCCTGAACGCCAAAAGAAATTCCGCGGTAAACGGCAAAGCCGCTTGTGCAAACGCAGACTATGCTAAGTAAAAAGCAAATAATTCGTATTAATTTATATTTTTTCAATTTTGTATCCAAGTCCCCACACCACCTTCAGATATTTCGGATTTTTCGGGTCAAGCTCAATCTTTTCCCTTATCCTTCTGATATGTACCGTAACCGTTTTGTCCGTTGAGTATGACGGCTCGTTCCACACCGCCTCGTAAATCTGCGTTGTGGTAAGAATTCTGCCGAGATTTATCATCAGATACTCAAGTATGCCGTACTCCGTTGCGGTCAACTTAACCGCCTCACCGTCAACGGTAACCTCACGCGCCTCAGTATCCAGCACAAGTGAGCCTGTTACAATACAGGTGTCGGTCGGCTCGGCGTTGCCGCCAAGGCTCATAAACCTGCGCACCTGGGATTTCACCCTTGCAACAAGCTCCAGGGGATTGAACGGCTTTGTGACGTAATCATCCGCACCAAAGCCAAGCCCAGTAATTTTGTCGGTGTCCTGGCTTTTGGCAGAGAGCATAATTATAGGCACGTTACTCTTTTCGCGCAGGCGCAGAGTCGCCTGAAGCCCGTCCATTTCGGGCATCATTATATCCATAACAATGCAATGAAGTTCCTGCTGTGAAGCGATTTCCACAGCCTGTCTGCCGTTGAATGCCTTGAAAACGTTGAAGCCCTCAAGCTGCAGATAAATCTCAATAGAATTTACTATTGCGGCATCGTCATCACAAACGAGAACGTTGTACATATGCTTTCCTCCTCTCTGCCTTAACTTTAGCACCCGGTTTTTTAGAATTTCTTTCAGAATTATTACAATTTGTCAAAGATTTGTGGGGTCAATCCAACATATTGTAAAATTTTTCTATTTCTTCCTCGTTGCCGAGTTTTTCTTTTTTCAGGTTTTCGCTCAAAGCCCTGCAAAGCTCATTATCGGCAACAAGCTGCATAATTTTTTCTGCTACGCTTTCGGCATTGATTTCGGCAAGCAAGGCTGTTTCGCCGTCGGCAAGCTGGTCGAGAACGGTTGTAAATTTTGTTGCAACAATCGGCTTTGCAAAGCACTTTGCCTCATCAATTGCAATCGATTTGCCCTCAAAATATGACGGCTGAACGTAGATATCACAGCCTGCTATATACGGGTAGGGGTTTGAGCGCTCACCCAGAAGTATGAATTTCTCTTCAAGATTTTTCTGTTTGATTTTTTCTTCAATTTCACCTTTAAGCTCGCCCTTGCCTATCGCAAACCACTTGAAATCCACACCGTTTTTGACAAGAATTTCTGCCGTCTCAACGGCGATGTCGTAGCCTTTAGGTGGCGAAATTCTTCCAACCGTAAGAAGAATTTTGGTGCTTGCGTTTTCGTATTCGCACACTTTTTCTTCTGCCATTTTTCTTAAAACCTTGGGCGAAGTTATGTTTTCAACCGCTCGGATTTTTTCTTTCAACGCAGGAAATTCTTCTTTCAGAATATCGGCACATTTTTCCGATACACCCACAACATAGTCCAATTTTTCGAATATTTTTTCATCGAAATTTTTGTCCATTTCCAGTTTTCTGTAATCGCTGTGTATGTACCCGATTTTTACCTTTGCTTTAACACAGTCCGCAACGAAAAAGTTCGGCTTTCCCTCAAGATAACCTATCGCCGCATCGTATTCAGGCAGGGAGTTTGCAAAAGCACAACGCATATATTTCCACGCAAGCTGGTCACGGTAAAGTGAACTGCCGTCCTTTTTGTTAACGGTACGGGAATACATAATTCTGTTGTATGCGCCCGTAAAATCGCCCTTGAGCAGATACGATTTTACGCTATCCTTAAACGCAAGAGTAAACCTGTCATATTCTTTTCCAAAGGACTTTATATTGACACTTTCCGGTATCATATCAATAAAAAGACCCGTAGGATTGAACAAGGCAAGGTCAACATCATATTTATCATAATCCACAAGCTGCAAAAGGCTGAGCAGGCTGCGTTCACCGCCGCCGCTGCTCATTGATTCCATTACAAAAAGAAGCTTTTTTTTCATAAAGCACACTCCAACAAATCAACTGATATCAGCATAACATTTTAGACTTTAACTGTCAATTTATAAATATTGTTTACAAAAGTAACTAAATATAATACAATAGATTCATTAAGCGCAAAGGACAATAATTATGATACGAATTAACCAGATTAAACTTCCCGTTGAAGCGGGCGAAAGTGAGCTGCTTGCGGCGGCGGCAAAGATTCTGCGCTGTCCTGCAAGAAAGATAACAAGCCTTGAGGTTGCAAGACGTGCCGTTGACTCACGCAAAAAAAGCGAGGTCAGCTTTGTTTACCACATAAACGTAACCGTTGACGGTGATGAGGACACTTTCATCGCCAAGGCGAAGGACGGCAAGGCTGAAAAGTACACGCCGTTCAGCTACACTTTACCCGAAAACAAGCGCACATCTTCCCTGCGCCCCGTTGTTGTCGGCTTCGGCCCCGCAGGTATTTTCGCGGCACAGACTCTTGCAAAGGCAGGACTCAGACCCATAGTGCTTGAGCGAGGCGACTGTGTTGAACAGCGTACAAAGGCTGTGCGTACCTTCTGGGAAGAAAAGCTTCTTGACGAAAACAGCAATGTTCAGTTTGGTGAAGGCGGCGCAGGAACATTTTCCGACGGCAAGCTGACAACAGGTATCAAAGACACCCTTTGCAGACAGGTTTTCCTTGAGTTTGCGCGCCACGGTGCACCGCAGGAAATTCTTTGGTCGGCAAATCCGCACATAGGCACGGACAAGCTCGGCGGCGTTGTAAAGTCGATGCGTGAAGAAATTATCGCCATGGGCGGCGAAGTGCTTTTCCGTTGCAGGCTGACGGGAATTATTGTCGCAAACGGCTTTATACACGGTATCAGATACGAAAACGAGGTCGGTAAAACTATCGAACTTGAAACAGATACAGTCATTCTGGCTATTGGACATTCCGCAAGAGATACGGTTGAAATGCTTTATGAAAGCGGCGTTAAGATGATACAGAAGCCGTTTTCCGTCGGCACGAGAATCGAACATCCGAGAGAGCTTATCGACCGCTCACAGTACGGCGAATTTGCCGGCCACCCGAAGCTCGGCGCGGCTAACTACAAGCTTGCCTGCCACCCCGAGCACGGCAGAGGTGCCTACACTTTCTGTATGTGTCCTGGCGGTACTGTTGTTGCCGCTTCAAGCGAAAAAGGCAGAATGGTTGTAAACGGAATGAGCGAATATGCCCGTGACAAGGAAAACTCCAACTCAGCAATTCTTGTCGGCATTGAGCCTGCCGATTTCGGCAGTGAGCATCCGTTGGCGGGTATGTACCTGCAAAGAGAAATCGAGAGCAAGGCGTTTGAGCTTGGCGGCGGTGATTACAAAGCACCTGCGCAGCTTGTGGGCGACTTCCTTGAAAACCGTCCGAGCGAAGGCTTAGGCAATGTAAAGCCGAGCTGTCCTACCGGTGTTACACCCTCGGATATCAGGCTCTGCCTGCCGAAAAAGGTTACGGACACAATTGCGGACGCTCTGCCGAAAATGGACAGAATGCTCAAGGGCTTTGCCCTGCACGATGCTGTGCTCACAGCACCTGAAAGCCGTTCATCATCACCTGTAAGAATAACGCGCGATGAGTATTATCAGTGCAATATCGGCGGCATTTATCCCTGCGGCGAGGGCGCAGGTTATGCAGGCGGCATTGTTTCCGCAGGTGTTGACGGCATACGCTGTGCGCACGCAGTTTTAAATGACGAAAACAATTTTTAATAAACAATGCAAAAAAGGACATCCGAGCGTTATCGGATGTCCTTGAATTTTTAAAAAAGGGGAATTGCTATCTATATAAACAGGTCTTTCGACCCGATTTGCTTACCCGTTTGTAAACAATGATTTTTTATTAAACCATTGTTACTCTGGTGAACTGCCTCCCGTTTACTTAAGCAACGTTGTTTGCCATGTAAACGAGAAGTGCGTTCAGCTTTGTTGCCTTAACAATCTTCTTGAAGATGTTCTTCTCCTTGGAGATTTCCTTGATAAGGCTCTTTTCCTCTTTGATGAGATACTGTGAATACATCGTTGTGTTTCCTCCTTTCGTTTGATTACATTTACATTCTATTCACATTTGTAACATTTGTCAAGTCTTTTTGCACAAATTGCGATATTAATATTTGTATATGTTGTATAACACCTTTGTTATAGTGCACAACTGTGCTATGCCGTAATTGTATAAACCGACAACAAAAGACCCCTGCGCTTGAAACCAAGAGCAGAGGTCTTTGATTGCTTTTAATTATTCAACTGTAACTGTTCCGTCTTCAGCAACGGTAATCTTCATACCGTCCTTGACGTAGTTGAGGAACTCTTCGCCGAGGCAGTCGATAACGGGCATCGGAGAATCTGTCCAGACAGCACCGAGAACTGCACCTGCGCAAGCGAGTGAGTCAATGTGCTCGGAGAAGAGCATACAAGCGGGGTTTCTCTCCATAACCTTTGCGCAGTAGAGAACCATACCGCCTGTTGTGGAGCCGATAGTCTGGGGCAGGCAGAGAGCTGTGCCGACCATGGGCTTCTGGTAGAGGTCTGCGTTGTTCTGGTCGCCGCACTTGGCCTGCTTGTCACCGAACTGCAGAGCGTTCTGGAAGGAAGCGAGTGTGTTGAAACCGCCGTGAGAAACGAGGGCGGGAGCAGAGCATTTGCCTGCAACTACGGGACGTCCCTTAAACTGTTTCATCTTACTTTGCCTCCTTTGTGATGATATCGAGAATCTCCTCGCTTCTGTAGTAGCGGGAGGTTGTATAAGTTCTGAGCTTGTTGGAGTTTGTGATAACGGGCATCTTCTTGCAAAGCGGGTTGTTCATATACATCAGCGGACAGATGTAGCTGAGGATAACGCCTGTAGCTGCAAGCTCCTTAGCCTTTGCTGTCTTGTTGAACTCTTCAACAACGGCAGGTGCGGCTGTGAATACGGTGGGGATGGAAACCTTCTTGCGGCCGTTCTTCTTGAGGCCTGCAACAACGTTGTCTGTCCACTCGATAAGCTGAGCGTGTGAAAGGTGCGGACAACCGACAAAGCAAAGCTTGGGTGTCGCTTCCTTATCCTTCCACATTACGGGGTAGTTAGCCTGAACTCTTGCAAGCTCTGCATCGTCAATAACGTAAACCTGTGCGCCCTCTGCGATAAGGCTCTCTCCCTGCTCAACAGCTTCGGGAGTGAGGTTTTCGATGTGATAAAGGCCGACAGCACCGTTGGAAGCTGTAGCAGCACCGAAGTCCTTGAGGTAAGCCTTGGTATCGCCGTCAAGCTCTGTGCCGATCCACTGGTTGAGACCCTTGATGTAGGGAACATCTTCCATAACCTTCATACCGATAGCGGAACCGAGAATCTGTGCCTCGGGCTTCTTTGTTGTCTTGACTTCGACAACCCATGTTGCCTTTCTGCCCTCATCTGTTACAAGGCCGAAGTAGGGAACCTTGCCGATGATTGAGCCGAACAGCTCGATGATACCTGAGTTACGGTTACATCTTGCACCGATAACGGAGTTAGCGTAAACAACCGCAGATGACTCTGCCCAGGAGAGAACGTCGCCCTTTACGGGGATGTTGCCGACCTCGTCCATATAGCAGGTACAGGTGTAGGACTTGTCATCGATAAGGCCGAGCTTACGAAGCTGCTCATCGTACTCATCCTGCTTGGAATACATGAACTTGTTGAAGATGAGCTTCTGGAGGAAGTTTGCGGGAACCTTGGGATCAAGCGGCTTGGGGTCAACAGAGAATTTCTGGCCCGAAAGAGCACCGCCTGCAATAAGCTGGTCCATAAGGTCATAAACAGGGCTCATAACCTTGAGGCCGAAGCTTGTAACAAGGTGACCCTTCTTGCTTGTTACGGGCACCATCTTTGTTGCACCGAAAGCATCACCGTACATAACAAGGGTTTTCATAACCTTTGCCATGGTTTCGCCCTTTGCGCCGTTGAGAATTTCTATCTCATCGGGCGTGAGCTGCATTTTGTAGTTCATATTTATTTTCCCCTTTCATCAGGAATACAGTTAACAGATATATTCAGGCAAAAAGCCATAATAAACAGTAATCAGCCACACCGCATTTTTCAGCGGTGTGGCTTTAGGGTTTTACGGAAGCATGTCAAAGAACTTCTGAGCGATGTCGCCGAAGTTAAAAAGGAAATTCTGAAGCTGATCAAGGAAATTGAAAAGACCGTTGATGATTTCTGTAAGTGACATGGCGTTCTGTCCTCCTTTTTAATTTTTGTTTCTTAATCACACAAGAGCATAAACTCTGTTCATTGATTTTACCACAAAATTATTATATTTTCAATACCTTTCGCGTTTAACCGCTATGCTTTTTTGATATATCAGTTCATACCGTTGGGGCCCATACGCTCAAACAATTCTATTACTGCGGCTTTGAGCGGTGCGTTTTGTTCGCTTCGCAGGGCAGGGTCAAGGCTGAGCGTGTCCTTTGCCGCCTGCTGTGCCTGCTTGAGTAATTCCATATCACTTGAAAGGTCAGCTATCTTCATTTCGGGCAGGCCGTGCTGCCTTGCGCCGAAGAAATCGCCCGGACCTCTCAGTTTCAGATCTTCGTCAGCTATTTTAAAACCGTCTGTTGTCTGACACATAGTTTTCAGTCTGCGCTGTGCGGTTTCGCCCTTGGCATCGGAAATAAGAATACAAGTGGATTTGTGCTTTCCTCTGCCGACACGTCCCCTTAACTGGTGAAGCTGTGAAAGTCCGAAACGTTCGGCGTTTTCAATAACCATAATAACGCTGTTGGGCACATCGACGCCGACCTCGATAACCGTTGTGGAAACAAGAAGCTGGATTTTACCGCTTGCAAAATCCGCCATAACCGCTTCCTTGTCTTTGGGCTTCATCTTGCCGTGAAGCAGACCGACGCTGTAGCCTGCAAATTCTTTTTTCGCTATTCTTTCGGCATAGTCCTCTGCGGCGGCAAGCTCAAGCGTTTCACTGTCCTCAACAAGCGGACATACTATGTAACCCTGTCTGCCTTCGTCAAGGTGCTTTTTAACATAGCCGTAGGCACGCTGTCTGATTGTGCCGTCGATGGCATAGGTTTCGATTTTCTGTCTGCCTGCGGGCAATTCATCAAGCACACTCACATCAAGGTCGCCGTAGATAATAAGCGCAAGCGTACGGGGAATAGGCGTTGCGGACATAACGAGCGTATGGGGGTTATAGCCCTTTGAGCCAAGCGCGCTGCGCTGACCGACACCGAAGCGGTGCTGCTCATCCGTCACGACAAGTCCGAGTTTATTAAACTCAACATCTTTCTGAATAAGGGCGTGTGTGCCGATTATTATATCGGTTTCGCCCATAGCAAGGCTTTGCTTTATTCGTTTTTTCTCTTTTGCCGGTGTTGAGCCGACAAGCAGTTCCACCTTTAAATCGGTGGCTTCAAGCAGCTTTGCAAAGGTTTTGTAATGCTGCTGTGCAAGGATTTCTGTCGGCGCCATAATGGCGGTCTGATATCCGTTTTTTGCACAAACATAGCTCAGCGCGGCGGCAACCGCGGTTTTACCCGAGCCGACATCGCCCTGAAGCAGTCTGTTCATAGGCGTTGCGCCCGACATATCATTTACCGCTTCGGCAACGGCACGCTGCTGTGCGCCCGTAGGGGCAAAGGGCAGGAGCGAGAAAAATTCGGCTGAATAATCTGTTCCGATTTTACATCCCGTTTTCTTGCGGCTTCTGCCGCGCAGGAGCATAAGACCCGTCTGCAAAACGTAAAGCTCCTCAAAACTAAGCCTTCTGCGTGCGGTCATAACGTCTGCCTGCGTTTTCGGGAAATGGATTTTTTGCAGAGCATTTCCAAAGGAGCAGAGGGCGTATCTGCTGCGGATTTCTTCGCTCAACACATCCTCGGGCAATGCTTCAAGCGTTTCAAGTGCACGCTTTACACAGCCCTCAATCGTGCGTGAGGTGAGCGACTGTGTCTGCGGATAAATGGGGCGTATTCTCTCACCCGTAACCGCTCTTTCAATCTGCGGCGAGGACATTTCCCTCGTGTATCCGTAGGCGGAAACTTTGCCGAAGAAGAGGTATTCTTCGCCCTCTTTGAGCTTATCTGCGGCAAAGCGGTTGTTGAAAATAGTAATTTTCATTATGCTTTCGCCGTCTGTCGCCTCGGTCTTGTAAATCGTCATACCCTTTCTGATAAGAGCGTGAGTAATCGGCGCGCAGACCGTTGCTTTTATGCAGCAGGTTTCACCCGGCACGGCATCGAGAATTGAAACAGTACTGCTCCAATCCTCGTAAGCCCTCGGATAAAGGCGCACAAGGGAGCCGACGCTGTCCACGCCAAGCCGCCGGAACAGCTTGGCACGGGCTTCGCCTACCCCCTTGAGATATTGAATGTCGCTTGAAAATTTAAGCATAGTTTATTCAACTGCAATCGTAAAGTAATATACGGGCTGACCTGCATTGATTACGGAAATTTCCGCATTCTGACAGCGTGAGCCTATGAGTGCGGCAAGTTCTTCTGCCTGAGTTTCGTTTGCTTCCTCGCCGTAGTAAATGGTTATCATCGAAGCATCGTGTTTTCTGTACAGCCTTCTGGCTACCTTGTAGCCTGCCTTGATAACATCGCGCTCAAGCACGGTGATTTTGCCCTCTTCCATACCGAGGATTTCACCCTTGCGTACCTTCTGGTTGTTAACCTCGCTGTCACGCGCGGCAAAGGTAACAAGACCCGTGCCGACTCTGCCTGCCGCCTTCATCATTTCAAGGTGGTTCTTGTCGGCAGAAATTGTTTCGTCAAAGCTGAGCATTGCGGCAATACCCTGCGGTACGGTTTTTGTGTGAAGCACGCTGATACCCTTTTCACACATCGGGATAACCTGCTCAGCCGCCATAATTATATTTTTGTTGTTGGGCAGAATGAAAACGTGTTCTGCAGGTGTTGCGAGCACGGCACGGAGAATGTCGTCCGTGCTGGGGTTCATTGTCTGACCGCCGCTTACAACCATATCTGCACCAAGCTGATAAAACATTTCCTCAAAGCCTGCACCTGCGCAGACGGCAACAAAGCCGAACTGCTTTTCAATCGGTGCCGCCTCGGGCATAGCCTCTTCACCTGCGGCGTTTTCGCTCATGGGTGCGCCCTCAACAACGTTGTTGCTGTGCTGGAAGCGCATATTGTCAATTTTGATATTTACGAGTGCGCCGTATTTGAGACCCTCCTGAATAGCGTTGCCGGGGTCGTTTGAGTGAACGTGCACCTTGATTATTTCTTCGTCGTCAACAACTACAACACAGTCGCCGATAGACTCGAGATAAGCGCGGAGTTTAAGCGCTTCGGACGGGTCGCTTCCCGTGCGGTTTACAATAAATTCGGTACAGTAGCCGAACTTGATTTCTTCGTTTACCGTAGCGGCTGCAACGGGCTTTACCGCCGTTGCGGGGTCATCCGTCTGTGAGGGGATAATGCCGTTGCCCTCAAAGACATTCAGCATTCCCTCAAAAATGAGCATAAGACCCTGCCCGCCTGCGTCAACAACGCCTGCTTTTTTGAGCTGGGGCAGCATATCGGGTGTTCTTGCAAGGGCGTCGTTACCTGCGGCACAGCTTTCTTTCCACAAATCTGTTGCCGTAGCACAGTCGTCTGCGATTGCGGCGGCTTTTTCGCTCGCTTCACGCACAACAGTGAGGATAGTGCCCTCTGTCGGCTTCATAACCGCACCGTAGGCGGCTTTTGTGCCCTCTGCCAGCGCCTTTGCAAGCGCCTTTGCGTCTGCTGTTTCGAGACCCTTGAGTGCTTTTGAGAAGCCGCGAAAAACAAGCGAAAGTATAACACCAGAGTTGCCACGAGCACCTCTTAAAAGGGCAGATGCCGCTTTTGCGGAAGTATCGCTGACCGTACTTGAGTCGGGCAGAAGCGCCAACTCACGGGCGGCAGCCTTTATTGTCATAGACATATTTGTACCCGTATCGCCGTCAGGCACAGGGAAAACGTTAAGTGCGTCAACCGCTTTACGGCTGTTATCTATATTATTTGCGGCGGAAATAATCGCGTCGCGCAGAATGTTACCGTTAATCAATTTGTTTTATACCTCAGCTTTCTTCAGCCTTCATGCCGTCAACATAAACCTTTACCTCGTGCACCTGCATACCTGTGGCGTTTTCCACGGTGTAACGCACTTTGTTGGTAATGCTCTTGCAGATTTCGGAAATGTTGAGTCCGTATGTTACAACTATGTGCAGTTCGATTACAAGACCGTCCGAGGTGTTGCGGACTATAACGCCCTGGTCATCGAAAATCTTCGCCTTTCGCAGAATCGCACGCAACTGCTGGCGCTTGTTACTGTTTGCCATACCTGCAACGCCGAAGCACGACGAAGCGGCACGGCCTATCAGCGTTGAAAAATAGCTCTGACAAATTTCGATTGTGCCAAGATGGTTTTCAAGCTTTATCATTTATTTTTCCTCCACTTTTGTTTGCCATTTATCTATACCGTAAAAATTATCGTAACAGGTGCCCGAAATTTCCGTTGTGAAATCCCTTGAATAGACCTGCACCGCATTGCGGAAGCACACGGGCACAAAGGGTGTTTCCTTATCGAAAAGCAGGCAGAAGTCCGTCAGCGAAAGACTGCCCGAAACGAAACTTCTGTAAGCGTCAACGCTCGGATTAAGTTCCCACAGGCCTTCCTCAATTTCCGCTTCCATAACGGCGTTTGCCGCACCGTTGTGGTTGAAGAACTGCGACAAATCCATATTGGCGGGGATTCTGATTTCACCCAGATACATTTCAAATTCGCCGTTTGCAATTGCCTGAACATAATCCTTATAGCCAAGTTCAACTATTTTCACATTGAAATTGACTGCCGCCAGCTGCTCCTTAATCTGCTGTGCCGCCGCCAGTTTGAACGGGTTATCCGAACAAACCGTGAGCGTACAATTAAGGCTCCTTGTGCGTGAGGCACGGTAGCCGTAGCCGTTTATATTGGTGTAGCCTGCGCCTTCAAGCAGGTTTAACGCAGCCTGAGTCTGTGCGATTGTTGCCGAATTTACGGCAATGTTTTCAATTCCACTCCACGCAGTGTTGAAGGGAAGCACCGAAGCCGTTGCGTGGCCCTGGAAACCCATTGAAACTATGCTTTCGCGGTCAATCAGCATTGAAACCGCCTTGCGCACCTCAGTCTGCTGAAAAATTGTTTTGTCGGAGTTGAAAGCAAGATAAACAAAGTTGTTTGTGGGCACTACGGCAAGGCCTGCGTTTACGCGGGTGTATTCGCCCGAAGAAAGGTCGTTGTACCAGCAGTCGTAGTTGCCAATCTGAAGTCCGTACGCCATTCCGTCGGAATCTGTGACCTCAAAGAGATTGATTTCGGTTATATAGGGGTCAAAACCGCGGACATTGCTTTTGTTTGCAACAAGTGTGGCGTTGGGCACAGTGCCCTTGAGCACATATCTTCCCGAGCCTACGGGAGGCGCAATTTCGTAAAGGTTGGTGCTGTCATGTTGTGCCTGCACCGTACCGTCCTTGACTATCGGGAAATCAAGACACGAGAGCGCAAGAACATCATCACTCCTGAGTGTAAACACAACTGTGTTGCCCGAGCCGTCCGCAGAAGATATATTGGAAAGGCGTGCGGAATAATAGTCGCTTTTCTTCGCCTTCTCAAAAGAGTATTCCACATCGGCGGCGGTAACTGCCGAAGAGTCCGTAAAATATGCTTTTTTGAGTGTAATGCTGAGCGTTTTACCGTTAAGGCTGTAGCTGTCCGCAAGAATGAGCTGCGGCTGAAAATCCGCACCGACCGTTACAAGCGGGTCGTAAAGCAGAGTTATCAGCGAGCGGTTGACGGCACTTTGTGCTTTGAAGGGGTCGAGCGTGTCGCTGTGCGCCACGGGAAGGGTTAGCGGACAGGTGATTTTCGGCTCAGCCGTTTCGTCGTGCGACGGCGTGTCCTGCTCAGGCGTCTGCGCATTGTCCGAGCAGGCGCAAAGACCTGCACAAAGACAGACAGCCAGAAGCAGAGCTATGATTCTTTTTATTCTTTTCATTTTCAGCCTCTGATATTTATTCGTTGAACCGCGGTGGTTTTACCGCTTTGCTTATCAATTTCAAAAAGGCAGGCGTTGAGCATACATTCGCCCTCGTTATTATCAAAGCGTGTGGGCATACCCGTTTTGAGTTTTGTGATTATCGCCTCGGGTGAAACGCCGAGCACGGAATTGACTGTGCCGACCATACCAAGGTCAGTAATGTAGCCCGTACCATTTGGCAGAATCTGCTCATCTGCGGTCTGCACGTGAGTATGCGTGCCGAAAACAGCGCTTACCCTGCCATCAAGATAAAATCCGAGTGCCCTTTTTTCGCCCGTTGCCTCTGCGTGAAAATCACACAGCACAATGCGACAGTCGCCAAGGTTTCTGAGCACCTCATCTGCGGCGGTAAAAGGGTTTGAACCCTCCATAAACGCATTGCCCGCAAGGTTGATTACGCCTATTTTAACGCTGCCCATATCAGCAATGGCATATCCCTTGCCGGGATTGCCTGCGTAATAGTTTGCAGGGCGGATAATATTTCTGTCCGTGTCAAGACGGTCGTAAATTTCACGCCGTCTGAAAACGTGGTTACCCGTTGTGATAAGGTCCGCACCGCTGTCGAAAAGATAGTCTGCCGACTGCGGTGTGATACCGTTGCCTGCGGCTGAATTTTCGCCGTTTACTATGCAAAAATCAACGCCGTACATTTTCTTCAGGGCAGGAAGTTTTCTGCGCAGGTATTCACAGCCGACCGTGCTCACAACATCGCCTATTGCAAGAATATTCATCGAGCCGCCTCCTGATACCTGTTGTCTATATAGTCGTCAAACAGACCGCAACGCTCAAGAAGCAGGAAGTCCTCCTCGTCAATCATGCCGTTGCAATCCGCATCACAAGCGATAAGTGTCGCGGCTGCTTCGGGCGAGAGCATACCGCTCGTGCACAGTGAGATTATAAAAGCATCCTCACCGTCCGCCTTTGCATCGCCGTTGACATCACCCAGCGCAACAACTGTGTATATATTATCTGAAAAATTACCTTCTGCATCGGACAGCGCAATAATACTGCCCGTCGAGTAGTTTCCGTTTTCGTTGGGCACGTGGTTAACCTTCCACTTACCTGCGGAAAGAATCGGTGAGAGCTCTCTGATATATTCAGGCGAAACAACCACAATTTTTTCGGTATTATCCGCAACAACATTCCAATCAATTGAAGAAATGCTTGTCGTCACTTCGAGCGCAGCAATCGCATCGCGGATGTTCTTCGCCATAAGGTCAACCTGCGCCTGCTCGTCAGCATATTTGCCGTAAACAACTGCGTTGACTGCATTTGTAACACCGCTGAAATCGACATAGTGCGAAGCATCAAGCGCGGCGGCTTCGGCTTTCGCCTTTTCGACGTCTGTGTAGTCCGCCTTGCCTCTTTCTTCAAGCTTATCAAGTGCGGCAATAAGCTCGTTTGTCTTATCGGTTACCTTATCCTGCTCGAATTCATAAAGGTTATAAAAGTCAGAATCAATGCTGTCGAGCACATCCTGCATAACCTCAAAGTTTTTAAAATCCTGGGGATTAAGTTTATCGACTTCTTTTTTTACGGAATTAAAGAAGTTGTATTTTGCAGGGCCACAGACCGTGCGCAGAGCCGCCTCGGCACAAAGCTTCATACTGATAACCTTGCCGTCGCCCTCAAAGGGATGATAATCAAGCCCTGTTGCAGAATCTATAAGCGAATAGTCAAGTGCGGTATGGGTGGAATTTGCATCGTCACAAATAATATTCTTTACCTGCTCACCCGTAAAATTCGGGTTTATCGCAAAGCACATAGCCGCAACGGCAGTAACAATCGGTGCCGCCTGTGAGGTGCCTGTCATCCACGCATATTTGTAAGTAAAATCATTCAGCTTGGTACTGGTAATCGTGCTGAAAACATCGTAGCCCGGAGCATAGATATCTACTCTGTCGCCACCGTTGCTCAGAGCAATGGTGCCCTTCTGCTCATTGAACAGATAAAACATTTTGAACTCGGCTCCATCGGCAGCAGTTGTGTAATTTCGGATACCGCCGACAACAATAATACGGTTATAAACATTCTGTATGGCATTTTTGCTCATCGAGCCGTAATAGCCCGTATTGCGGTGGTCGGGATTGACCGAGCAATACAGTCCGTTCTGTGTCGCATCATCACTGCGCTTGGTGGTATAGTCCTTAAAGCGTGTGTCGATTGTTCCGTTACCCGCAGACTGAACAACAACAAACTCCTTGCCCTGAGAAAGAAGGTTATGAATACCCACAGCGCAAGGGCCTGCAGTTGAAGCAAGCTCAATAGCCGAGCGTGTTTTTTCGTACGGGTTGTTAACGCCGTCATATGTTTTATCAATACCTATTGAAAGGTTTATTGACTTTGCGCCGTGTTCGACCTGCGATGTAACAGCATCAATAACATTGGTTATCTGGTTTGTCGAACCCACATTATAGTTTGCGGCATAAATTTCAACATTGCTGAGCAGACCGGAGCCACCCACAGTATTGTTTCTTGTTGCGCCTATTATGCCCGCAACGTGTGTGCCGTGGTCGCCGGCAACGTTGCCGTTCTGATATATTGTCGATGAAAACTTTATAAGCCCGTTGGCAAAATCCTCGTGATTGACAAACACGCCGCCATCAATAATTCCGACCGTTGCTTTGCCGAAGTAGCTTTCGTATTTCCACGCGCTGATTGCCTCAATAGCTTCAACACTCCAGTTGTTGCCGTTGGGAAGAGCTTCGTTCCATTTCTCTTTGTAGCTTGTGTCGTAGTGCCACAGGTCGTTGGGTTCAGAATCAAGAACAATGTCAACAACCTTTTCCGTCACCGCAAGGCACACCTCATCAAGGCTCTGAAGCTTTTCACACAGAGCCTCAAGCTCAGCAAAGCTGTCTGCCTTTGCCCTTGCCTGCACAAGGAAAATACCGTTGACTTCGCCTATGCGCACAAGGCCGTTTTCGCTGAGGATTTCATCCATTCTCTCATCGGAAACGCCGTTTTCAAAATATATGTCGATTACATTTTCAATATATCTTTCGCCGTTTTCTTCTTTGACTTCGCTTTCCTTCGCCTGATAGAGCGTGCCCCTGTCATAGGTGAGATTGTATGTTTTTGTCTGCGTATCACCGTTGTCAAGCTCCGCGGTAATCGTAACCTCGTTTTCGCCGGGCACAAGGGCAAGCTTTTCTATGCTCCAGTCACAACCGACAAGCTGTGCCGAGCCTGTTTCTGTGTTGCCCGTAACCTCACTTTTAACAGCATAAGTAACAGACTTAACCGAGCTGTTTGCCGCGGCAACGCCACCAAAATCGGTTGTAAGGCGTGTAACCGTACCCTTGTTATAAACCTCATATTCTTCATCGGTTTCAAAACTGAAATAACTGTTTTTTGCGGAACTTGCAAGATAGGAAACGGTAACCAGCACAGGATAATCCTTGCCGTTGATGTTTATATTTTCTTCAAGTGTAAAACTGCGCAAATCCTGTACACCGACAGCGTGCACACCGAAAATACCTGCACAAGGCAGAAGCATAAGCACGGCAAGCATAAGCGCAGCGGCTTTTTTCCTGCGGACAGCAAGAACGGCAACCAACGCAACAACCGCAAGTGCACCAATAACTGCAATAGCCGTCGGAACTGCATTGCTTTTCCCGTTAACCGAAGCCGAAACAGGTGCGGATTCACGGCCGACAAACACAAAGCCGTTTTCATAGGCTTCGCCTGCGGCAAGCGTATCAACAAGCACGGAATATCCGTCCGACCCCGTCTTTGCGTCCTGTAAATCAAGCCCCTTGGGAACAGTCACATCTATGCAGACCCCGTTGACATCAAAGCCGTTGGAGTTTTTGAGTTTTATGTTAAGCGTGGCAGAAGACTGATTTCCCTGCACCCCGGCAGAAAGTCCGAGACCGTATTCATTGGTGCTCAGCGCAGAAGAAAACAGACAGAAAGACAACGCAAACAACGCACACAGAAGCACCGAAAAAAGCCTCTTTGCTGTCTTTTTCATATTCCGACCGCCCTTTCAGATAATATTTTATATTAAGATATACTTATACAGATAATTAATCAGTATTATTATACTTTATATGCGCTGAGCTGTCAAGGCGGGCACACGGAAGCGGAGCTCAAATTAAAGTTTGTTAAGCAGTTTTAATGTTACTTTTGCCACGCGTTGCAAAAGTAACCAAAAAAACTTTTGAGGCAATAAGCACTCCGCTTACGGCTGACGGTAATAAACACCGCTCGGCAGACAGAACAAAAATG
This sequence comes from Acutalibacteraceae bacterium, assembly GCA_045650165.1. Taxonomy (GTDB): domain Bacteria; phylum Bacillota; class Clostridia; order Oscillospirales; family Acutalibacteraceae; genus UBA8612. The sequence continues at coordinate 7,154 of JAZRQW010000044.1, read as the reverse complement.
TTTTGTTCTGCTGCCATAACGGCTCTTAAGGTTAAGCTGTTTTTTTAGTTTGTTCTGTCGCCTATGGCGCCCTCGCTCGGATATAGAAGTTAAGTTGAATGCCCGTCAGCCTGCTCCGTTCAAACTGCCGGCATTTTCCATATTTATGATTATAAAACTTAAAGCTCCGCCGTTGATTCACCTAAATAAACAAGCATACTTTTTAATAGGCAGCATTTGGGGTGCGCTTCGCACCGATAAACTGTTATTTAATTCACCTTTTTTATCTGTTCCTTCGTAATAAACGGATAGCGTATCAATTCGCAGGAGTCAAGGTTTTCACGGTGCATATCCACGGCGGTAATCTGTCGGTTTGTGTAGGTTGTGTAATAGTAAATTCCCTTGTCGGCATTACAACACGAAGTATAAACAGTTATTTCATATTTCCCGTTTTCAAGCACGCAGCAGCCCTTTTGCTGTTCGACCGAGCCCAAAATATGGAAAAACTGTCCCACACTTTCCTCTTCACTTTTGCCGCTGACGGAATTCATTTTTACAAAGGCGGCTCTTACGAATCTCGACTGCGAGGACAAATCGCCCGGCAGACCGATTGCACCCATCCCCCTGCTGTAAAGGTTTAAATCCAGTTTGTCCGAAAATGTGTTCAAGGGCGGTTTTGCGGAAAGCCTCATATAATTATTGAGCGCAAAAAGCTGCATATCAAAGGGAGGATTGTTTGTCAGCACACCAACGGGATTATCGTAAATTCTCAGTCCGTCGGCGGTTGATTCAACAGTTATCGCTTGTATTTTGTCAGCAACAATCCAATGAAGCTGTGCAGGCGGAAGCTCGCGACTGAAGGCTTCGTTTGTGATATTTATTTTATCAAACAACGTTTTTGCTTGTTCAACAGTTTCGCATTGTGCAAGAATCCACGGCACAAGCTCAAACTGCGCAATATTATCCCTGCCTGCAACAGGCTTGTTGTAAACAGCGTTGCCGACAAAATTCAACCCCGCCATACAAAGCCCTTTTTCATTTGCGGCATCGTAATATAGCGGATAGCCGTCGGCAACAAAGGCTGTGCCGATGATTGCAAAATGGCTTTCAATTGTATCAGCGTGACGAAACTTCAACAGAAAGTTACGCGGAGTAACCGTAACCTTTTCGCCGTATGAAAAATCGTTGTCAAGCGTTCTGCCAAAATATAAATCCCGTGTTTTATAAACAACTGCAGTGCACATATTTTTATCTCCGTTCCAAAATCATTTACTAATAGTATTGACCGCTCGATTGACGTTTTGAATTTCAGGTGATGAAAACTTTTATCACCTGAATAAAGACGGTTGGCTTGACCGGTGCTCTTACAACGGTCACTCCGATGTCGGCTATTACCTCGGCTGTAAATTTGTTGAGAACCTCATAAAAACATATACACTCAAAGAAATTGCAAATTTACCCTATCGAAAGCTGAATAAGTCATTTATTGCTTTTGCAAAGCGATGATAAAATTTGTTTGTGAATTGGAAAAAGTTGTGGTATTATGAATTTGACCTTTTCAAAAGGAGAGAAAAACTATGCATAAAACTCCGTCAGAGCGTGCAAAAGAGCTTATGGGTAAGCTCTCACTCGAAGAAAAAATATGCCAGCTTTCCTGCCAGATGCTTTACCCCATCCGTGAGGATTATGAGGAAAGGCGTCTGTACAAATTCGGCAATTTCCGCAACCCGGGTCACTTCCTGCACGAGCAGAGAGGCTGTGCAGTACCGACCGAAGAGGTTGTCGATGCGATAAACGAGGATATCCGCAAGAGTATGGCTCAGAATTCCCGGTCAATTCCGCCGATTGAGCACGCTGAAGCACTTCACGGTGCGCAATGGGGTATGGCTACCTGCTTTCCCCAGCCTATCGGTATGGCTTCGATGTTTGACGTTGACCTTGTTGAACAGATTGCCGACGTTATCGGCAAGGAGTGTGCCGTTGTCGGCGTAAGGCAGGCACTTACCCCCGTTGTAAACGTTGTGCGTGACTGCCGCTGGGGTAGGACAATCGAGTCCTTCGGCGAGGACGTGCTGATTAATTCCGACCTCGGTGCGGCTGTTTGCCGAGGCTTACAGAAAAACGGCGTTATTGCCACCCCGAAGCACTATGCGGACAACTACTCCTACGGCGGCAGAGACTCCAACGTTTCGGACACCTGTGAACGCACAATGCGTGAGGTTTATTTAAAGCCCTTTGAAAAGTGCATCAAAGAAGGTGGCGCAATGTCAATTATGTCCGCCTACAACAGCTGGGACGGTGTGCCCTGCACCTGTAACGAAAAGCTGCTCACCGACATTCTGCGTGGTGAGTGGGGCTTTGAAGGCTTTGTCGTTTCGGACTACAACTCCGTTGAGGGTGTGTGGGAAGCACATCAGCTTTATGATGCCGAGTGGAAGGCACAGGCAGACAGCCTCAAGGCAGGTCTTGACGTTGACCTTCCGCAGAATTCTTACGACGACCTGATGAAGGCATATAACGAGGGCTGGATAACCGAAGCAGATATTGACCGTGCACTTTTACGTGTGCTCACGGCAAAGTACGCCGTAGGTCTAATGGACAAGCCCTTTGCCGACAGAGAAGAAGCGAAAGCACTTGTCCGTTGCGAGGAGCACAAGCACCTTGCACTTGAAACCGCACGCAGGGCTATGGTACTGCTCAAAAATGAGGGTGTACTCCCCTTCAGCCGTGATAAAATAAAGAAGCTCGCCGTATTCGGTATGGGTGCGGACGTTTTTCCCGTAGGCAAGAATTACTCGGGTCCGTTCGAGGTGGAATGGACGGCTCAGGATGCAAAAACACCGCTCCAATATCTTAAGGAATACCTTGACGGCTATGCCGAGGTTATTTTTGCTCAGGATGAAGATATCGAAAAGGTTGCCGCCGAATGTGACGCCGCTGTTTATATGACAGCACTTGTTGAGGGTGAAGGCCTTGACCGCTCGGATATCCGCCTGCCGGGTGTTACACGCACGGTACAGAAGGACGAAAGCGCAACCATAGTCGGCAAAATTGAAATGGTTGTAAAGACAGACCAGGAAGAAAGTATTCGCAGAATGACTACCGCAAACCAGAACTCCGCCGTTATTCTTCTCAACGGCTCACCTGTTGATATGTGCAGTTGGGTTGACGGCTGCGGAGCAATACTTGAAGCGTGGTACCCGGGTGAACAGGGTGCGCAGGCAATTTGCGAAATCCTCTTCGGCGAAATCAGCCCGAGCGGAAAGCTGCCCATAACCTTCCCGAAAACTGTCGGTCAGGTACCGCTTTTCTACTCATACAAGCCCTCGGGCAGAGGCTACGGCTACGTCGAAAACGACGGCTCCCCCCGCTACCCCTTCGGCTACGGTCTTTCATACACAAGCTTTGCGCTTGATAATTTTGAGTGCATAAACAACGGCGACAGCCTGAATATTGAGCTCACTGCAGAAAACACGGGCGATTTTGACGGCGCAGAGGTTGTGCAGATTTATCTTTCGGGCAGATTCTGTGACGTTGTAATGCCCGTAAAGGAGCTCAAGGCGTACAAGCGTGTGGAACTTAAAAAGGGCGAAAAGGTAAAGCTCAACATTGCCGTACCCAACGAAGCCTTCCTCTATTACGACCGCAAAATGAACTTGGGAATGCACGACGGCGATTACTCCGTCCTCGTCGGCACCTCATGTACAGATATACATAAAACCTTTGAGGTTAAAGTAAGAAACGGAAAAATAGTATAAATTCAAAACCCGACTGCGAACCTACGGTGTTCACAGTCGGGCTGTTTTTTATATTTTTTCTATTATTTTAACAAGCTCGCTCGGGTGAGAAATAACTGCTGTCGCACCTTCCGCTTCGAGTGTTTCTTTATCACGGAAGCCCCACAGACAGCCGATACACGGCAGACCTGCGTTGCGCGCGGTGATACAGTCCACCTCGCTGTCGCCGACGTAAACGGTGGTTGCTTTTTCGCTGCCGAGCAGCTCCATAGCGTGCCACACGCTGTCGGGCGCAGGCTTACGCGGAAAAGCCTCGCACCTGCCGATTGCAGTAGCGATATACTCACCGAAGAAATCACGGGTGAGCTCTTTTGTGAAAGCATCGCCCTTGTTTGAAACAACTGCCAGCTTATATTCCGCCGCCTTAACCTCACGGAGCATATCAATAACGCCCTCATACGGTGCGGTTTTGTTGCGGAGATTGCCGTGGTAGTGCTTTTCAAAAATCTCAAGACAGCGTGCGATTTCGTCCTCGCCTGCATCGTCGGGCAGAGCACATTTAATCAGATGATGTGCCGAGTTGCCGACCATCATACGTACCTCGTCCGCCGTGTGTAAGGGGGTACCCATCTGCCCCATTGCATAGTTGACGCTGTCGGTTAAATCGTCAAGCGTGTTGAGCAATGTGCCGTCCATATCAAAAATTATTGTATCAATCATTTCTTCTTTTTACCGAAAAAGCCCTTCTTGTCCTCTTCGCCGTTGCCCGTGGGAGTTTTTGAGCCGAATTCGGCATCGAACTCACGGAGTAAATCCTTCTGCTTGGAAGAAAGATTCTTCGGCACGTTGACAATAACTCTTACAAGCTGGTCACCTCTGCCCCTGCCGTTGAGCACCTGAATACCCTTGCCGCGGAGTTTGAATACCGTGCCGGGCTGAGTGCCTGCGGGGACTTCGTATCTGACCTTGCCGTCAAGTGTCTGCACCTCGAGTATGTCACCGAGTGCCGCCTGAGCAAAGCTGATTGTGATTTCACACCAGACATCGTAGCCGTCACGCTCAAAGAACGGGTGCGGACGGACAAGCACGGTTACGTGCAGGTCGCCCGAGGGACCGCCGTTGACACCGCTGTTGCCCTCTCCGCGCACATTGAGCACCTGACGGTCATCAATACCTGCGGGTATGTTGACTTCGACATTGACCTTCTTTGCAACTGCGCCCTTGCCGTGGCACTTCTGGCAGGGTGTTTTGATAACCTTGCCCTTGCCGCCGCACTTGGAGCACGCCTTTGAGGTCTGAATAACGCCGAAGGGTGTTCGCTGCTGAACATTGACCTGACCTCTGCCGTGACATTCGGGACAGGTTTCGGGGCTTGTACCCGATGCTGCACCGCTGCCGTGACAATCCGTACAGACCTCTACACGATTGAATTCAACCGTGCGCTTGCAACCCTTTGCCGCTTCCTCAAACGAAAGGGTAACTCTCGCCTGAGTGTCGCTGCCTCTGCGGGGAGCGTTGGGGTTTGCCTGTCTGCCGCCACCGCCGAAACCGCCGCCAAAGAAACTGCCGAAAATATCGCCGAGGTCGAAATCCATTCCGCCGAAGCCGCCGCCAAAGCCACCTGCACCGCCTGCGCCGTAATTCGGGTCAACGCCTGCGTGACCGAAGCGGTCATACTTGGCTTTTTTATCGGCATCGGACAGCACCTCGTAGGCTTCGTTTGCTTCCTTGAACTTGTCCTCTGCCTCTTTGTCACCGGGATGAAGGTCGGGGTGATACTGCTTGGCCTTCTGGCGGTATGCTTTTTTTATTTCGTCGTCACTCGCCGTTTTTGCAACGCCGAGCACTTCATAATAATCTCGTTTATCTGCCAAGGTAGTTCCTCTTTCAAAACTTCATAATGAGGGTTGAAAAATCAACCCCCATTATAAGATTAATTTATTTTTTGGGCACATCTGTAAAATCAGTGTGCGAAGATTGTGTAGCAATTTTTTCGTCAGAGAAGTTTCAAAAGCACAGGTAATACTTTGTGTATTGCCGAGCATTTTGGAACGATATGACGGAAAAAGGGCACGCAAGATTTGTGCAGTGATTTTTCAGAGGTGACCTTTTAGTTTACATCCTCGAAGGGAGCGTCGTAGTAGCCATCGTTTGCGCCTGCATTGTATGCGCCTGCGTCGGGGCCTGCTGCGCCACCCTGTGCAGCCTGCTGTGCAGCTGCTGCCTCCTGGTAGAGACGTACGGAAATGTCGTTGAACTGCTTTGTGAGCTCTTCCTGACGGGACTTGATGAGGTTGATGTCATCGCCCTTGAGTGCTTCCTTGAGAGCGTCAATCTTACCGTTGAGCTCTGTCTTTTCAGCCTCGGAGAACTTGTCGCCGTTCTCGTTGATCATCTTCTCGCTCTGGTAAACCATCTGGTCTGCGTTGTTGCGTGTGTCGATTTCCTCACGGCGCTTCTTGTCTTCCTCTGCGAAAGCTGCAGCCTCGTTGACAGCCTTTTCGATGTCTTCCTTGGACATATTGGAGGAAGCTGTGATGGAGATTGACTGCTCCTTGTTTGTGCCGAGATCCTTTGCGGAAACGTGAACGATACCGTTAGCGTCGATATCGAATGTTACTTCGATCTGGGGTACGCCACGGGGAGCAGGCATAATGCCGTCGAGGTGGAATACGCCGAGAGTCTTGTTATCTCTTGCGAACTCTCTTTCGCCCTGAAGAACGTGAACCTCAACAGAGGGCTGATTGTCAGCAGCTGTGGAGAAAATCTGGCTCTTCTTTACGGGGATAGTTGTGTTGCGCTCGATAATCTTTGTGTTGATACCGCCCATTGTCTCGATACCGAGTGAAAGGGGTGTAACGTCGAGAAGGAGCATGCCCTTAACCTCGCCGCCGAGAACACCTGCCTGAAGTGCTGCACCGATTGCAACGCACTCGTCGGGGTTGATGCCCTTGAAGGGCTCTTTGCCGAGGTACTTCTGTACAGCTTCCTGAACAGCGGGAATTCTGGAAGAACCGCCAACCATGAGAACCTTGTCAATCTCGCTGATGTTAAGGCCTGAGTCGGAGATAGCCTGACGTACGGGCTTCATTGTATCTTCAACAAGGTCTGCTGTCATCTCGTTGAACTTTGCTCTTGTGAGAGTTGTTTCGAGGTGCTTGGGGCCTGTTGCATCTGCTGTGATGAAGGGAAGAGAGATAGAGGAAGTTGTTACGCCGGAAAGCCCAATCTTTGCCTTTTCTGCAGCTTCCTTGAGTCTCTGCATAGCCATCTTGTCGCCGCGAAGGTCAATGCCCTGATCAGCCTTGAAGCCGTCTGCAAGCCAGTCGATAATTCTCTGGTCGAAGTCGTCACCGCCGAGACGGTTGTTACCTGCAGTAGCAAGAACTTCCTGAACACCGTCGCCCATTTCGATGATGGAAACGTCAAATGTACCGC
>JAZRQW010000043.1:0-24252 GCA_045650165.1 Acutalibacteraceae bacterium | reverse complement strand
TACGATATGAACCTGCCGCAGCCCATTCTTTCAGTTAAACTTCATAAGAACACTCCTGAAAAGCTCTATCGTGAAATGGGCAAATTCATGTTCACCCCCGGCGTGCTGACCCCCTCTTTCTTTAACGACGATACAGTATTTGAAGCACTTAAAAACAGCGGTGTTGAGGAATGTGACCTGCCCGACTACTCTGTTGCCGGCTGCCAGGAGCCGCTGATTATGGGCAAAGACAATGCCAACACAACAAACAGCTGGTTCAATCTGCCTAAGATTCTTGAGCTGACTTTAAACGGCGGTAAATCAACAATTACGGGCGAAGAAATCGGCACTTTCGCCGAATACCCCGATACAAAGGCACTGCTTGAAAACATCCGTGAAGCATTCTATAAAAACGCAGAAGAATATGCTGAACTCATGGCTGACGCAGCTAACGGTGCAAGCGTAGCGCTTTCACACCTGCGTGTACCTTTCCTGAGCGCATTCATGGGCGGCTGCAACAGCGGCATTGATTTAAGACACCCCACAAAGCAGGGCACAAAATACAACGGCAGCGGCTGCCTTATTCACGGCCTTTCTGTTATCGCCGACTCATTCATGGCTATTGACAAGCTGCTCGCAGAGCGTCCTGAGGACTGTGATAAGCTGATTGATGCAATCAAAGCAAACTTTGTCGGTTATGATGAGCTGCGTGCTTTCCTCAAATCCGCGCCGAAATTCGGCAACGGCATTGAGTATGTTGACAATGAAGCTGCAGAAATTGCAAACAGAATTTCCGATATAGTCCGCGCACAGAAAAACTACCTTGGCAATTCTTTCCGCGCAGACTGGTCCAGCCCCTCAACTCACCTGCTCTACGGCTACTGGGTAGGCGCAACACCTGACGGAAGAGCAAGCCGCGATATGCTCGGCTACGGTATTGACCCGCTTTACGGTGAGGCAGGCAACGGTCTTGGCTTCAGAATGATATCCACTATGAAGCTGCCTTTCGGCAAGTTCAACGGCGGCTACGCGTCACACCTGGGTATTGACCCGAAATACTTCAAGGGCGCGAGCTATGAGGAAAAGGGCGAAGAATTCGGCGAAAAGATACTCAAGCCCATTTTCTTCAACGAGAAGAACGAGAATCTTTCACCCTCTTACCTCTACTTCAATATCACAACACCCGATACACTCAGAAAAGTTCTTGCCCAGCCCGAAAAGTATGCACCGAGCGGAGTTTATATTATGCGTATCCACGGCACATTCGTAAACTTCCTCGACCTTTCTCCTGCAATTCAGAACGATATCATCACTCGCCTTGACCTTGAATCCACAAAAATCTGAGGATAATAAAATATGAACGTAATCGGTCTTGATATAGGCACAACCACAATCTGCGGTATTGCTGTTTGTGCTGAAAGCGGCAGGCTCTTAAAATCCGTTACCCTGCCTAACGACAGCTTTATTGACGGCAAGCCTTTTGAAAAAATTCAGTCGCCCGAAAAAATTATTGAAAAGGTTACTGCACTTGCAGAAAATCTTTTTAATGAATTTGCTCCCGTGTGCTCAATCGGCATTACGGGTCAGATGCACGGCATAGTTTACCTCGATAAAGATGGTAAATCCGTCAGTCCCCTTTACACCTGGCAGGACGGCAGCGGCAATGAAAAGTTTGGCGACACAAACTACGCAAAAAATTTAAGCGACATTACGGGCTATAACGCGGCAAGCGGTTTTGGCGGCACAACATATTATTACCACAGTAAAAATAACCTTGTGCCCGAAAATGCAGTTACCTTCTGCACAATTCATGATTATGCCGCAATGGTGCTCACAAACAGAAAGCTGCCGGTTATGCACACCTCTGATGCTGCTTCCTTCGGTCTTTTCAATCTCGAAAAAGGCTGTTTTGATAAAGAGGCTATCGAAAAGGCAGAGCTTGATTTCTCCTTCTTCCCCGAGGTTACGGATAAGTACGAAGCCGTAGGAGAATATAACGGTGTGCCTGTTTGCTGTGCAATCGGTGATAATCAGGCAAGCTTTATCGGCTCGGTTAAGGATATGGACGGCTGTGCACTTGTAAATATGGGTACGGGCGGACAGATTTCTATGCTTACCGAGCTTAAAAAAGTTCCTGCAGGCATTGAAATAAGACCGCTTGGCGAGGGCAAGAAAATCCTTGTCGGTTGTTCGCTTTGCGGCGGAAGAGCCTTTGCCGCAGTTGCAGATTTCTTTAATTCCGTTTATGAGATGATAAGCGGTGAAAAGTGTGAAAACATTTACAAGGCTATGGATAAGGCACTTGAAAAGGGTGAAAATGAGGATAGTCTTGAAATTTCCACAAAGCTTTGCGGTACAAGAGAAGACCCGACACTCCGCGGTGAAATCAAAAACCTTGGTATTGACAATTTTACACCTGTTCAGTTTATGAACGGCTTCCTTGGCGGTATGGTGAGCGAAATTACGGATATGATAGCTTCTACTGACTGTGAAATTAAGTCGCTTGTCGGTTCAGGCAACGGTCTGCGTAAGAATTTACCGCTTCAGAAGCGTTTTTCAAAAGCACTGGGCTGTGAAATGGCTATACCCTTAAATCGTGAGGAAGCAGCCTTCGGCGCAGCATTAACGGCACTTGTAGCAGGTAAAATCAAGCCTGATTTAGCTGCCGCACAACAACTTGTTCAATATCAATAAGGTAAATTATAAAAAAACACTTGACAAATCCGTAAAATTAATATAATATACTTTAAGTGTCCGTACTAATTCGGACACAAAATGATCCATTAGCTCAGTCGGTAGAGCACTTGACTTTTAATCAAGGTGTCCGGAGTTCGAATCTCCGATGGATCACCAAACAAAAACAGTACACTTTTGTGTACTGTTTTTTGTTTTTAAGTCTGATATAAAATAATATATTAATAGAAATAAAATAAAAACCGTGCTGTCGATTGACAGCACGGTTTTAAAATATCTGTTATTTATTCTTTTCTGCCTCTGCCTTACCCTCTGCCGTATCACGGTAGTAGTAGGTCTTGCTGGGCCTATGCGGTGTGGAGTTCCACACTTCTTCTGCAACGGGTGCCCACTCATCTGCAAACTTTCTGCACTTTGAGCAAAGCTCCTCTGCCGTTTCCTTTTCAATAAGGTCGGTTGACTTTGCGCCGGTATCGGCAATCATCTTGCAAAGGCAATCGGGGTTTTCAAGCATCGGGCAGGGACGCATATGGTTATCGTTGAACGGCTGATTTTTGTAATAAGCCATAAACAACGGATTCTTAAGTGCCTCAAGCAGAGTGTGTGTGCGGATATTTGAATCCGAGAAGTGGATGAAAACGCAAGGCTCGATATCGCCTGCGGAATTGATGTGGAAATAGTTTCTGCCGCCTGCAATACAGCCGCCGACGTATTCGCCGTCGCCCTGGAAATCCATAATAAACAGCGATTTGCCGCTCTTTGCGTTACGCAGGTCACGGACACGCTTGTACATATACTTTCTCTGCTCGGGGTTGGGAATAAGCTCGGGCACGGCACCCTTGCCAACGGGCATATAGTTGAAGTAAAGCGCAAACATAACGCCCTTTGATATCATATCGTCAAGGAAAGCGTCGCTTGTGACGGAGTAGATGTTCTTGCTTGTGTAGCAAACGGAAATGCCGAAAAGGCAACCGTTTTTCTTGAGAAGCTCCATAGCCTCAATTGTTGTCTTGTATGCACCGTCACCACGGCGGAAATCGTTGCTTTCCTCGTCGCCCTCGATGCTGACTGCAAGCGCAAGGTTGCCAACACGCTTTAAGTCGTCGCAGAATGCCTGGTCAACGAGAGTTGCGTTTGTATAGGCAAGGAAGGCGCACTGCGGATATTTTTCGCAGAGCTTAAGAATCTCTTTCTTACAGATAAGAGGTTCACCGCCTGTGAACATATAAAGGTGTGTGCCAAGCTCACGGCCCTGCTCAACGATAGATTCCATTTCTTCGTAGCTGAGCTTGAGAGTGTGGCCATATTCGGCAGACCAGCAACCCTTGCAGTTCATATTGCAGGCGCTGGTTGGGTCGATAAGCGTAATGAACGGAATGTTACACTTGTACTTTTCGCGGTTTTCACGAACTTTCTTTGTACCGGCGGCAACACCAAGACCCATAGCAAGGCTCATATTGCGGAAAACGTTATAGTCAAGGTCGTTTATTGCACGACGAACAAGCTGACCGTAGATATTGTTCGGGTCAGCCGCACCTTCACGGAACTTATCAAAATTTTTCTCGGGGAAAACCTTACCTGCGAAGCTCTGAACGGCATCAACAACACTGACAAGATTTTCTTCGGGATTTTTCTTGACATATTTTACTACTTTGTCGAGCACGGCCGATGCCGCTGCACGCTGAGTCTTTTCTTTCAATGTCATATCGGAAAAATACCTCTCTTTAAAAATTTCCGCAATAAAAATAATATTTAAATATTATTATATACATACAAAATCTATCTTAACACAAATATAAAAATTTGTCTATAAGAATTATTACGGAAATATTGCAGAAAGGTGGAATATTTAAAAATTTTTCCCAATCTGCAAAATCAATATATTCAAAAGCACGATTATCCACAATTCCCACACTTTTTTCCACATAATTTACCCACCTTTTCACATTTGTATTATTTTAATTCAAGAAAACGCATCTATAAGTAACAAATACTTGAAAATTTGATTTATTTTTAATATAATCTTATTTGTGAAATTTTGTGATTGGGGGCAGTATTTTGGAGCAGGGTATGACAATAGCCGCGGTTTCAACTCCGCTTGCAAGCGGCGGCATAGGTGTAATCCGTGTTTCGGGTGAAAACGCAATTGAAACAGTTTCAAAGATATTTGTGCCCTCTTCAGGTAAAAATGTTTGCGATATGAAGGGTTACACTGCCGCACACGGCTATGTGACCGAAAACGGCAGAAAAATTGATGAAGCAGTGCTTCTTGTTTTCCGTGCACCGCACAGCTACACGGGCGAAGATGTTGCCGAAATCTCCTGCCATGGCGGTGTTTATGTTGTGAGCAGGGTGTTGCGAGCAATTCTTGCCGCAGGTGCTCAGCCTGCCGCACCGGGTGAATTTACAAAGCGTGCGTTTTTAAATGGCAAACTTGACCTGACCGAGGCGGAGGCTGTTATGAGCCTTATTTCCGCGCAGGGTGAGCAGGGCGCAAACGCCGCAATGACTGCGCTTGAAGGTGCGCTGAGCAAAAAAATCCGTGCCGCCGCACAAACACTTATTACCGATTCCGCCTACCTTGCCGCCTGGGTAGATTACCCCGACGATGAGATAGAAGAAATATCCGATGAAAAGCTTCTGACGGACTATAATTCCGTTTTAAATGAGCTTGAAGCCCTTTTAAACAGCTACGATGCAGGCAGGGCAGTTACACAGGGCGTTGACACCGTTATTGCGGGTAAACCGAATGTCGGTAAATCGACGCTGATGAATCTGCTTTCGGGCTTTGACCGCTCGATTGTAACCGATATCGCAGGTACGACAAGAGATGTTGTTGAAGATACTGTTCGCCTCGGCAATGTTGTGCTTCACCTTGCTGATACGGCTGGAATACATTCAACAGGCAACGAGGTTGAAAAAATCGGCGTGGACTTTGCCGTGGGCAGAGTTGAGAGAGCTATGCTCGTGCTCGCTGTGTTTGATTTGTCCCGACCCTTCGACGAAGAGGACGAAAAAATTATTCAGCTTTGCAAGGACAAGCTTTGCGTTGCCGTTGCAAATAAGGACGATATGGCGGCGGATTTTGACCGCGGTAAGCTTGACTGCTTTGAAAACGTTGTTTATATCAGCGCAAAGCAGGGCAAGGGCGCAGATGAGCTTGCCGACGCAGTTGAAAAGGCACTCGGCACAAATAATGTCGATACCTCTGCTGCTTTACTTGCAAATGAAAGGCAGAGGCTCTGCTGTGAAAAAGCTGTAGCCTGTATAAAGGAAGCAATAGCGGCACTCAAATCAGGCTTTACGCTTGACGCCGTTACCGTCAGCACAGATGCGGCGGTTGACGAGCTGCTTGCCCTTACAGGCGAAAAAGCAGGCGATGCCATTGTTAGTGAAATATTCTCACGCTTCTGCGTTGGTAAATAAATTTTAATTTAGAAGTGACGATATGAAATACTTTGCACAAAACATTGATATAGCCGTAATCGGAGCAGGCCACGCAGGAATTGAGGCTGCTCTTGCCGCTGCACGTCTTGGCTGCAGTACGGTTATGTTTGCGATAAATCTTGATTCGCTGGGCAATATGCCCTGTAATCCGTCAATCGGCGGCACATCAAAGGGACATCTTGTTCGTGAGATTGATGCTCTCGGCGGTGAAATGGGTATAGCGGCAGATAATAACACCCTGCAGACGAGAATGCTCAACACGGGCAAGGGTCCTGCGGTGCATAGCCTTCGCGCGCAGATTGACAGGCGCAAATACTGCGCATATATGAAAAATGTGGTAGAAAACCAGAAAAATCTCCAGCTAAAGCAGGCGGAGATAGTTTCAATAGAAAAAGATGAGGACGGACTCTGGCACCTGCTGACAAGACTTGAGGCAGAGTACACCGCAAAATGCGTAGTGCTTGCTACGGGCACCTTCCTCGGCGGCAGAATATTTGTCGGCGATGTTTCCTATGACAGTGGCCCTGACGGAATGTTCCCTGCAACAGAATTGGCAGAATCTCTCAAAAAGCTCGGCGTTTCGCTCCGCCGCTTCAAAACGGGCACTCCCCCTCGCCTTAACCGCAACAGCATTGATTTCTCCGTTATGGAGGTACAGCAGGGTGACGAGCACAAGGTGCCGTTCTCCTTTGCCTTTGACGGCGAGATAGAAAACACGGAAAACTGTTACGTAACCTATACAAACGAAAAGACAAAGCAGATAATTCTTGATAATCTCCACCGCTCCCCTCTCTACGGCGGTAAAATTGACGGTGTAGGCCCGAGGTATTGCCCGAGTATTGAGGATAAGATAGTCCGCTTTGCCGAAAAGGAAAGACATCAGCTTTTTGTAGAGCCTTGCGGAGGCGACACGCAGGAAATGTACCTGCAGGGTCTTTCCTCTTCTCTGCCTGAGGACGTTCAGCTTGAATTCCTGCACACAATCAAGGGTCTGGAGAACGCTCAGGTTATGAGAACGGCCTATGCAATAGAATATGACTGTGTTGACCCGCTTTCCCTTGCCTCCACGCTTGAGTTCCGCGATTTCGGCGGACTTTACGGCGCAGGACAGTTCAACGGCTCCAGCGGATATGAAGAAGCCGCCGCGCAGGGACTTGTTGCAGGCATAAACGCCGCAAACAAAGTTCTCGGCAGAGAGCCTCTTGTTCTCGACAGAGCAAGCAGTTATATCGGCACGCTTATTGACGATTTAGTCACAAAGGGTTGTTCTGACCCGTACAGAATGATGACTTCACGCTCGGAATACCGATTGCTTTTGCGTCAGGACAATGCAGACCGCCGTCTGACCCCCATAGGCAGGCAGGTTGGCTTAATCAGCGACGAGCGTTGGGAACGTTTCAACAAGAAGCTTGAACTTATCGAACAGGAAACCGAAAGAGTAAAGCAGGTTGTTGTCCATTGTTCCGATTCATTAAACGAGATGCTTGTTTCACGTGAAACATCGCCGTTGAACATAGGAATCAGAATGGTTGAGCTTTTGAAGCGTCCGCAGATAAGCTATGAGGACTTAAAGCCCTTTGATCCCGAAAGACCCGACCTGCCCTATGAAGTATTTGAGCAGGTTGAAATTTCAATCAAATACGAGGGCTATCTCAAGCGTCAGGAGGCACAGGTTGCCGAAATGCGCCGTTTAGAGGTTAAAAAACTGCCCGAAGATATTGATTATGCTTCTGTAACGGGCTTAAGGCTTGAGGCAATTGAAAAGCTGAACAAGGTGCGCCCTGAAAACATAGGTCAGGCTTCCCGTATAAGCGGCGTCAGCCCTGCGGATATTTCCGTACTTCTTATAAGGTTGAGTAATTAAAATAAAGAGTGATAATATTATGATTGATAAGGTTTTACTTAAAAATGAGGTTGAAAGACTCGATATAATACTCGATGACAAGGCGTTGGAGCGTTTTGACACCTTTGCCGAAATGCTTGTTGATTGGAACAGCAGAATTAATCTGACTGCTATTACTGATCCGTTTGAGATTGTTTACAAGCATTTTGCTGATTCTATGTTAGCTTTAGCGGCGGTAAATGTACCTCAGGGCGCAAGTTTTATTGATGTTGGTACGGGCGGAGGCTTTCCCGGGCTTCCCCTGCTGATTGCTCGCCCCGACCTTCACGGCGTTATGCTTGACAGCACGCTGAAAAAGCTGATGTTTGTTGACCACGTGCTCAACCGCCTTGATCTTAACAACAACGGCAGAACATTACATATGCGTGCGGAAGAGGCAGGTATAAAGGTGCAGCTTCGCAACCGCTTTGATTTCTGTTTCTCCCGTGCAGTTGCCAATTTAAGAGAGTTGAGCGAATACTGCCTGCCGTTTGTAAAGGTCGGCGGCACATTCGTAGCCCTTAAGAGCGCAAAGGCGCAGGAAGAAATTGACGGCGCAAAGGAAGCAATTAAAATACTCGGCGGCGAAATAGTCGAGGTTAAACAGTATTTCCTCAGCGATATGGGCGAAAGAAACCTTGTAATTATCAAGAAAGTTTCGCCAACTCCCCCGAAATATCCCCGTGCTTCGGCAAAAATTGCAAAAGAACCACTCGGATTACCCAAAAATAAATAATTTCGGCTCATTTTCGGTCGAACACTTTTGCTGGACAGGCTCCCGTTTTTCTGCTAACATTCATGGCAGATACGGGAGCCAACTTACTTTCCCACCGAAAGGAGCCCAGAAATGAAACAGAAACGACAGGTTGCGGGACAGATACTGCTTGTCGAGCAGGAGAACATAAAGCGTAACCCGCATCAGCCGAGAATGAGGTTTGATTACGACGAGCTTAGCAGTCTTGCCGAAAGCATACGCCACAACGGGCTTTTACAGCCGCTTACGGTACGCCCTGCCGATGATGGCACTGTTGAACTTATTGCAGGTGAACGCAGGCTGATTGCCGCAAGAATGGTCGGTATTTCAAAGATACCGTGTATAGTGATGAATGTTGATGACGAAAAATCTGCAGTGTTTTCATTAATTGAGAACATACAACGCCAGAATATAGGCTTTTTCGAAGAGGCTGCGGCAATTGAACGGCTGATTAAGGATTTCGGGCTTTCCCGCGAGGATATATCAAAACGCCTGGGCAAAGCACAGTCCACAATAGCTAATAAGCTCCGTTTGCTTTCGCTTGACCCTTCTGCAAGGGAAAAAATAG
Organism: Acutalibacteraceae bacterium; assembly: GCA_045650165.1. GTDB lineage: Bacteria > Bacillota > Clostridia > Oscillospirales > Acutalibacteraceae > UBA8612. The sequence continues at coordinate 14,928 of JAZRQW010000043.1, read as the reverse complement.
TAAAATCAGGGCTTACAGAACGCCACGCAAGGGCTTTACTGCGGCTTGAAGACGATAAACAACAGAAACGGGCACTCAACATAATGGCGGACAAGCACCTGACAGTTGCTGAAAGCGAGCGTATGATAACACAGATGCTCGGACGAAAAAAGCTCGGTAAAAAGATACCCTTGCACAACGTAAAGGATGTAAGGCTGTTCGTTAACACGCTCAACCATGCCGTTGATACCATTCGCAAGGCAGGAATTGATGCCGATTCCGTTAAAAGCGAAACGGAAGAATACATAGAGTATGTCGTGCGCATACCTAAACAACCGGGAATAACCCCTGTGCTTAAAGCCAGGGCACAGGCGGTTTCCACATAAAGCTCCGCAAGGAGCGACCCATATCTTTCTCTTTCACACCCCACATCCGGCAAAGGAGCAGGCAGAAATGTCTGCTCCTTTGTCTTTGTGCGAAGCGCACACCGGATGCCGCCTGTTTTCGAGGTTGATTAACAATATAAATACATCAACGGCGGAGCTTAACAGTAAAGGGAAAATAAACATAATATAATTTGTTTCACGTGAAACAATGAAATTTAATATATAAATCTTTCTCTCCTTATATATTAATTACATTATAAGCATAGTAATCTTGCACATAACCTTATGTTGACATAGTGAAACATAAATAATATAATTACAAGCAGAAAAATAAAGGAGAAAAGCCTATGAAACTTATGGAAAAGCTGAAAAGCACTCCTGCCGGCTGGGAAACCTCGCCGCTTGAAAGAAAGAGCTACTACCTCTATTTCGCAGGTCAGAACGCGATATACTTTCTGCTTTCAAACTATCTGACTACATACCTTATGTTCCTTGGCGTCAACCCCGCAAAATCTGCGGCGGTTATGCTTATTGTAAAGGTATGGGACGCCGTAAATGACGCTATTTTCGGTGTTATCTTTGATTCGGTCAAATTTAAAAGCGGAAAGAAGTATGTTCCGTGGCTTAAAATTTCGACCGTGCTCATTCCCCTCTCAACTATTCTGTTGTTCTGTATTCCCAAAAGCTCAGGTGAAATGACAAAGCTGATGTGGTTTGCAGTTGCATATATTATCTGGGATACCGCCTACACGCTCTGTGATGTTCCGATTTACGGCTCAATCACCGCAATGACGCGCAATCTCGAGGAAAGAAGCTCAATGCTTTCCTACAAGAGTATCTGGGCAGGCGTCGGAATCGCCTTTATTACGGTCCTTGGCACCGTTCTCGTCAGCGAGCATGTTGGCGCAAGCTATGCGCTTGTAGCCGTTTGTACGGCTATTTTCGCCTTTATTACGATGTTCCCCATCATCAGGTCGCTTCAGGAAAGATATGTTGCCGAGCAGGAGGAAAGCTTCACCTTAAGCAGAATGTTCGGCTATCTTTTCAAAAACAAATATCTGCTGATTTACTATGTCGGCTATTTCTTCTATGCCGCCGCAAATATCAGCGCTTCGCTCAACCTTTTTGTTTCGTATTATCTGTTCAACGATACGCTGTTCTCGCTTGTTGTAAGCGCATGCGGTACTGTTCCCCAGCTTGTGTTCTCGCTGCTTGTACCCAGAATGCTCAAGAAGATGGACAAGATGAAGCTTTACAAGCTCAGCTGTGTGCTTATGGTTGTGCTCAGCGTGATTATGTGGCTCGTCGGCTACGATAACCTTATACTGCACATTGTGCTCTATGTTGTCCGTGCTGTGCCGCTTGCCATTATCGGCGTTATTATGTTTATTTTCACGCCCGACTGTGCCGAATACGGCAAATACAAGACGGGTATTGAGGCTAAGGGCATCACATTTGCCATTCAGACCTTTATGGCAAAGCTCACGGGCGCCGTTTCGGGTGCACTTGGTATGCTGTTGCTCGGACTCAAATCCACAGGCTGGATTACCGTTGAGGTTGAAAGCTTTGAGGAGCTTCAGGCGCTCGGTATTCAGCAGACATCGCACGCCCTCGATGTGCTGTGGTTCAGCTATGTTATGGTACCCGCTATCGGTTGCCTTATTGCGTACCTTATCTGGAATTTCTACAAGCTCAATGATAAGGATGTACAGATTATGACCGACTGCAACGCAGGCAAGATTTCCCGCACGGAAGCGGAAAGTATGCTTAGCAGAAAATATTGAATAACGGCTTATCTGTTTCACCGCTAAACTGTAATTTAAACAACGGCTTTCTTATACAGAAGGCCGTTGTTTTTATGCATTCAAAAAAGCCCTGAAACCTTGATTCTGCTCGATTTCTGCAAAAAAACGGGTGTTACAAAATATGCAGAAATGACAGAAAATGTCAGTTATAATTCTTTAATCGCATTAAAACGCCCCATTTTGGCCGTTTTGCAACTTTTTAGATTTTTCACAAAAAAGGGCATGTCCGCTTGTGTTGAAAAAAGAGGGTAAACAGGATATTTAGTGGTTATTGGTAAAATGTTCACAATTGATTTAGTAAACTTGCACAAAAATGAAACTTTTGAAAATTTGACAGTTAAGCAATTCATCACTATAATTGCACTTGTCACTGTCGATAATAACATCAAAGGAAAATTTCAGGCGAATTTCCAATGAGCATTTTCCGCCCCCGGAAGGTGCAAAACGTTAAGGAGCGATTAGATGATATTAAAACTCAAGAAAAGGGTGCAGGCAACGGGATTTTCCAAAAAAATCGTTGCAATAGCCCTGGTACTTGCGATACTTTACTGTACTATCACGGCTTTTGCAGCCGAACCCGCAAGTTACCTTGTTGAGCTTGATGACGGAACCACAAAAACTACTATACAAACTTCAAGCACATCACCCGAAAGAATTCTCAGCGAGGCAGGCTATGAGCTCACGGCTCTTGACGAACTTGACCTGAGCGGCTTTATTCCCGGTGAGGACAGCTTCATCCGCATCGAAAGGTCACCGCTTGTCGGTGTCAACGATGTAAAGGGCACAGTTTATTTCACATTCGAAGGAACCGTTGCCCAGGCAATTGATATTGCCAACATTCAGGTCGGCGAAAATGACCTTATAAACTACAGCGAAGACCAGAGAGTAACGGACGGTATGATTATCTCCGTTGCAAGAGCTTTCCCTGTGGCTGTTGCATACCACGGAAAGCATATCAGCCTTGAAATGGCTGTCGGCACAGTTGCGGACGCTATTGAAAGGGCAGGCGTGACAGTCGGCGAAAACGACGTTGTTTCACACAATTACGACGAGGTCGTAAGCAGCGGTATGGTTATTTTCATAGATGAAGTTATCTATGAAACCCGTACGGTGACAGAAACAATCGAGTTTGAAAAGACAACAAAGAAGGATTCAAAGCTCACCGTCGGTACCAAAAAGATTACCACCAAGGGTGAGGACGGCGAAAAAGAGGTTGTTTACAAGGAAAAGTATGTAAACGGCGTGCTTATCGACACAATGGTTGAATCCGAAACAGTGACTAAAAAGCCCGTAACCCAGGTTACTTCCGTCGGCACAAAGAAGGCATACGACGTAAAGGCAAAGGGTAAGGCTATTTCCACAATGGGTACTGTTGAACTCGACAGCAACGGTATCCCCAAGAATTATACAAGAGTTGTTTCCGGCAGCTCAACGGCTTACTACGGCGGTGGTAACACCGCTTCGGGCAGACCTGCAAAGGTTGGCCACGTTGCCGTTAACCCCGAGATTATCCCCTACGGAACAAAGCTCTATATTGTTGCAACTGACGGCACCGTTTACGGCTACGCAATTGCGGCTGATACCGGCGGCTTTGTAAACCACTCCACAAACACAGTTGTTGACGTTTACCTTGACACCTACGACGACTGCGTACAGTGGGGCAGAAAAAATGTAAATGTATACGTTTTAGGCTAAGTTTCTTAAAATGGAGAAAGCACCGACGTTATTGTAATGTCGGTGCTTTTAAATTACAGCTCAGCGGTTTCGCCGCTAAACTGCAGTTTGTTGTTCAAATTTCATAAGTAAAAGCATGTTGCAGGTGTTTCTTTGTAAAGTCTTATACTTGACAAGCAGGAATTAATAGTATATAATACCCGAGCAACTGAATAATTCCTTATTAAGAGCGGCTGAGGGAACAGGCCCTGCGAAGCCCGACAACCTGCGTTGAGCAAGGTGTTAAATCCTGCGGTGCAAACCGGAAGATAAGGTCAGACTTATTACGCCGGTCAAATGCGGCGTATTTTTTATTTTAGAAAGGGAAAGAAAATGAGCAAAAGACTTTTTACATCCGAATGCGTTACTGAGGGACATCCCGACAAAATCTGTGACCAGATTTCCGACGCTGTCCTTGACGCTATTCTTGCACAGGACCCCAACGGCAGAGTTGCCTGCGAAACAACCTGCACAACAGGTCAGATACTTATTATGGGCGAAATTTCAACAACAGCCAACATAGACATTCCTGCTATCGCACGTCAGACAGTCTGCGAAATCGGCTACGACAGCGCAGATAAGGGCTTTGACGGCAACAGCTGTGCAGTTCTCCTTGCAATGGACAAGCAGAGCCCCGATATCGCAATGGGCGTTGACCGTGAGGGTGCAGGCGACCAGGGTATGATGTTCGGCTTTGCCTGCGACGAAACACCTGAGCTTATGCCTCTGCCTATCGCAATGGCACACAAGCTCGCACTTAAGCTTACCGAAGTACGCAAAAACGGCACTATGGGCTACCTTCGCGCAGACGGTAAGACTCAGGTTACAGTTGAATATGACGGCGACAAGCCCGTCAGAATCGACGCTATCGTTGTTTCCTCACAGCACAGCGCAGACGTTGAACAGGAGCAGATCCGTGCAGAGGTTATCGAAAACGTAATCAAGCCCGTTGTTCCCGCAGAATTCCTTGATGCAGACACAAAGATTTACGTTAATCCCACTGGCAGATTTGTTACAGGCGGTCCTCAGGGCGACAGCGGCCTTACAGGCAGAAAGATTATTGTTGATACCTACGGCGGCTATTCACGCCACGGCGGCGGTGCATTCTCCGGTAAAGACCCGACGAAGGTTGACCGTTCAGCTGCTTACGCTGCACGCTATGTTGCAAAGAATATCGTTGCTGCAGGCCTTGCAAAGAAATGCGAGGTTCAGCTTGCATACGCTATCGGCGTTGCACAGCCCGTTTCCGTACGTGTTGACACCTTCGGCACAGGCACAGTTGCAGAGGACAAGCTCGAAGAGGCAGTTGCAAAGGTTTTCGACCTCACTCCTGCAGCAATTATCCGCACTCTTGACCTTCGCAAGCCCATCTACAAGCAGGTTGCAGCTTACGGCCATATCGGCAGAACAGATATATCTCTGCCCTGGGAAAAGACAGATAAGGTTGACGAAATTAAAAAAGCAGTGTTATAATAAAAACAGCCGGGCTATGGCTCGGCTGTTTTTAAATGCATTCTGCATTAATAACAGGAGGTTATTATGATTGATTTCCATTGCCACATACTGCCCGGGATTGATGACGGTGCACGCAGTATGCAGGAAGCGGTTGAGCTTTGTCGCATTGCGGTGGATAACAATATTCAAAAATCAATAGTAACGCCCCACCTTGCCCACCCTGAAGAGGTTGACGAGTTTATAAAACTGCGTGACAGACGGCTTGACGAGCTGAGAAGTGAGCTTGACAGGCGAAATATTGAGCTTGAGCTCTTCCCTGCTACGGAGGTTTTTGTAAACGACGATATTTTTTATTCGCCCAACCTTGATGCCGCAACAATCAACGGCAGCAGATACATACTTATTGAATTCGATTTCAGAGGGCTTAATATCAACAGACTTATCAAATATGTAAATGAGTTTGTTGAAAGAGGCTATCAGCCGATTATCGCACACCCCGAAAGATATATTTTTATGCAGCGTGAATATGATATTGTAAATCACCTTGCGGATATCGGCGTGCTTTTCCAGCTCAATTCGGCTTCGCTTGCAGGCTGGCTTGGAATAGAGGCAAAGGAGCTGAGCTTTGCAATGGCGGCAAACGGTCTGGCTTCGTTTATCGGTACGGACGCTCATTCCGTTGCGCACAGGCCGACAAATCTGCTTGAGCAGAGCAGAAGTTTCCCCTATTCGATACCGCCCGAGGTATATGAAAAACTCACTCACGCCAACGCTCAGGCCGTGCTTGACGGCAGAGAAGTTGTCAGAGAGGAAATGTATCCCATCAGACCCAAGCGTTTTTACAGATAATGTCATTTTTGGGTGCGATTTTTCTTAATTAACAATAAATAATTAATAATTATAATATTTTACGGTTTACATTCGCTTAACTTTGTTGTATAATACCGTAGAATGTAATATTATGCGCCTTTTTGCGCGCTTTTCATATTATTGAAAGGGTGAAAGCACAAATGCAGGACACAACTAACGAAAGGGCTAATGCCTTGTTGGGCAACGGTCTTTTCGGCGGCTCAAATTTCGATATTATCAGACTTATCCGTGCTCTTATCAGAAGAGTGTGGGCTATAGTTATGGTCGGCGTTATTTTTGCTACGGGCGGTTACTTTTTTGCCAAAGCAACCTATGTTGAAAACTATGTCGTAAGCTCAACCTTGCAGTTTACAACAACAAAATACATAAAGGTTGCGGATGAAACGGGCAAAGAGGAGCTTGTTACAGTTGTTGTCGATTATGAGGACAACGACTATGCAAAATACAGGCTTCTGCTTAAGAGTGACGTTATGGTACAGCGCCTTGTTTCCGCAATGGACGGAAAATACAGCGCAGGACAGATAAAGAACGCCATTACAATCACCGATCCCGGCGTTTCGGGCTTCTTCGGTCTTGAGGTTACAAATACCGACCCCGAGTTCTGCCGTGAACTTATGGAATCACTTATCGACGAATTCCCGGACTATCTGCGTTCTTCCGCAAGTACTCTGGGTATCCGCCTTGTAAACTATCCCACAGCTCCCTCAGTTAATAACAGCGACAATGCTGTTAAAATAGCTTTTGTTATGTTCCTTGCAGGTGCGGCACTAATTGCGGCCATCGTTCTTGTTGTTGAACTGTTCAGCGACACTGTCAAGACAGCAGACGATATCAGAAACAAGACAAACGCAAGTGTTATCGGTGCTATTCCCTATGTCGGCAAGAGCACGGGCCTTATCAACAAAAAGCCTGCATTTACGGGCGGATTGCTGATTACGGACGAGGAAAAGGTAAGCTTTGCCTTTGTTGAGTGCTTCAAGTCAATCAGAACAAAGGTTGAAAGCCTTTACAACAACAAGGGTTACAAGACATTTATCGTTACATCTACTTACGAAAACGAAGGTAAGACGACTGTTGCCATCAACATCGCCTGTTCGCTCGCACAGAAGGGCAAGTCAGTCCTTCTTATCGACGCCGACCTTCGTAAGCCCGCTGTTATCAGAACTATCGGCGTAAAATACGACGACAAGACAGGTCTTATCCCGATTATCAAGGGCGAATCCACATATAAAGAGTCAATAAAGTACGTCAAGAGCATGGGTCTGTTTATCCTTCCCAGCGGCGGTATCACACAGAAATCTGCCGAAGTTCTTGACGCGGACAAGGTACGCGAAGTTATTGAAACAGCACGCAAGGAGTTCGACTATATCATTATCGATACTCCGCCTTCACGTGTTGTTTCCGATAGCCTTGTTATTTCTGCACTTGCCGATGCTATGATTTTCGTTATCAGAAAAGAGCACGCAAAGATTGGTGAAATCAACGAAACTCTTGATGAAATTGCAGCTACAAACATTGATATTGCAGGTGCTGTATTCACCATGAACGATGAAGAATCACACGGTAAGATTCTCAACAAGGGCAATGGTCTGCGCTCCAACCGCTATTACTCAAGCAAGGGTTACTACGGCGGCAGCTACGGCAGTTACGGCAGCTATGGCAGCTACGGCAAGGGTTATGGCTATGGCTCAGGCTACGGCTACGGTTCGGGTTACGGCTACGGCTCAGGTTACGGCTACGGTTCGGGTTATGGCTACGGCTCAGGCTATGGATATGGCAGAAGCAGGGGCTACGGTTACGGCAAGGGTTACGGCTATGGCTACGGTTACGGTCTGTTTGGCCGCAAAAAGAAGCACCGCGCCGAGAGCGCACAGGCTGAACCTGTTCAGAACACAGAAAATAACACAGAAAACACCACAGAAAATACCACAAACGAATAAATTTTTATTCAGCGCCGATGCGACGGTTTCAGTTGCATCGGCGCATTGTTTTTTGTGTTAAAAACAGCGTGAAATATGTGGAAAAACCGAAAGAAAAACCGCAGATTAATTACCGCAGAAGCAACAGTGACAACAACATAAAAAAGATGTAAAATATGCGAAAATTTTTCAGAAAAACAAGTCTTTTTTCTTGTAAAAACAACACGGTTCCTGTAAACGGTGAAACAGAAACAATGTCAGAAAATCAGAAAGCAAAAGACGGGATAACTTTCGAAAAAAGATAAATGCAAAAAACGGCGAAAACCGCAGTATACAGCCGAAAACAGACATTTTAAAGGCACGGAATAAAAGCTGGAAAAATCAGGAAACAGCAGTGCGTAACAATAAAACATTTTTGCAGAAAAAACATGTTGAACAGACGAAAAAACAACACGTTGACGAGGGCCGAAAAGAGAAAAAAGACCGTAAAGTGAATTAAGGACTTATCGGCGTACCTTATACGGCGGAATAAGGCGAAAATCAGGCGGAATAGACAGCAAAAATTACCGTAAAAATCCGAAAAAAATCCTGCGCTGAAACCTGTTAACTTTTTTGCGTAAAAGTATGCAGAAAACAGCTGGAAATTTATGCGTTTTTCAAAAAAATAACGGATTGTCCCGACGTTCACAAAAAACAGATGCCGGACCTCTGCAAATTTTGTCCGAGGGATAACTTTGCGGTTTCAGAACCATGTATTGCGGCTTGTTTTCCTGAAGACACAACATCTTGTTGAATAGGTTTTCCGGTGGCCTTTTGAGGCTGTGGGTCAATGTAAAAATTGAGTAAACATAATCAAGCATTTGTGCACAAAAAACAGATATTATTATTGTGCAAATGTGAAAATCGGCAATCTTTTTGAATTTTTGGTTGACAAATGCCCTTATTAAGTATTAATATGTTAGTAACTGAAAAAGCACAAAGGGGGTAGTGCCCCCATTTGTGAAATTAATTTTGGTTAAATTTGCTTCTGCTAATAAAACCCCGCCGTCGAAACCGGGTCCGCTGCTTTACGCTGACCATACGGCGGCATTAGTCTCCGGCGGTCTTCGTTTAAAAGCGGCAGATAGAAGGTTTTTGCGGCAAGAAAGTCAAGGGAGGTATGTTAACCGAAGCTTATCAGTTCCCCTATCGCGGCATGGCGGCCGGTCAAGAGGCTGCCTGCAAATAAAGCAAACCCATTTGCTAAATTTTATGGAGGTGTATCACTTGAGTAATTTCAAAAAGCTCCTTAGCATGCTCCTTGCTATCGTTATGATATGCTCCACCTTTGCAATCGGTGCAGAGGCTGCATACAGCGAATACAAGGACAGCAACATCAAAGAGTACGACGCAATTGACCAGCCCGTTTTCACAGCGGCACAGCTGTCATCAGTCGCACTTGACGCAATCGACGCAATGCTTGCGGAGATTGAAGAACCTATGTTCAAGATTCCCGTTATCAACGTAACAATCAGATTCTCGAGCATTGACGCAGCGCTCAATTCTCTTGAAGCTGTTTACAACGGCGGCGCTTGGGCAACAGTTACAAACATTGCAGGTGACCTTGGTAAACTCCAGTTCAAGGCACTTAACAGCACTCCTTCCGACAACTTCGCAGCAGAAGGTGTCAGAAGAACAACACCCGGCAAGACAGACCTTGATGTTCTCTACTCTATCTTCCAGTTCCTTTACGACAACAAAGATCTTCTTGCTTCCTACGGCTACGGCACAATTAAGCTCGGCTCAACACTTGAAGGTATCATTTCCGGTTTCCTTCCCGAGTTCAGTGCTTACCTCGATGCTCCCAACCTTCTCAAGGGCCTCATCTACGACCTCGTTTACGAGCCCGACGATGAGAACGGTCTCCCTGAGTGGGATGAAATGAGCGCTACAGAGAAGGCTCAGGACAAGTACAAGGCAGACAACATGGCTCAGATTCTTATCGACAGCCTTATGGTTGACCTTGAAGAAAGCCTTGCAAAGGATTTCGACTGGGGTATCAAGATGAACCTCGGCGGCGTTCTTGATCTCGATGCAGCAAGCTTCTACGATGTATTCGAGAAAGCTCTCCAGAGAGCATATGCAGAAATTCTTGTTCCCCTTGGTAACACCAAGTTCAAGAAGTTCCTCTATGAGGCTCTCGGCGTTGAAGATTTCTCCGCTTACAAAATCACACAGACAGTCCAGGTTGAAAAGGACGGCGTAATGGTCAACGAAGAGAAGGTCATCGGCTACTACCTTGACGACTGTGCAGATATCAAAAAGCTCAACACAGCTGAGTACAACTTCCCCGCAGGCAACAGCCTTGCAGAAGACGTTGCAGCAGGTAAGGTTAAGCTCAACGAGTTCGGCGCCCTTGTTAACGTAGCATACGAAATTGAAGATTACGATTTCGCAGGCTCCGCAACAAACCAGCTCCTCTCTGAGCTCAACAACATCCTCGGCCAGTGGTTCACATCTGTTGTCCGCATCGAAGGCCTTAAGTGGACCAACGGTGACAACGACAAACTCATCACAAACATTGAGAACATTGCAAAGTACATTCTCAAGAACTATGGCGAGCGCTTCCTCTCCCAGTGGATCACAATCCCCTCCGACGAGGAAATCGATGCCCTCACACTTGAAACAGGCGTAGTCCGTTTCGGTAGAGAGCTTATTGAGAAGTTTGCAGAAAACATCATCCTTCCCGATGATGCACAGTCCATCCGTTCAATCGTTACATACGCTCTTTGTGAGCTTATCGCTGATAAGGATCCTTCTGCTGACATCTACGGTCAGATTCAGGGCGGTGAATACAACGCTAACGGTGACGACGGTTGGAAGGCAGTTGCAGTTGTTATCGCAAGATACTATCTCAACTCCATCACCAATATGAACATTCCCGCAGGCCTCGACTTTGAAGGCACAATCGAGCACATCGTTGGCTGGGCTCTTAAAAACTACGGCGGTATTCTTGACTATGCTGCTGACCTTGCTAATGACACCACTAAGGATGCATGGCAGAAGCTTGACGGCGTTATCTTCGGCCTTATTCCTCTTCAGTGGCTTCCCGCAAAGGCAAGAGTTCTCAGAAACGGTGTTGAAACACAGGTAGACATCACCGGTTCTAAGGTTATTATCATGGACGTTCTCCTTGGTAACCTTCTTGATATGAAGATTGAGTACCTTCTCGACCTGTTCGACAGACGTGACGGCGGCCCGCTTGACCAGCCTCCCGTACAGGTTATCCTCGGCACAATCGAGAACCTTCTCAACTCTATCATCCCCGGTCTCTTCCCGGCAGGTCTCAAGACAGTTGAAGACCTCCTTACAAAGGAAAAGCTCGGCGAGCTTATCAATGGTCTTTGCTCAGGTCTCTATGAGATCAGCAAAAACCTTCTTCCCGCTGCTCTTCCGCTCGTTTGTATGCTTCTTGAGCTCACAACAGCACAGCAGCTTGAAGACCCGACTGTTACATACCCCGATTTCATTTACAGTACTGCAAGATCTCTTAACGGTACTGAAATCGTTGTCCGTAACAGCTCCACCGGTGTTAACACAGCTTACAGAACCGAAGATCAGCTTGGTACAGATGAATTCAACCAGGATGCTCTCTATAAGGTTAAAATTATATCTATTACAGCAGATACCAAGAACAACGGTAAAGTATCTATCCAGATTAAGGACGAAGATAAGCTCCTTAACGGTGGTGTAACAAAGACATTCCCTGTTACAGGTTCTCTTACAAAAGACGGTCTTGTCAGCTTCGTACTTGCTTACGAAATCCTTGACGAAACAGGTAAGTCTCTTACATCTTCTCCCATCGAAGTTCGCTTCTACACATACGTAAGCGCAACTTATTCCGATGATGATTCCAGCTACTATGCATACGACGATCAGGGCTGGCCTCAGGCATATGTTGACGGTTGGGGCGATAACCTCCACTACGTCATCTCTGCTCCCGCTGCTTACGTTACAAGCTGGGATGACCTGAGAGGTCAGGAATACACCCTTGCTCGTTGGGGCACAGAAGAAGGCAACCATGACAAGGATGCAACAATCAGCTTTGTAAGTTACACAGCAAAAAATGCAGCCGGTCAGGATGTATCCGCCGCTCTTCAGGCTCCTGAATTTGCACCCGTAACAACAAACCATAACTACTTTGAGGAAACCTACAACCTTATGAAGGTTGTTCCCGGTCAGGTAGCTGACCCTGCAGATCCCACAAAGACTGTTGATGAGGATCTTATGCAGTACACAGGCAACTACAAGGTAGATCTTACACTTCACTTCACAGATACAATGGAAAATGGTGGTGCGGAATGCAACTACACAGTTTCCCGTGATATTGTTGTTTATAATGACTACGGTCTTCCCGGCCTTGTCAACAGCGTTATGGATGCTAACCGCCAGAAGGCAAACTATGACGTTGCAGGCACAGCAGTTTGGGATAACTATGTTGCAGCACTTGAGGTAGCACAGGATCTTATTCTTGCTCCCAAGACATTTGCTACATTCAGCGCAACAAGCAACGGCTACGAGACAGCAGCTGCAAACCTTAAGGCAGCAGTTGAAGCTCTCGATGAAAAGGCTGTCAGCGCCGGTGTTGCTTCTCTTGAGGCTCTCAAAGAAAAGTATCAGCCTTCCAACCCCGAAGGTATGGAATACGACGATCCTAACTACAACTACATGGGCTCCGAGGACTATGTTCTCTACACCTATGAGCGTTACGAAGACCACAGAGACAACATTGATTCTCTCATCAATTCTCAGAAAGCTCCTGAGGCTCCCGGTCCCGACGCAACTGCCGAAGAAATTGCAGCTTACGAAAAGGCTCTTGCCGAAATTCCGACACTCAAGCTCTTCGACATCACTTACAGAGGCCATATGTACGAGATGAACGCTGAGCGTCTCATCCCGAGAGCAGCTTCCAAGAACTACCTCACACACGCATACAGACTCGTATACGACAAGTATCTTGCAATGGATCCTGAAGAGTATTCAGCAGGTACATGGGCAGCACTTGAGAAGGCTATTGCTTTCGCAGAAACAGTTCTTGATGACAACAGCGCAGACCTTCGTCAGACAAAGGTCAACAGAGCTCGTCACGAGATCATCGCTGCATACAAGGGCCTTGCTTCCAAGAGCACTGACCCCGCTGACTATACACAGCTTAACAATGCAAAGGCAAAGGCACAGGAAATCTTCGATGTTGAGAACTACGAAGCTAAGTTCACAGGTATCGATGAACTCCTTGCAGCATTCAACGCAGCTCTTGAAATTCCCGAGGGTCTCCTTGCTGAGAACCAGGAAATGATTGACGAAGCTGCACAGGCTCTCCTTGATGCACTTGCAAACGTTGAAAGAATCGCAGCAGGCCTTGATTTCACACCCGCTGAGGATACCTATCAGAACTACAACTTCTCATGGGTACCCGAGGTTAAGGATTTCGACGATACAGACGGTCAGTATATCCACGGTCTTGCTCTCGAATTCTACGAAACAGTTGACAATATTATCGCTACAACAGGTGGCGCTGAGCTGAACTACGTTGCAAACGACAACAGCACAGGTGCTCTCGGTACAGGCGATACAGTTGAGGTTGACGGCACAACATACACACTCGTTGTTTACGGTGACCTTGACGGTACCGGTGGATCAGACGTTTCTGATATCGGTATGGTAACACAGATTGCTAACTGGGAACTTGACGCTTCTGGTGCAGTTGCAAAGGCAGCAGACATCGTAGCAGACGGCATCATTGACGTTGCGGATATCGCATACATCACAATGCTCGGTAACTACGAAATCAGCACCGCTCAGATTGCTCAGGACGGTACATTTGCAGGCGTACTTCTTCCTGCATAACAGTAGTATATTGTTTAAATAATTATTAAGTTTGCCGGGGCGGTCCCCGGGCGGCTCCGGCAAACAATCTTGCTTTAAAAAGGGGGCAACCCAATGTCAAGAAAACTGAAAAAGATAGCATCACTTGCACTTGCTGCAGTAATGCTGCTTTCCTGTTTTGCTATCAACGGTTTTGCTGCCGGTACAGCTACAGGCAGCGAGGCTATGAATGTTGGTCTTGCGTTGAGTGCCGAATCGGCTAAACCCGGTGACGAAATCACCGTAACAGTCAGCATTAGTAACAATTATAATGCAGCGACAATGCGCTTCCCCATCCTCTACTCCAAGGCAGTTTTCGAACTTGTTGAAGACAGCCTCACAGCAGATATCAACAGCGTAACAACTGTTGCGGGCAGCACAACGTCAACAACTAATGAAGAATTTATCCCCGCTTCCTACAGCGCGGATACCTATTCGGCATTCACAATTCAATGGATTGCGAATTCTGACGGAACAACAATCGGCGCTTTCAAGAGTGAATCTGCTGTTACCTGCTTCACCTTCAAGCTGAAGGTTCTTGAGGCTGCAGAGGGCACAGGTTCCGTGCTTATTCCTTCAGATTCCGACAAATTCTACAAAACAGCAGTCAGCGACTTAGCTGACGCATTAAGCTTCTATGATGCACCCGTAGCCTTTACCTTCTCACAGGCAAAGAATGTTACGGTTGAGGCAGCTTACACAGCACCCGAGCTTGTAGCTCTTGGCGATACAATCATCGACAAAGAGCGTGGCTTTATTTACGGTCTTCCCTTCGATGGTTCTCTTTCCGATGACCTCGTTGGTGACGGCTACCTCGCAGTTGAAGGCGACGGCGAGCTCGTAGCAACATGGGCAGACGGTGCAGAAGGCTTCGGCACAGGCGCAAAGGTTGAACTT
>JAZRQW010000042.1:0-31721 GCA_045650165.1 Acutalibacteraceae bacterium | reverse complement strand
AGACGGATTACACCCTTTGAAAGTGAATCAAGAATTTCCTTGAGTGCGTTTACAGCTGCATCAAAGGACTCATCTCTTGAAGCATAGACATAGCTCTGCTTCTTTGCAATGGAGTTAATTGTGCCGTTATCTGCTTCGAGTGCTTCAAGGCCGTCAAAAACTGTGAGATGCGGCTCAAGTGAAAGGAACTTGTCGCCGTGATTACGGGCAAAGCGCTTGATAATCTGCGCAACATTGCCGTCGCCCTTGCCTGCAGGCACAACTTCACCGTTTTCAAAATAAGCATCCTTGACATGAAGGTATTTTACAAAGCCTTCGACCTTTTCATAAGCGGCAAGCGGGTCGACACCGCACTGGATGTAGTTGGCAGGGTCAACAATTGCAAAGAGCTTGTGCTCACAGTAGCGCAGAACTTCAAGGTTTCTCTCGTCATTGTCGCCGTAGATACCTTTTTCGTTTTCAAGGCAGCAATATACGCCCTGCTCGTAGGAGTAGTCTGCCATTGCCTTTACTCTGCGGAGCACTTCTTCCCTGTTATCCTCGTAGCTCTGACCCTTTGTGAAGAAAAAGCTGAACATACGGATATATTTTGTTTCGAGAATCTTTGCAACCTCAACTGTGTTCTTGAACTTCTCAAAGTGAGGCTCAAAATCCTCGTCAATTTCTATTTTGCCGAAGGGAGAGCCGATTGAGGAAACCTTGATGCCGTTTGCATCGAGCTTTTCCTTGAGGGCTTTTGCCTCTTCAACCGTAAAATCGGCAATGTTCTTACCGTCGATTCCTCTGGGCTCAAAATAAGACATACCGTTGCGCTTGAGGGCGGAAATCTGTCCGTCAAGCTCTTTTGCGGCTTCATCTGCAAAGCCGGTGAGAATAAAATTCAACATAGCTGACACTCCTTGTATTTGTAAATTTGATTAACATTTATTTCTTTCTGTAAAGCTTCTGTCCCTGATATTCAGGCTCGCAGGTCATATTGACACCGAGCTTTTTGAGCAGGTGCTCATCAACCTGAGAAAGCATAACACTTACGTGCATTTCGCATCCGCGCAGTTTTTTGAGCTGTTCCATAGCCTTTGCTGCGTTTTCATCGCTCGCGGCACAGATTGAAAGGGCAAGCAGAATTTCGTCGGTGTGAAGTCGGGGATTTTTACTGCCGAAATGGTCTGTCTTGAGATGCTGAATAGGTGTTATAACCTCGGGCGAGATAAGATGCATATCCTCATCAAGCCCTGCGTAAGCCTTGAGTGCATTGAGAATCATCGCGGCACTGCAGCCGAGCAGACCCGTGGTCTTGCCCGTGATTATTCTGCCGTCCTCCAGCTCGATTGCCGCAGCAGGTGCACCTGTTTTGCGTGCTCTTTCAAGGGCAGCACAAACAACGGGTCTTTCCTCTTTAGTAACGTTTGCCTGACGCATGAGAAGTTCAAGTTTATAGACAACTTCCTGGTCAACCTTGCCCTCACGGCGTTCGCAAAGGCCGACGTAGTAGCGGCGGATAATTTCCTGTTTTGCGGCGGCACAGACAGCATCGTCATCGTAAATACAATGACCCGCCATATTTACGCCCATATCCGTGGGAGATTTGTAGGGTGATGAACCGTAGATGGTTTCGAACATCGTATTGAGAACGGGGAAAACTTCAACATCGCGGTTATAGTTGACCGTCGTTTCACCATAAGCCTTGAGGTGGAAGGGGTCAATCATATTGACATCCTTAAGGTCTGCCGTAGCTGCCTCATAGGCAAGGTTTACGGGGTGGTCAAGCGCAAGATTCCAGATCGGGAAAGTTTCAAATTTGGCGTAGCCTGCTTTGATTCCCCTTTTGTTTTCATGATAAAGCTGGGAAAGGCAGGTTGCCATTTTGCCGCTGCCGGGACCGGGAGCGGTAATAATAACAAGCTCACGCTGGGTTTCGATATATTCGTTTTTGCCGAAGCCGAGGTCACTGACAATATACGGAATATTGGAAGGGTAGCCGGGTATTCTGTAATGGCGGTATACCTTTACGCCCAGACTCTTCATACGCTCGATAAACACCTCAGCCGCAGGCTGACCCGCAAGCTGAGAAACAACAATGCTTCCGACAAAAAGGCCTATCTCACGAAATTCATCAATAAGCCTGAGCACGTCGGCATCGTAGGTAATGCCGTAGTCGCCTCTTATCTTGTTATTTTCGATATCAGCCGCATTTATTACGATTACAACCTCTGCCTGGTCCTTGAGCTCGAGAAGCATTTTAAGCTTACTGTCGGGTTTGAAGCCGGGGAGCACCCTTGAAGCGTGGTAATCGTCAAACAGCTTGCCGCCGAACTCAAGATAGAGCTTACCGCCGAACTGCTCGATACGCTGTCTGATGCACTCGGACTGCATTTTGAGATATTTTTCGTTGTCGAAACCTATTCTTTCCATAACAATCAATTCTCCGTTTTTAATGAAGAGATATAATTTAACTTGTGTATTATATCACATACTTTTACACAGTTAAAGAGAATAATTATAAAAATTTCTTTAATTTATAAAAATTTTTCTTTCTCTTGAAATATTATTTTGAAATAGTTATAATATAGTTTACTCTAATTATAATGGGGTAGTTTGCTATGATAATTAAAAACGCAACCGTTTGGGGAGAGGACTTTTCCCCTGCAAAAAAAGATATTAAAATTTCAGACAGTTTAATCGAGGATATCGGATGCTTTGAAAACGAAGACGGCACGGATTTTTCGGGTTGTACCGTTGTCCCCGGCTTTATTGACATACACATTCACGGCGCACGCCTTGCAGACAGCTCATCCGGCAGCACCGAGGAGATACAGACAATCAGCAGATATCTTGCCGAAAACGGTATCACCTCCTTCTGTCCGACAACAATGACTCTGCCCGAAGAAACACTTACAAAGGCGTTTGAGGCTGTAAAAGAATGTATGGGCAAGGAAGAGGGCGCATATATTCACGGAATAAATATGGAAGGCCCGTTTATCTCTCTGACAAAGAAAGGTGCTCAGGCAGCAGAGCATATCCGCAGACCCGATATTGAGGAGTTTGAAAAACTCAACGCAATCTGCCCGATTAAGCTTGCCGATATCGCCCCCGAAGAGGACGGCGCAATTGAATTTGCAAAGCACGTCAGCAAAACCTGTACGGTTTCCGCTGCACACACCTCAGCAAGCTACGAAGAAGCAAGGCTGGGCTTTGAAAACGGCTTCACCCACGCAACACACCTTTTCAATGCAATGACACCGATACAAAACAGGGCACCCGGTGTGCCGACAGCCGTGTTTGACGACGACAAAGCCACCGCAGAGCTTATCTGCGACGGCCTTCATAACCACCCGGCTATATTAAGAATGGCGTTTTCCCTGCTTGGCGAAAGCAGAGCGGTTGTTATAAGCGACTCAATGTCTGCGGCAGGTATGGGCGACGGCGAATATGAGCTTGGCGGACAGACTGTATATGTAAAAAACGGTAAAGCCACACTTGCCGACGGCACAATAGCCGCAAGCACGACAAACATTTTTGCTGAATTCAAAAACCTGCTGAAATTCGGTATTGATTTCAAATCCGCACTCAAAGCCTGCACTATCAACCCTGCAAGAGTTGTCGGCGCAGACAAGTTTACCGGCTCGGTTGAAAAGGGCAAGAGAGCAGACCTCCTTGTGCTCGACAGCGACCTTAACCTGAAAGCCGTTTACATCGGCGGCAGACAGATTGTCTGATTGCTCCGTTTACCCCGTGCGGACGCCGCACCACAGCGACGCCCGCAATATATAAAGCGGTCCGGAACAACGGCTCCCCGTGGGCAAAAACGCCACCGCCATCCCGACCTGACCGCGAGGCTGCTCTCAAAACATAATATGTGAAATAATAAATTAAGGTGAAACAAAATGAAAACTATTGCTGTACTTATCGCAGACACACACGAATACAATCCCTTCTGCAAATGGGCAACCGAAAACGGTGCAGAAAACTTTGAAGAAAACGGTATGCGAATGCTTAAAATGTCATTTTGCGGTGACAGACTCGTTGCAATGCTCAGCAACACAGGTAAAGTAAACGCCGCAATTGCCGCAACGCACCTCATCCTTAAATACGGTGCAGAAGAAATATACAACATCGGCTTTTCAGGTGCAGTAAGGGGTGTACGCAGAGGTGACCTTGTTGCAGGCTCAAGCTGTACCGAGTGCGATTTTGACCTGACACCCCTCGGCTACGAATTAGGCGAAAAGCCCGACCAGAAATATGTATACGAAACCGACCCCGAGCTGCTCGAACTTTGTAAAGAGCAAGAACTTTACATTGGTGCTCTCGGCACGGGTGATATGTTCCTGACAAGCAACGAAAAGAAGGCAGATTTCCACAATCGCTTCGGCATCTGTGCCTTCGATATGGAATCAGGCGCAATCGCTTCCGTATGCGACCGCTACGGCGCAAAATCTTTGAGCATCCGCAAGATTTCAGATGACAGCGAGGAAACGGCAAGCGAAGATTACAAAGCAATGAACAAGAGCGAGGAGATGGGTCTGACCGACACACTCATTGCACTTCTCAACAAAAAATACAATGGATAAGGTCGTTATCGAAAGGTGCTCTCTCTGCCCCCATAACTGTAAAGCCAAACGCCTTGACAGGAATTTTGGGGAGGGCTTCTGCGGACTACCTGCTCTGCCCGGCATATGCAGGGCGGACAAGCACATGTGGGAGGAACCGAACATCAGCGGAACAAGAGGTTCGGGCACAATTTTCTTCAGCGGTTGTGTTCTGCGGTGCGAATTCTGCCAGAACAGCGACATCAGTCGAAAGTCTTGCGGAAAAGCCGTTGATTCACACGGACTCGTTGAAATGATAAAAGAGCTTGAGTCAACAGGCGTACACAACATCAACCTTGTAAGCCCCACACCCTACTATCCCGTGATAGTAAAGTCTTTGCAGGAATACAAGCCCTCCATACCCGTTGTGTGCAACACCTCGGGATACGAGAGAGTTGAAACGCTTAAAGCTCTCGAAGGGCTTATTGATATCTACCTGCCTGATTTCAAATATTCTTCCTCCGCTCTCGCAGTAAAATATTCCGCTGCACCTGATTACCCCGCAATTGCTCTGAACGCAATAAATGAAATGGTACGCCAGGTCGGCACACCTGTGCACGATGAGGATGACCTGATGAAAAAGGGCGTTATGGTAAGACACCTTATTCTGCCGAACAACCTTGAAAACAGCTACGGCGTTCTTGATATGATAGCGGATAATCTACCCGGGGATATCTATGTCAGCCTTATGGCGCAGTATTTCCCCACGGGCAACGAAGCCCACAACGAATTAAAAAGAAAAATAACAGCAGAGGAATATGAAAAGATAAGCAGTTATATGCTTCTCCTCGGCCTTGAAAACGGCTTTGTGCAGGAACTTGAAGCTGCAGACAAAAACTATGTTCCCGATTGGAATATGATATAAACTGTGATTTGGAAGGAGTAACACGATGAAGCTCAATATGACCCCTGAAGAATACGGCGCAAAGGCACACGCACTTTTTGAGCAGGGCTATAACTGCGCACAGGCTGTTGTACTCGCCTTTGACGATTTAACGGGACTTGACAACAAAACAGCCGCTATGCTCGCCTCCTCTTTCGGCGGAGGTATGGGCAGACTGCGTGAGGTCTGCGGTGCTGTAAGCGGTATGTTTGCTGTTGCAGGCCTGATGAATGGTTACGATGACCCGAAGGCAAATGAAGAAAAAGCCGAACACTACGCTTTTATACAAAGCCTTGCAGGAGAATTCAAAAAAAAGAACGGCAGTTTTATCTGCCGTGAGTTGCTTGATCTGCCCGGTGCAAGTCAGCCGGTGCCGGAAGAGCGCACAGCCGACTATTACCACCGCCGTCCCTGCTCGGAATATGTCCGCTGTGCGGCCACAATACTTGCAAAAGAACTTGAAGAAACCCTTCGATAAAAGGACCGGATAACTATGAAAGAAAAACTCAAAAGGCTGACGCTGCTGGACTCTGCTCTGATATGCGCCGCAATTATGCTTTTTGTATATGCACTCAAGGGCGTATGGCCATTCGGCATGGGCAATATATGCTATGATGATATGGCCCAGGGTGCCGTGCCTGCACTTTACCATTTATATGATTGGATTCACGGTGACAAAGCACTCGACTGGGACTGGCTTTCGGGCCTTGGCACAGATGTTTCAAACTTCGGCAATCCCACTCCCCTGTTGCTTGTGCTCTGTCTTTTCCCGCGTGACAGTCTGCTTTATTCTGTAGGCATTTATGTGATTCTCAAGGTTTGCGCAGCAGCATTCACCTCAAAATATTGCTTTGAGAAGATGTTCCCCGGAACAGACAGCACATGGTATACTCTTTTTTCTGTTTTGTATGCCATGAGTACATTTTCCATGTTCTATTATACGAACACATCGTGGCTCGATTTTGTTGTCATTTTTCCGTTTATTATTTACGGCCTCAAACGCCTTTTTACGGAAGACAAACCATTTATGTATATTGCCGCCTATGCGACGGCGCTTTTCTATTCTGTCTACCACGGTTTTATGATTACCCTTGCGGTATTTATGCTAAGCGGACTCTATATTATCCTGATCGCGCCCAAAGAAAAGCGCGGCAGACAGAGCTGTATGCTTGGCCTTTCAACCTTTGCAGGCGGCTTGCTTTCGTGTTTCTCCGCACTGCCCGCCGCTATACAAACCCTTAACTCCAAAAGATTTGAAACAAGCACAACCGGTAAAGAAAGCATCATTTCAAAGATTCTCAATGTTCAGCCTGAAAGCGGACTGCCCACCAAGCTTATGCTCCTTATAGGCTTACAGCTCGCTTTTGTTCTGACAGCAGTATATATAATCAAACTTCTCCGTGATAAGAAATTTAAAAATGCTGCCTTTGTATTCTCTTGCGTTTTCGTGCTTTTTCTGCCTGTTTGTGTAGAGGGCACCAACCTTATCTGGCACCTGGGCAGTTATGTTCAGTTTCCGGCAAGGTTTATGTTTATTTCAGTCTTTGTTCTGCTTTGTTTTGCCCTTGCAGGAATACGGGACTATTCGGAGGTCATTCATCCGGTCAGAAGCAAGGCACTGCGATTTATTATGCTTGCCGTATGCGTAGTGCTTATATCAGGCTTTGTTTCCTCCGTTGTTTTCACCGGTGAAAATATTCTCTCCCCCCTCGGCGAAGACTATACCGCAGCTGAGGTAAAGGCTTTTTGTTTTGCTGCTCTGTTCGGTTTCGGCATACCGCTTTTCGCACTGCTTCTTTTCCAGAAAAAGCACATAATCCGTTCTTTTTGTTTCGTGCTTTGTCTTACTCAGACCGCAGGAATGTGCTATGGCGGTATAGCCAACAAATATCAGCAGGAGGACGAAGAATACCTCTACAACAGTCCGTCATATCTCGAATACTGTGCAGAAGTTGTTAAGCTTGACCTGGATTGCGGTGAGTTAGGCAGAATCAAAAATGCCGACACAAGCCTTAACACAAACTATCCGTTTATAATCGGTACTCCTGCACTTTCAAACTGGACCCATTACATTTCACTCACATCGCAGAACGCAACGAAAGTTCTGGGCTACAGCGTTCAGTACACACGCCTGCTTGACTCAGGTGGCACAGCCTTTACAGACGGCATTATCGGCGTAAAAAAAATGATAATGCGAAACCAACACAAAGCAAGCAACAGATACGCACTGCTTGATTCAACAGAGAATTTCAGCCTTTATGAGAATAAATATGCGCTTGATTTTGGTTTGCTCGGCAACGAAGAGTTGCTTAATGATATAACAGAATCCGGTTCAAACACGCGGTTCGAAGTGCAGAACAAGCTCTGGCAGATTTTTACGGACAGTGATGATTTGCTGTTTGATATATGCACAAGGCAGGCTGACGGAAAGAACATCAGACAAACCGAAACTTCAGCAGACAAACTCACCTTCACCTATACAGCCGGTAAAAATGAAGAGCTTTATATGAATGCCGGTGCATATCTGAAGCAATCCTTCAAAATTCTGGTAAACGGTGAAAGAATTATGGCACCGTACCACAAATATACAGATTATATTTACTACCCTTCTGCCGCAGTAAACGGTACGCTTCTGCTCGGAAGTTTTGAAGAAGGTGAAACGGTGGAAATTATTGTTGAGTGCATAAACGGGCAGACTTTCGGCGACAAAACAGTACAGCTCGCTTCCATGTCCCTTGACAAATTGACTGCTCTTAACAATCTTTATACAGATACCGTAACAAACGAAAAAGTCGGCAAATCCGATATAAGTTTTAATTTCAACAACACAACAGGAGAAAACCGATATCTTTTCATTCCCGTGACATATGACAAGGGATTCTCATGCGAAATCAACGGCGAAAAAGCTGAAATATATGCTGCTTTGGGTGCATACCTTGCAATCGAACTGCCCGAAGGCAGCGGCAGCGTTGAAATAAGCCGACAGCCCGTAGGTAAAACCGCAGGTATCGTATTATCGGTACTCGGTCTGCTTCTGACTGCATTTATTCTTCTGATGAAAAAGCAATCACGAAGTATCCCGAAGCTGTTGGAAACCGTAGTTTTCCTGGGCTTTGCAACGGTATCAATTGCTGTGACAGCGGCAATTAACCTGATTCCTGCAGGTCATCTGATATATAAACTCATCAGCGAAATAATTTCCGGAGGATAATTTGGAATGGCTAAAATAATTGCAATTGTTAACCAGAAGGGCGGTGTGGGTAAAACCACCACCGCAGTAAACCTCACGGCAGCCCTTGGTGCCAAGGGCAAGAAGGTTCTGCTCGTTGATATTGACCCCCAGGGCAACTCGACAAGCGGACTGGGAATAAACAAAAGAGATGTCAAGTTTTCATCCTACGACAATATAATAGGCGGTACCCCCGCTTCACAGACGATAGTTCATTCTCCGTTCAAAAATGTTGATGTAATACCCTCAACAATGGACCTTGCAGGCGCAGAGCTTGAGCTTGTCGATGTTGAAAGAAGAGAAGCAAAACTTCGCACCTGCCTTGCGCTTGTAAAGTCGCAGTACGACTTTATTTTCCTTGACTGTCCGCCCTCACTCGGCCTTATCACGCTCAACGGTCTTTGTGCGGCAGACACCCTGCTTGTACCCATTCAGTGCGAATACTATGCGCTGGAAGGTCTGTCACAGCTCATTTCAACGGTGCGCAACATCAAGCGGCTTTACAATCCGCTGATAGATATTGAAGGTGTACTGCTGACAATGTATGACGGCAGACTCAACCTCACGCAACAGGTTGTGGAAGAAGTAAAGAAATTCTTTCCCAAAAAGGTTTTTTCAACCGTTATTCCCCGCACGGTCAGGCTTTCCGAAGCACCCAGCTTCGGTCAGCCCGTAATGTATTACGACCGCACATCAAAGGGCACACTTGCCTATGATACACTCGCAGACGAACTTATTCAGAAAAATACATAAACTTTAAGGAGGAGAAAGACTATGGCACCGAAAAAAGGCGGACTTGGAAGAGGACTTGACGCACTTCTTGTTGATAACTCAATTGAAAATATTTCATCATCCTCCGCAGTAAAGCTCAAGCTCAATGAAATTGAGCCCAACAAAAACCAGCCCAGAAAGATTTTTGACGATGAAGCTCTTGCAGAATTAAGCGCAAGCATACAAAAGCACGGCGTTATTCAGCCGCTTCTCGTGCGTCCCCTGCCCGGAGGAAACTACCAGCTTGTTGCAGGTGAAAGACGCTGGAGAGCATCGAGAATGGCAGGCCTTACAGAAGTACCTGTTGTTATAAGAGAGCTCAGCGACGAAGATGCTGCCGCACTTGCACTTATTGAAAACCTGCAGAGAGAAGACCTTGATCCGATTGAAGAGGCAGAGGGCTACAAGTACCTTATGGATAACTACGCCCTCACTCAAGAGGAAGCCGCACAGCGTGTGGGCAAATCACGCTCTGCTGTTGCAAACCTTATGCGCTTGCTTGCACTTCCTGCGGATGTGCTTGCACTCGTGAGCGAAAAGAAGCTTTCCGCAGGCCACGCAAGAGCACTTCTTCCGCTTGAGGATGCTGCACTTATAAAGCAGTTTGCTGACGAAATAATTGCAAAGGGCTTTTCGGTAAGGCAGACAGAAAAACTTGTAAAGGATTTCTTAAAGCCTAAAAAAGCACCGAAAGCCGCACCCGAAAAAGATAAGTATATTACTGAGGTTGAGCTTTCGCTGTGCGAAACACTTGCCAGAAAGGTAAGCATTAAACAAAGCGGTAAAGGCGGCACAATCACCATAGAATACTTTGACAGCGACGACCTTAAAAAGCTTGCAAAAATGTTTGAGGAGTAACCACTATAAATGGCACTTGACGGATTAACCCTGCATTTTATCAAAGAAGAAATATCCGCGGCGGCTGTAGGTTGCCGTGTTGAAAAGGTGCATCAGCCCTCGAGAGAGGAGCTGGTGCTCGTTTTGCGTGGCAGAAACGGCGCACATAAGCTGTTGATTAGTGCAAGAGCAAACTCACCGAAAATTCACTTCACGGCTTTTCCGCCCGAAAATCCCGCAAAGCCGCCGATGCTGTGTATGCTGTTGAGAAAGCACCTCACCTCCGCCCTGCTGACCAATGTACGTCAGGAGGGGCTTGAAAGAGTGCTTTTCCTTGATTTTGATGCGACAAACGAAATCGGCGAGCCTGTAAAGTTCACACTCTGCACGGAAATTATGGCGCAGTACAGCAACATAATTCTGATTAACGAGCAGGGAAACATTCTGGATGCGGTCAAGCGTGTTGACAGCGAAACTTCATCGCTCAGACAGATTCTGCCCGGTATGCTCTATAAGCTGCCACCTAAGCAAAATAAGCCCGATTTGTTCGACACGACGGGTTTGGAATTAGCGCAGAACGCCGCCGAAACTGAAAACAAGGCTGCTTCCGCCGCCATTCTTTCGAATGTGCAAGGTTTATCGCCCATTGTCTGCCGTGAAATTGTAAGCCGAAGTATAGGTGAAGACAAGAGAACGGAGTTTTTAACAGACGGTGAAGTTCAGCGTTTAGGTGAAGAAGCCGAAAAGCTCAAAACCGTTAAGCCTTACCCTTGTGCCGTAATTGACCCGAGCGGAAAACCGCTTGACTTTTCGTTTATGAACATCACGCAATACGGCGACAATGTAAAGATAAAGCCGTTTGAGTCGTTCTCCGCATTGCTTGACGATTTTTATTTTGAAAAGGACAGACTTGAAAGAACAAAGCAGAATTCTTCGGAGTTGCAAAAATTAGTTGCAAACCTCATACAGCGCACAGCGAGAAAGCTCGATTTGCAGAGAAAAGAGCTGGAGCAATGTGCTGACAGAGAACAGCTTAAAATCAACGCCGAACTTATTGCCGCAAACCTTTATCAGTTGCAGAAGGGTGCGCCGTTTTACGAGGTTTACAACTACTATACAAACGAAAATATAAGAATCAACGCAAACCCTGCGCTGACACCCAACGAAAACTCACAAAAGTATTACAAGGAATACCGCAAAGCAAAGACGGCAGAGCAGATGCTCACCACGCTTATTGCAAACGGTGAAGAGGAACTGACTTACCTTGACACGGTTGCCGACGCCCTCTCCCGTGCGGAAACAACGGCGCAGATAGCCGAAATCAAGCAGGAACTTTCGCACACGGGCTATATCAAAAACAAGTTGAAGCCCGGTACAAAGGTGCCCAAGCCTCTTGCACCGATGGAATACGAATCGAGTGACGGCTTTACGATACTTGTAGGCAGAAACAACGAGCAGAACGACCGTCTTTCACTCAAGACAGCGTCCAAGAGCGATATATGGTTGCACACACAGAAATTCCCCGGGTCACACACGGTAATCGTAACCGAAGGACAGGATGTACCCGAAGAAACGCTCATTGAAGCGGCAATCATAGCTGCCTACCACAGCAGGGCAAGACAGTCCTCAGGCGTGCCCGTTGATTACACACAGGTGCGCAACCTCAAAAAGCCTCAGGGCGCAAAGCCCGGCAAAGTAATATACCACGTTTACAACACACTCTATGTCACACCCGACAGAGATTTAGTAAACAAACTTGCAAAATAAAAAAGGACACCTGAAACGGATTTTCCTCTGTTTCAGGTGTCTTCTTATTTTATTGAATTTACTGCATTAATGTTGCGTAAGCAGACTGTAACTGCGGGTCTTTTTCAATGCCTTCAAGATTCTTCGCAACAGTGCCGTCAAGGCCGAGTTCGACAGTGAATGTCGGCTCAATTCCGTTGCCGTTGCAATACTCTGCACCTGAGTATGACATGACCTTTGCTACGGTGAGAGAAATTGCACTTCCGTCCTCAAGGGTGTAGATTTCCTGCATTGTCATCTGACCTGATGTTTTTGTGCCGATAAGGCTTGCCTTTGAGAAATCCTTAAGCTGTGCGGCAAGAAGCTCTGCACCGCCTGAGGTGCTGCCGTCAACAAGCACCATCATACCCTTCGGGAAGGTGATTGCGGAAGCATCCGAAGTAAAGTTTTTGTAAACACTGCCGTCACGCTTTACGGCACTGGCAATTGCACCCGCGGACTCTGCACCGCTGGGAAGAATAAGGTCTGCCACTGCGGCGGCATATTCCATTGTGCCGTCCTTACAGCCACGCAGGTCAATAATAAGTGCCGTTACTCCTTGAGAGTTGAGCGCATCAATTTCTGCAGAAAACTGCTCCGCAGTATTGGCAAAGAAACCGTTGATACGGATATATCCGACATTGCCGACAAGCGAAGAGGTGACCGTTTTGGTGTAACCTCTCATAACGGTAACCGTTTTCTGTGCACCGTCACGCTCATAGGTTACGGTTACGGAATCGAAACGTCTGCCTATGCGAAGAGAATCAATAACGGTTGAAGCGTTGAGGATGTTAACATCAACATCGTCAACCTTTATTATTGCATCGCCTTTTTTAAGCTCTGCATTTTCAGCGGAAGACCCTGCGTAAACCTCGGTGATAACAACCTTACCCTTGTCCGCGGTGTACTCCGCCTCAACGCCGATACCACCTTCGCCCTTGAGCTTACGGGTATATTCGATATACTCCTGTGCTGTCATATAAAAGCTGCCCGAATCGGAAAGACCTTTCATATAACCGCTTGCGCTCTGCGAGAAAAGCGAATCGTCGTCAAACTCGCCGTAATAGTTTGTGCGCACGAAATTATCAATTGCTGAAATACCGTCGTAAAGCTCAAAACGGTTGGAAAGCTTTGAAATCAGCCCGTTGTAGATATTCTGCGAAACGGTCATTGTAATTGCAAAGGTAGCCGTTATGCTCAGCAGAATAAGGGCAACGGTAAGCCCGAGTGAAATTTTCTTATTCATATGCCGTTTCACCGGCCTTTCTGAGTGATTAGGTGGGTGTTGAGTAATTAGCCCGGAAGCTGTACATATCCGCTCATCGGGTTTGTTGTAGCACCGTCAACACGGACTTCAAAATGAAGGTGCGGTCCCGTCGAATAGCCGGTAGTACCAACCTTACCTATGGGTTGTCCCTGAAGCACCTTATCGCCGACGGAAACAGTCATTGAGCCATCCTGCATATGGGCATAACAAGTAGAGATACCCTTGCCGTGGTCAATGATAACAAAGTTGCCGTACGCCTTGTGCTTAGCGGCATAGATAACCTCGCCACCCTTAGCGGCATAAACTGTTTTACCGTTGATGCCTGCGGCACAGAAATCCGTACCCGTGTGAAGCTTATACTCACCTGTTGTCGGGTGCGTTCTCATACCGTAGGGTGAAGAAATATAGATACCGCTACACTTGAGCGGGAATATCATACCGCTTGAAAAGACGGTTTCACTGCCGTCAAGATAGGGGTTATCCTTGCTGTCAGCTTCGCCGCCATCCTCTTCTTCACCGCCATCCTCTTCGGGAGTATCGGTTGTAGATGAGCCCGAGTTTTTGATGAACTCCTCCATCTGTGCAGAAAGGGCAATAAGCTCATCCTCCTGCTTGCTTATGAGGGCCTTGTACTCGTCACTCTCCTTATCGAGTGCGTCAAGCTCTTCCTTTTCCTTATCCATCTCAATTTCAAGCTGCTGTTGCTTGTCCTTGAGCTTATCACTTGTTTCCTTAATTTCGGACTTACTGTTTTCAAGCGATTGAGTTTTTATACTCAGGTCTGTTTTCTTTGTTTCCTGTGCGGAAATGCTGGCTGTAAGAATTGTTTCAAGCTCTTCAAGCTCGGCTACCTCGCTTCCGAGGGTTGCCATAAGGTCATTATCGTGCTGTGCAACTCTGACCAGAAGCTCTGTTCTTGTAAGAAGGGTTGAAAAATCTTCCGAGGTGAGCAGAAACTCAAGTGTTGAACCGCTGCCTGCCATATACATTGCACGAATACGCTGCTTGAGAAGCTCGTAGGTTACTTCAAGCTGCACTTTCTTTTCGGATATTGCAGCATCCGTCTGCTCAATCTGAGTGGAAAGTGAGCCGAGCTGCTTTGTGATAAGCGCAATCTGGCTTTCTGTGTTGCTCTGCTCGTTGAGCAGTGCCTGATAGCGAATCATAAGCAGGTCAACCTGATTCTGCGTGCTGCTTATCTGATTGCCAAGACCGTCAACAACCTTTTCCTGCTCGCCAAGACTTTCCTGTACCTTGTCGAGCTTTTCCTGGTTTTTCTCCATTTCCTGCTCAATCTTATCATACTGGTCCTGAAGCTCCTGATAAGCTTCATCCGTTGTATTTTCTTCAGTTGTCTGTTCTTGTTCCTTTTCCTGTTGCGAAGTACCTTCGTCTGTCTGAGCCGAGCTGCTCTCCTCCTCCGCCAAAGCGGAAAAATTGAAGCAGCAGACCAATGCGACAAAAAGCGCAAGAGCCTTCAGCAGACAGCGGCGAAGCTTACTCGCTGACATTGTCGCTGTCATAATCCTGCTCCTTAAGATATTTGTTCATTGAAACGATACTGCCGATTGCGCCCGTAACCACACCTACAGCAATAAATGCGACGAGCATCATCAGTGCATAATCGGCAAACAGCGCAGGCTTTGACGAGAGAATGGACAGCATATCGCCCATTGCACTTGCACCTGCCTGGTAAATCCCGAAAACTATGCCCAGCGAAACCAGACCCGAAATTATGCCGAGGACTATACCTTCGACCATAAAGGGCCAGCGGATAAACCACTTGGTTGCACCGACAGATTTCATGATTCTGATTTCAAGGCGGCGGTTATACATCGTCACCCTGACTGTGTTTGAAATGATAAAAAGAGAAACCACAAGCAGCATCAGAATAACCGCAATGCTGATATAGCCGACGGTTGTTTTTATATTCGTGAGCTGTCTTGCAAAATCCCTGTTGTGGCGAAGCTGAATAATATTGTCGAGCCCTTCAAGCTTTGCGACGGTGTCATCATAAAGCTCCATATCCTCGAGCGTTACTTCGTATGCATCGGGCAGAAGCTCGGACTCCATACCCTCAAAAAGGGCTGCGGCTGTGCCGATGGACTCCATAACTTCAGGGAAAGCAACCTCTTTGGGAATAAAGATCTTTTCCTTTACATTACCTATTGCGTCTATTTCGGCACCCATAACTGCGATTTCCTCGTCCGTTGCATCGTCCTCAATATAGACCATAATGACATTCTGCTGTGAAATATCACCAAGAATCTGATTGATGTTGACAAAGAGCATAAAGGCAACACCTATCATAACAAGGCAGGACATCAGCACCGCAACGGATGCAAGCGACATCAGCTTGTTTGAACGGATGTTGCGGAAGCCCTCTTTCGTAAGGTAGGAAAGGCTGGCTGAGCCGCCTCTCTCTGCGTTTTTACTCATCGGACTCACCTCCGCTCTTCTTTCTCTCACTTTCGGGCTTGTAGTTGCGGATAAATTCATCCGCCTCACGGATAGCCCTGCGGCCGGAAAGGTTAAGGTCAGGCGGCAATGCGCTTTCGGCAACGATTTTTTCTCTTGAAACATCGTCCGACTTGATTCTGCCGTCCTGAATGGTGATAACTCTGCGGCCGTAACGGCGCACAAGCTCTTCCGAATGGGTTACCATTATAACGGTTGTGCCCGTGGCGTTGATTTTGTTGAGCATTTCAACAATTTCATAGGAACGCTTTGCATCGACGTTACCCGTAGGCTCGTCCGCAATAATGATATCCGCGTTGTTTACAATTGCACGCGCCAAAGCAACCCTCTGCTGCTCGCCGCCCGAAAGCTGGTTAGGCAGAGCCTTTGACTTTTCTGCCAGACCGACGAGGCCGAGAACATAGGGTACGCGTTTGCTTATTTTCTTTTCCTTTGCACCTATGACTCGCATTGCAAACGCAACGTTGTCATAGACAGTCATATTGGGAATAAGTCTGAAATCCTGGAAAACTATGCCCAGGTGACGGCGGAAATAGGGAATATCCCTTTTCTTCATCGTGTTGAGAAGGCGGTTCTTGATTACAACGGTGCCTGTGGTGGCAACCTCCTCGCGCATCATAATCTTGAGAAGGGTGCTCTTACCTGCGCCGGAATCGCCTACAATAAACACGAATTCGCCCTGTTCGATCTTAATGTTAACATCGTCCAGGGCTAATGTGCCGTTATCGTAGCTTTTAGATACGTTTTTAAATTCGATCAATTTGTTTAGTCCATCCTTTTTGCGCCGCCGGCATTATGCGTGCCGTTGAGGCATAACACAAACAGCAACCCATCAGGGTTACTGTTATGGGTAGCTTTCAAAATTCAGAGCGCAAAGATTGCGTAGAAATTTTTTCGCCGGGCTGTTCAAAAACGCAGGTAATACTTTGTGTATTGCCGAGTATTTTTGGGCATTCCGGCGGAAAAAGAGCACACAAAATTGTGCTATGATATTTTAAAAGGCACCCGCCTGTACAGCAAAATTAGTACTTAACGGGGTTAGCGTCAAGATACTTCTTTACCATCAGGGCTACTTTGAATACAATTGCATCGTCGAACTCACGAAGGTCAAGACCTGTAAGCTTGTTAATCTTTTCAAGGCGGTAAACCAGCGTATTTCTGTGAACGAAGAGCTTACGGGAGGTTTCGGAAACGTTAAGGTTGTTCTCAAAGAACTTCTGTATTGTAAAGAGCGTTTCGTGGTCAAGCGTGTCAATTGAGCCACGCTTGAAGACCTCGCGCAGGAACATTTCGCAAAGCGTTGTGGGAAGCTGGTAGATAAGGCGTGCTATACCGAGGTTGTCGTAGCTGACAATCTCCTTCTCCGTGTCGAAAACCTTGCCGACCTCAAGAGCAACCTGTGCCTCCTTGAAGGAACGGGCAAGCTCCTTTATACCCTCAACAACGGTACCGATACCGATAAGGCAATGGATAAACGCCTCGCTGCTGAGAGAATCTGCAATGGAACGGGCAAGCTTTTCAAGGTCGCGTGTTTCGATGTTTGCACGGACCTCCTTGACCAGAGCGATATCAGTTTCGTTGATATTTATGACGAAATCCTTGGTCTTGTCCGGGAAGAGATTCTGGATAATATCATAGATAGAGATATCGTTGTGCTCGGGGATACGGATAAGAAGCACGACACGGGATGTATCGGTTGTGAAGCGAAGCTCCCTTGCCTTGAGATAGATATCGCCGGGCAGAATATTGTCAAGCACGACGTTCTTGATAAAATTACCTCTGTCGTACTTTTCATCGTAAAGTGACTTTACGCTGCTGAGCGATACGGCAACAATATCTGCGAACTTGGGTGCAAGCTCGTCGTCGCCGTCAACAAAAGCGGCATATTCCGGGTGTAAAACCGAACCGAAGGGACGGTAGGTGTGACCGTCCACAGAGAAGGTTTCGCCCTTGGAAAGGTTTTCATCAATAGGGAATGTGCATACCTCGCCTATACGGCCGAGCTCGCTGCAGGAAATAACCGTTCCCGTTTCGTCGATAACGCCGACCGTCCTTCCTATAGCCTCACGCATCTGGTGAATGATACCTTGAAAAAGTCTGTTTGACATCCGGATAACCTCCATAACGATGGTTTGGGTAAAGTGCCCATAATGACAATATGCATTTTACACAATTTTTTTCTCTTTTGCAAGGGGTTTTGACGATATTTTTAACTTTATTTTGCATTTCGCCGATTTTTTGTTGAAATTATTTGTGTTTATTGCCAAATAAAGCTGTGTTTTTCAAGCACCCCTACCTTTGTCAAAATGCACAAGCGTGCATCCGATTTATGTTTGAATAAGGTTTGAGAATATTTTTTTATTGACTTTAATACGGTTTGTTGGTATTATCTACTTACTGTAAAAAGCGGTAAAATCTGAAAAATAATAACAGGAGGACAAAAGAAATGAAAAACATTTCCAAGCCCATAGCTATTGTTATGGCACTCGTTATCGCCCTTGGCACTATGGCTATAGTTTCCTTTGCTACAGACAAGAAAGCATACTCCCACCCGGACGATGTTTTCACACTTGCAGGCGGCCAGAATGACGACACAGCTACTCTCGTAGCAGTCGGCGAAATGGTTTACAGCAGCGTCGAAGCAGACAACAAGGCTGTTTACAAAATCTACAGCGCAAAGGCACAGACACTCACACTCAGCTTTGAAAGTGCAGCTCCCATTAACGTTACAGTCAACGCTTCGGGTGTAGCAGCTTCCCTTCTCAGCGTAACAAACCAGACCAAGCTCAGCAGCAATATCGATGTTGAAAACGCTTATTACTACATAACAGTTGAAAACTATGTAGCACCTGTCGTTGATGAACCCACAACAGAAGAGCCCACAACAGAAGAGCCCACAACAGAGGAGCCTTCCACAGAGGAAAACTCAACTGAAGAAGCTGTAACTCCCAACGGTGTTCTCGTTCTCAACAGCGAAGATACTGCAGTTGCCAACGAGTTCTTCTTTGCAACATCCGTTCCCGGTATGGAAGCAAAGGTAAAGATCAACGCTAACTACAGCAAGGCTGAGGTTGTTGCAGGCCAGAGCCTTCAGCTCGTCCTCAGCGAGTGCAACATCAAGAACCTCAACTACTTCTGGACAGTTCTTGACGATGCAACCACTCTCCTCGTTGACGAGAGCGAAATCGTTAAGGTTTCCAAGGACGGTCTTGTAACTGTACAGCCCAACAGCGCAACCTTCAACAAGAATACTCCCGTTAAGGTTCAGGCTGTTATGTACTACAACGGCGAGCCCTGGACAAAGACAATCACAATCACAGCTGTTCCCGCAAACGTATTCCTCTCACCCTACTATGACACAACAGAAGACAACTGCCTTACAATCGGCGAGGGTGCTTCCAGATACATTACAGCAACCACAAACATGAAGGATGTCAAGGTCACCTGGTCAACAGAGGATGCAAGCATTGCTACAGTTTCCACAGGCGGTAAGGTTACAGGCGTCAGCGTTGGCAAGACCTACATCAAGGCTTCCGTAAAGGTTGGCGAGGTTACCGTTTCCAGAAGAGTTCTTGTTGATGTCAAGCTCAACCACGTTTCCGTTATGGGTATTGCTTTCGAGGCACACTCCGATACAGTACGCGTTAACGATTACAAGACACTCAAGTACGCATTCGAAACAGCTCCCGCAGACAAAAACCCCTCCAACGGCAAGGTAACTTTCACCTCCAGCGACACAAAGATTGCAACAGTTGACGCAGACGGCAAGGTTACAGGCGTTGCAGTAGGTACAGCCACAATCACAGTTACTTCTGACGACGGTAAGTACGAAGACACCTGCACAGTAACCGTTCAGGAAGCTATCCCCAACTGGCTTATGATTATCATCGCTCCTCTCAGAATGATCTACAATCTTATCATGATGATTTTCGGCAAATAATTATAACAGTTTAATTAAACATACAAAGCGGATTCACTTTCGGGTGAATCCGCTTTTACTTCTGGGTGATTCCGGCATACATTTCCGGCACCTTTCCCACGATTATTGTTTCGGCCACAAGCGTAGTATATGTATATGCGGCGGTTAAAGTTTCCCTCGGAAAAACTATGAGCATTGTGACCGTTGTTTTCAAAAAAAGCTGATGTCGGGTCTGGTTTATGCCTGCATCATCAAAGCTGTGAAAAAAAGAAGTCTGTGCACTTCCCGTAATACTTATCACCGTGCTGATTTTAGGTCCTCTGCCGTTGAGAAGCGCCAGACCTGTGAGTGAGCCTATCGGTATTCCGAGTTCCTTCGCGCTCAGACCCGTGAGATTGGAGGCAACCGCAGAATTTATTTTTGATTTAAGCAGATTAATCTGCATAGCATCGGTTTCAATTGAAACAATATTACCGTCGGCACTGCGTTTTATGTTTACAAGGCTGCCATAATCACTGTCCGTCTGTTCGAGAACAGATGGTATTCCCCTGCCCGCCGCAACAGCGGCAAACGATTGCGCCTGCACAGATGCCGTGCTTCTTATCATAGGCCTGAGCCTTGCATCAATCAGCAAAAACACAGTGAGCAAAAGCAAAAGCAGGCAAACCGCAATAAAAAAGTATTTTTTAAATCTGCCGTACGGCTTATAATGCTTCATCTGCTCACCCCATATATTATATGTATGTTAGATAAGGGAAGTGCATTTTCCACTTGACTATTAACGAAAATCAATGTAAAATAAGTTAGGAAATTAAAATATAGGAGTAATAATAATGGATAAGGAATACAATCCCGATATCGTCAGCGTAGTTGACGAGGACGGCAAAGAACACATTTTTGAAGAGCTTGACAGAATTGAAACCGAAAAGGGCAAATATGTTGCCCTCCTGCCCATCTATGATGACCCGCAGGAGCAGCTCGACGACAGCGGCGAAGTAATCATTCTCAAAGTCAGCGAGGAGGACGGCGAAATCTACCTTTCCGCAATTGAGGATGATGATGAATTCAACGAAGTCGGCAACGCTTTCGAAGAAAGACTTGAGGACCTTTTCGAGCTTGAAGAAAACGAAGAATAAAAAATAATACTCACCCTGCCTTGTGCGACAACTTTCGGCAATACTAACCCAACACTCTTTTTATAGGGATGCCTGCTCCGACAGTGGATTGCAGACCTCCCGCCTTTACGGCGGACGAAGGGAGCGTGAACCTGTTGGGAGGCGACCCACCTGCTTTTACACGCAGGTTAATATTAGCCTTGAGCGGCTTGGCGGGGTGACCTAAGGGTGGCGAGTATAATCCGAACCCGCCCAAAAGCGTGGATTTTTGCGGGTTTTCGGCGTTTCGGATTTGAAAGGCGACAGCCTGTCGGCATCCTCAACATCCAAAAACCCATCAAAAACTCGCACTTTTGGGTCGCAGATTTTTTGCGAATCGGATTTTTGGCATATCAAGGCACAAAACGCAGTAAATCCTGACGGATTTACGAGTATTTTAACGATGAGATGGCGGAAATCCGCCCCGCAAAAAACGGGTTTGGATTATACTTGCCACCCTATGAGTGATTTTTTATGAAAAAGATTATTGATTTTGATTTGTACGGTCTTCTTCCCGTCGAAGGAGGCTTTCTTTACATAAAGCCCGAGATCATGTCCGACGGTAACGTCAAGGGCAATTTTTTAGGTTGCGAAGCTCAGAGCGGACGCAACGTACCAATAACCAAATGGATATATTTTGAAAACAAGTTCGGCCCTGCTTACAAGGAAATTTCCTCACAGGTTACGGATTATCTGACCTGCGAAACGGGCTTTCTTTCAAACAACCACACCGTTGTGCTCTATCCCGACGGCGACCTCGGCGTATTCAACGCAAAGGGTGCTGCGGTATGGACAGGTGAACTCAAATATAACGGCGAGCCCGTAAGAGGTGTAGCTGTAGACGGCAAGAATTTCTGGAGCGTTGTGCCCGAACTGAATGCGGTTATCTGCTACGCTACAGACGAAAAAAGAGTACAGATGAGAATCGGCGGCGGCAAATCCACAGCCTTCCTGCGTCCCGTAGCCATAGTCAGATATAACGATATGCTTTATGTCTGCAACGAGGGCTCAAACAAGGTCAGAACTATTTCGCTTGCCAACTACGCCGTAAATGATTACCTTGAATTTGACGAGCCGGTAAAAAAATATTTTCTCGCCGGTGGCAAAGAATTTGTTCTTCTCGAATCGGGTCTTTACGAGCTGTAAGCACAAAAAAACCGCCGTTCACCTTTCAAAAGGTTTGCGGCAGTTATTTTTTAAATGTGGCGTTAATCACAGTGCGGCAAAAATTGCTTCAAAAAATCTGATTATTGCAGAAAAGAAAGATACAATATAATCAAAGAAGTTCTTTTTCGGCTTTTCAGGTTCAGCCGGTGCGGAAGTTGTCGTTTCCTCAGGAACGGTTGTTGTTTCCGATACGCGTGTTGTGGTTTCTTCGGCAACAGTTGTCGTAGTTTCACCCGGAATTTCAATTTCCGCAGGCAACGTTGTACTTGTTACCGCAGGTGCGGTTGTTGTTTCAACGGGCTTTAATCCGCCGCCTGTAGTTGTTTCTTCGGGAACTACGGGTTTTGTTTCTTCCGTTTCGGGCTTATACTTCTCAAACATTGCCAGTGCATCAGCAAGCTCCCTCACCGCAAGGCGTCTGTAAACGGAAACCTGAACGTCCGACGAATTTCTGCTGTAATAGTACAGATATTTACCTGTGACAAGGTCCGGGGCAATGCCGTACTTCACGGCAGAGCTTCTCTCCATCGGGATTGAATTTGAGTAAGGCGGAGTATCCACAACCTTACTGCTCTGCTCATAGACAGCTCTGATAAGCACATCCTCGCTTTGGTTTTTAAATCCTCCTAAGTTTTCAAACGCTTTAAATATAACGTCGCTGTTTACGCCCTGCTGTACAGCACGGGACCATATAACATTTTTAAAGGCAATTGTGTAATTATCAACATCAAAACCGCTAACCCGGTTTTCGAGCTTTGACACCATTACATCGTAATAGCATGCCTTTGTGTAGTTGTGCTGTAAAACCAGAAAGCCCTGCGCATCCTCAACGGCAATTGCTTTCCAGACACGGTTGAAGTTTTCGCCGTATGTATCTTTGCCGTCTATTTTACTGTCCAGCTTATAAGCATCGATAAGGCGCTGACCCGTGTGCACACCTTCTCCCGAAGTTATGCACCAGTTTGCAAAGGCAAGCGGTACACCGTTGTTGCTTGAAAACTGGTACGCGCCGTACGAAACCCCACCGGTATCCTTACCTGCCGAAATGCTGGCCGGGTCACCGTTGGATTCATACTTTGCAGAAAGACTGCCAAGCAAAAAAGTTTCGTCGTCGGCACTTGCGTAATCGGAATTCAGCATAATATAATATTCAGCTTCAAGTCCATTGAGCACAAAGCTCTGCTGTGCCATTGCGCTCACACAAAAACCGCCGACAACAGCAAGCATAAGCACAAAGCAGGTTATTTTCTTTTTCATTAACTCACCTCAACTTTAATTTTATATCTTTTTATACCAACTTGTCAACATTACCGCTGTTGGTAAATGGCGGTATAATATATACATCAGAAATGAAAGGAAGCAAAAAAATGGAATCATTTATGCAACTTATCGAAAAACTTATTGCACTGTTTATGTCATTCTTTGCAATGTTTTTCGGTACAACAACACCCGCGGGCTATGCACCGCTTGATGCCGGGAACATAAAACTCAATGCAGCTGTCATTTCCGACACACACATTGCCGGCGAAGCCTACGAAAGAACCTCGCTTTTACGCAAGGGTCTTGCAGACATAAATGCAAGTACCGTAGGGGTTGATGTTCTTGCCGTTGTAGGTGACTGCACCGAAAGCGGCAAACCCGACCAGTTCAGAATTTTCTTCAGCCGCCTTTCGGCCTGTGACCGTGTAAAACTTTCGCTTGTTTCGCTGGGCAACCACGACTCCTGGCAGGCAGACGCAGGATTTCAGGCATTCTTTGAGCAGTACGGCAAATACCTTCGCAAAGTTGTAACAACAAGTTACCGCCACGAAACCGTAAACGGTTACCACTTCTTCACCCTCGGCACAGAGGCAAAAATGCAGGACCAGGCATATCTCTCACAGACACAGCTTAACTGGTTTGATTCGGAACTTTCGGATCTTCTCGGCACGGACAAGCCCGTATTTGTTATGCTTCACCAGCCCTTTAACGGCACAAACAGAGTAAACGAGGCGTGGGCACTCGGTATTCTCGGTGAGCAGTCCGATGCACTTATGGCAATCACAAAGAAATACACAGAGCAGGGTATGCTTATCGTATTCTTCTCGGGTCACCTCCATAGCGGTCTGGGCTACAGCGGAGTTACCAACGACGGCAACCTTTATTTTGTTGACTGCCCGAGTTTCGGCAAGGACCCCTCCAGAGGCGACATTATTGAAACAGGTACAGGCTATGTGCTTGAGGCATATATCGGTAAGATAGTTATCCGTGCAAGAAACTTCGTTTCGGGTATTTTCCTTGATGACTACACCTACACCATCAAAACAAACGAACAGCTCCCGCCCGAAGAGTCCACAACAGGTGAACCTGTAACAGAACCGTCCACCACTCCTCCTGTTGTAGAAACAACAACAGCACCGATGACCACACTGCCTGCAGAAATAGGATAATAACACAATAAGAAATCTGTATGAGAAATTCGTGCAGATTTCTTTGCAATTTATTCCGAAGCGGAGAAAGCTTTATGAAAAACAAATTCACCGTTGAAGGTATGATGTGCGCCGCTTGCTCTGCTGCCGTTGAAAGGGCAGTCGGCAAAATCGACGGCGTTGAAAGCGCACAGGTCAACCTTCTTGCAAAGTTGCTTACAGTTGAATACGATGAAAACTCGGTTGCGTCCGACGACATCTGTGCCGCTGTAAAAAAGGCGGGTTTCAGCGCGGTATTGCAAGAAGAGCCCAAGCCCGTTGAGGTTAAGTCTGCTGAAAATCAACTGCAGACAAAACTGCCTCAACCCGAGGAAAAATTCACGCCCGTAAAAACACGGCTTGCCGTTTCAGTGCCGTTTCTCGTTATATTAATGTATATAACAATGGGGCATATGGTCGGACTTCCCCTGCCGGATTTTCTTCACGGAGTCAACAACGGCGTGCAGTTTGCGTTTGCGCAGTTTATGCTGACATTGCCCGTTGTATATGTAAACCGCAAGTTTTTCTTCAACGGCTTCAGGTCACTTCTACACAGAGCGCCGAATATGGACACGCTTGTTGCAGTCGGGTCGGGTGCGGCACTCATTTACGGCATAGCTTCAATTTTTATGATAGGTTACGGTCTGGGCAACGCAAGAACAGATATAGCTGAAAAATATGTTTCAAACCTCTATTTTGAATCCGCCTCAATGATACTCACGCTTGTTACCGTAGGTAAGTTCCTTGAGGAAAGATCAAAAACCAAAACAAATTCAGCTGTTGCAAAACTGATTGATTTATCACCCAAAACCGCTACGGTTATAAGGAACGGCAAAGAGGAACAGGTTAATGCAGAAGAAATAGTTGTCGGAGATATAATTGTAATCCGTCCGGGCGAAAAGATACCTGTTGACGGAGTTATAACCGAGGGCGCATCAAGCATTAATCAGTCTGCACTCACGGGCGAAAGCATGCCCGTTGAAAAGAGCGTGGGTGACAGCGTTATGTCAGCATCACTTAACCTCGAAGGCTCTTTTACAATGAAGGCTACAAAGGTCGGCAGGGAAACAACCCTTGCGCAGATCATTAGGCTTGTCGAAGAAGCAGGCGCAACAAAGGCGCCCGTCGCAAGGCTTGCAGACAAAATCGCAGGCATTTTCGTGCCCGTGGTAATGAGCATTTCGCTTGTAACTTTTATTGCGTGGCTGATAGCGGGACAACAAATAGAATTTGCGCTTTCCTGCGCAATCTGTGTGCTTGTTATCTCCTGCCCGTGCGCACTCGGCCTGGCAACGCCCGTTGCAATAACTGTTGCTGCAGGCAGATGCGCTTCAAACGGAATACTGATAAAATCTGCCGAAGCACTTGAAGCAATCTGCAAGGCTGACACAGTAATTTTAGACAAAACGGGCACAGTGACAACGGGCAAACCTGCCGTTACGGATATAATCGCCTTGGATATGCAGGAAAATGAGCTTTTACACCTTGCCGCCTCGATTGAAAACAAGAGTGAACACCTGCTTGCAAAAGCAATATGTGAAAGTTACAGCGGCGAATTTGTAAAGGTGGATGACTTTACCTATATTCCCGGTAAAGGTGTTTCTGCAAAAATTGAGGGTAAAAAAACGCTCGGCGGAAACGCCTCGCTTATGGCTGAAAACGGTGTTGATATTTCCGTTTTCAAAGAGCAGACAGCTATGCTTTCAGCACAGGGCAAAACCGTAATATATTTCGCGCAGAACAACAATGCAATCGGTATAATTGCCGTTGCCGATAAAATAAAGCAAAGCAGTATTGAAGCCGTAAAAGCCTTGACACACAGCGGAAAAGAAGTAATGCTTCTGACGGGTGACAACAAGAAAACAGCCGATGTCATAGGCGCTCAGCTTGGCGTTACAAAAGTTGTTGCAGAGGTGCTCCCTGCACAGAAGGCCGAGCAGGTGGAAGCAGAACAGAAAAAGGGCAAAAAGGTAATTATGGTCGGCGACGGAATCAACGATTCCCCTGCCCTTGCAAAGGCTGATATCGGCATTGCGATAGGCAACGGTACAGACATTGCAATTGATTCTGCCGATGTTGTTCTAATGAAGAATAACTTGAACGATGTTGTAAAGGCAATCACCTTTTCACGCAGAACTCTGCGCAATATAAAACAAAACCTTTTCTGGGCGTTTTTCTACAACGTTATCGGCATCCCCGTTGCGGCAGGAATACTGTTTTTGCCGTTTGGCATAAGCCTTTCGCCAATGATAGGTGCTGCCGCAATGAGCTTAAGCTCACTGTTCGTCGTGACGAACGCATTAAGGTTATATAAGATGAAAGACAAATAACCAAATTAAAAGCACACGATTGGAAATCGTGTGCTTTTCTTGTATAAAATTAATATAGATACTTGTTATTATTTTTTCTTTTTGCTATAATGATTATAATTGTGTAATAGGGAGGAATGTTATGCCCTCAAACGATATAATCGCTTTTTTGCTGGCTGCTGTTATTGTATTGCTTATAGTTGCAATAGTTATGCTTTATTCCCTCAGCAAAAAGACCGGCAAAAAAAACGATGACAGTGAAAAAATAGGCAGACTTATGGCGGATGAATTCGAAAGAAACCGTCGTGAGATGTCAGCAGGACAAAACGATATGCGTGCGCAGACGGCACAGAGTCTGGGCGAAATGGCGAAAAAGCTTGACGAAATGACAAGGTCAAACTTTGAGAATCAGTCAAAAATGACACAGACGCTCAACGAGTCGTTAAGCTCAATACGACAGAATAATCTCGAGCAAAATGAAAGGCTGGCACGCGGCGTTTCCGACGCGATAGGCAAAATGCAGGAAAGCAACGAAAAGAAGCTTGACCAGATGAGGGAGACCGTTGACGAAAAGCTCAACGCCACCCTTGCGGCAAGGCTTGACAGCTCGTTTAAAACCGTTTCCGACCAGCTTGAAAACGTAAACAAATCGCTCGGCGAAATGAAGGAGCTTTCAAACGGCGTTACCGCAAACGTTTCAACGCTCAACAAGGTGCTCACAAACGTAAAAGCACGTGGCACATGGGCAGAGGTTTATCTCGAAAACATACTCGACCAGACGATACCCGGTATGTATGTCAAGAACTTCTCACCCATTGAGGACAGCCGTGCGGTTGTAGAATTTGCGGTAAAAATCCCTTCGGGCGATTCTTCTGGCACGGTAACCTACCTGCCCATTGACTCAAAGTTCCCGATGGAGGACTATGTAAGGCTTTGCGATGCCGCAGAGAATGCCGACCCGACAGCACTTGCTGCCGCAAGAAAGGCACTCTTTGCACGAATCAAGGACGAGGCAAAGCAGATAAGCAAGTACATAGTTGTCCCGACCACCACACCCTATGCGATAATGTACCTTGCAACGGAAGGCTTATACGCCGAGGTTGCCGCCTCACCTGACGGACTTCCCGAAAAGCTCAGAAGCGAATACAACATTATGATTGCAGGCCCTACTACCATAACTGCTCTGCTTTCCTCGCTTTCAATGGGCTTCAAGGCTGTTGCAATTAACGAAAAGGCAAACGAGGTACGCAAGATGCTTGCCGTTGCCAAAACACAGTACGACAAATTCGGCGTACTGCTTGACAAGGCACGAAGTAAGATTGATGATGCAGGTAAGGCACTTGATATGGCGCAGGACAGAAACCGCATCATTCAGAAAAAGCTCAAAGGCGTTGAAGCCGTTGACGATATTGAAAAATTAGAAGAAAAATTTTTTGAAGGAGAATAGATTATGTCAAAGTACAGCGAACTTATTTCCAAGATGACCCTCGAAGAAAAAGCAGCACTTTGCGACGGTGCGGATTTCTGGCACCTGAAGGGAATGGAAAAGTACGGTATTCCGTCAATTATGGTCTGCGACGGCCCTCACGGACTTCGTAAAAAGGACTACAGCAAGACGGGTGACAGCCTTAGCAACTCCGTCCCTGCTATCAGCTATCCCACAGCCGCTACTACAGCCGCTTCCTGGGACCCCGAGCTGCTCTACAAAATGGGCGTTGCTCTGGGCAAGAAATGCCTTAAAGAAGAGGTCGGCGTGCTTCTCGGCCCCGGCATCAATATGAAGCGTTCCCCTCTCTGCGGCAGAAACTTTGAATACTTCTCCGTAGACCCGATTCTTGCCGGTGAGCTTTCCGCAGGCTTTATCAACGGCGTTCAGTCAATGGGTGTCGGCACATCACTCAAACACTTCTGCGCTAACAGCCAGGAAACACGCAGAATGACCTGCGACAGTGTTGTTGACGAAAGAGCTCTGCGTGAGATTTACCTCACCGCTTTTGAAATTGCCGTCAAGAAGGCACAGCCCTGGACGGTTATGAACTCCTACAACAAAATCAACGGCTTCCACGGCTCTGAAAACAAGCACACACAGATTGAAATTCTCCGCGACGAGTGGGGATTTGACGGCGTAGTAGTCAGCGACTGGGGCGCATGTAACGACAGAGTTCTCGGTCTCAAGAACGGTAATGACCTTGAAATGCCCTCATCCGCAGGTGCAGGCACAAAGAAGATTGTCGAAGCAGTAAAGAACGGCACACTTGATGAAGCAGTAGTCAACGAAAGAGCACTCAATGTACTCAAGCTTATTGACAAGGCTGCCGCAGGTGCAAAGAAAAACTACCCCTACAACGACCTTGACGACCAGGGCTTTGCAAGAGAAATCGCAGCAAACTGTATGGTTCTTCTCAAGAACAACGGCGTTCTTCCCCTCAAGAAAGAAGGCAAGGTTGCTGTTATCGGTGAGCTTGCAAGAACACCCAGATATCAGGGTGCTGGCTCCTCACACATCAACCCCACAAAGCTCGACAACGCTCTTGAAGAGCTTAAAAATGCAGGCTATGATGTTGAATTCTCACAGGGCTACGAGCTCAAGAAGAGCAAGGCAAAGAAGAACCCTGCTCTCGCCGCAGAAGCAGCACAGCTTGCCGCAAAGTGCGAAACTGTTGTTCTCTTTATCGGTCTTACAGACGAATATGAAGCAGAGGGCTACGACAGAACACATATGAATCTGCCCGAGGCACACGACAAGCTTGTCGAAGAAATCCTCAAGGTAAACAAGAACGTAATCGTTGTTCTTGCAGGCGGTTCACCCGTTGAAATGCCTTGGAATGACGGCGTTGCAGCAGTTCTCAACTCCTACCTCGGCGGTCAGGCAGGCGCAGGCGCAGTTGCCGACATCATCAGCGGTAAGGTCAACCCCAGCGGTAAGCTGCCCGAAACATATCCCGTTGTTTATGCAGACACACCTGCATACAACAACTTCCCCGGCAACCCCGCAACAGTTGAATACCGTGAGAGCATCTACATCGGCTACAGATACTACGAAAAGGCTGCAAAGAACGTCCGCTATCCCTTCGGCTTCGGTCTTTCCTATACAACCTTTGAATATTCCGATATCAAGCTTGACAAGACAGCTATGAG
Source organism: Acutalibacteraceae bacterium (assembly GCA_045650165.1). Classification (GTDB taxonomy): domain Bacteria; phylum Bacillota; class Clostridia; order Oscillospirales; family Acutalibacteraceae; genus UBA8612. The sequence continues at coordinate 1,751 of JAZRQW010000042.1, read as the reverse complement.
CGAAAACGACACACTCAAGGTAAGCTTCACAGTCAAGAACACAGGCAATGTTGCAGGTTATGAAATCGCACAGCTCTATGTTGCCGACAAGGAAAGCACAATTTACAGACCCGTCAAGGAACTCAAGGGCTTCAAGAAGGTATGGCTTGAGCCGGGCGAGAGCAAGGAAGTTGAAATCGAGCTTTGCAAGCGTGCATTTGCTTTCTATAACGTAAACATCAACGACTGGTGCGTTGAAAGCGGCGAATTTGACATTCTCGTCGGCGCATCAAGTGCAGATATCAAGCTCACAGCAACAGTAAACGTTGAGGGTACAACAGAAAACATTCCCGACTACTCTGCAGTTGCTCCCCTTTACTATACAGGCGACGTTCAGTCCGTTCCCGCTGACCAGTTCGTTGCAGTTCTCGGCAGAGAGCTTCCCGAAGCAAATTACAACCCCAACAGAAAGCTCGGCATCCAGGACACCTTTGAAAGCTGCAGCCACACAAAGAACGGTGCGCGTATGTACAAGCTTATGTCAACAGTTGTTCCCGCAGGCTTTGCGCAGGCTATTGCCCTCCAGACTCCGTTCCGTGATTTCATCAGTATGAGCGGCGGCGTATTCAGCGAAGAAATGGCAAACGGTCTTGTAAAGGCACTCAGCGGTGAAAAGGGCGGTATACGCATTATCCTCAAGGGCATTCCCGGAGCTATCAAGGGCGTAGGTCCGCTTCTCAAGCAGATATAAAAATACAACATATGGATACAAAATATCCTATTAAGCAAAATAACCCAAAAATTACCATTTTTTTAAAAAATGTTCGGCGTATTATCAATTGCAGATTTGCTAAAAATATTATATATTAGTATGTGTTAGAGAAGTATCTACTACTGAAAGGAGTATCACCAATGAACTACACAAACAATAAAAGCGTTCTCTCCTGGATTGAAGAAAAGGTAGAGCTTGTAAAGCCCGACAAAATTGTCTGGATTGACGGCTCTCAGGAGCAGATCGAAGCTCTCAGAGCAGAAGCTTGCTCCACAGGCGAAATGATCAAGCTCAACCAGGATCTTCTTCCCGATTGCTACCTTCACCGCACCGCTGTTAACGACGTTGCTCGTGTTGAAGGCAGAACATTCATCTGCGCACCCACAAAGGAGATGGCAGGCCCCACAAACAACTGGATGGATCCCGCAGAAGCTTATGAAATGCTTTACAACATTGCTAAGGATTCCTACAAGGGCAGAACAATGTACGTTATCCCCTACTCCATGGGTCCCGTTGGCAGCCGTTTCTCCAAGATCGGTATCGAGCTTACAGACTCCATCTATGTTGTTCTCAACATGGTTATCATGACAAGAGTAGGCACAAAGGTTCTCGAGGCTCTCGGCGACAGCGAAGACTGGGTACGCGGCCTCCACTGCAGATGTGACATCGACGAAGAGAAGAGATACATCTGCCAGTTCCCGCAGGACAACACAATCATCTCCGTTAACTCCGGTTACGGCGGAAACGTTCTCCTCGGCAAGAAGTGCTTTGCTCTCCGTATTGCTTCCTACCAGGGCTGGAAGGAAGGCTGGCAGGCTGAGCACATGCTCATCCTCGGCGTTGAAAAGCCCGACGGCGAAGTCAAGTATATCTGTGCTGCATTCCCCTCTGCTTGCGGCAAGACAAACCTTGCTATGCTCATTCCTCCGAAGTCCTATCTTGAAAAAGGCTACAAGGTATGGTGCGTAGGCGACGATATTTCCTGGATCCGCAAGGGCGA
>JAZRQW010000041.1:0-10955 GCA_045650165.1 Acutalibacteraceae bacterium | reverse complement strand
GCTTGGCCTCCGACTTAAAAAACCGAAAGCATACTCAATGAATGGAACTATGTTCGTGGTTGGATCGGTGACGATTGGTACTATTCGCTTAAAGCTGAAAAAGGACTTAAAGGTGCCGCTTTCACAGCCGCAACAATGTGTGTCGAGCAGTATTCTTCCCTGGATATGCTTATGTATTACGATGCCCGTCCCTGCGGAATGAACGGACTTTTCTGTACAGACTTTGTTTGCGATTGTTTGAAGGGTTATTATCCTTTCAGAATGTTTAATGAGCTTTATAAATTGGGTAACTGTGTCTGTGCCTCGAGTGACGACAGCGATATATATGTCTGTGCCGCCTGTAACGGTGATAAAGCAGCTGTTATGCTTTCGTATTTTAATGACGATGACAATTCACCCTCAAAGAAGGTTCACATTGATTTAAGTCAGTTTGATTCAACGGCAAAAATATATCTGCTGGACAAAGAGCATGATATGGAGCTTGTAAATCAAACTGCAACTGCTGACACCATAGCGCTTGATATTCCGCTTTTCGGTATATATCTTATAGTGATATAAATAAACAACAAAGGTGCGTTACCTGAAAAGATAACGCACCTTAAAATTTTATTTAACTATTTATTTTACTGCTTTGCGCCTGCATCGAACTTTTCAAGTACTCTTATGCTTGCTGCGTAGCAATCTGCAAGACCTGCTTCGTTCATGTTGTCGTAAGTGTCACGTCTTGTGTGGTAGTAGGATTCGAGCTTGTGGTTAAGACCTGTGATACCTGCTGCTCTGAAGCCTGCCTGTGCAAATGCTGCTGAGTCTGTAGCACCGCCGAGAGGGGGAACCATACCCTTTGCACACTTGATGTCAAGCTCTTTACAAGCTTCCATAAACAGGTCTGCTACTTCTGCGTCTGCCTTTACTGTGCCGTTAAGGTCACGGTAGTTAGCCATAAGGTATTTCGGGTCGTGAATTGTGTCATATGCATAGATAAAGGTGGGAACATCGTCAAATTCGCCCTTGTGAGCCTCGCACCATGCCTTTGCGCCTCTGAGACCGGCTTCCTCGGAACCGGTGAGAATAACGCCGATTTCGGTGTTTTCAAGCTCAATGCCCTCGTCCTTGAGTGCCTTGAGAATGGCAATACCCATATAGCAACCGGTAAGGTTGTCGTTAGCGCCGTCAACGGGACGCTTGTAGTTAACCATCCAGTAAAGACCGATGAGGAAGGGAAGGAACGCAATACCGCCGAGCATAGCCTTTACAACGGGGTCAGAAACGTCTGCAACGCCGAAGCCGATTCCGTTCTTTGCTATGTAAACAATTGCGAGAACAAGGTAATATATTGCGCCGACACCGCAAAGAATTGCGTGGCCTTCAAAGCCGACACCGCCGAGTGCGTAGTTTACGGGCCATTCCCAGGCAACGTCGGGGTGGCCGTTGAAGATGATTCTTCTCTTGGTTTCGCCTGTACACTTTTTTATAGCGGTTACGTTGTGACCTGTTGCCTCGGGAAAGATGGGGTCAATCAGTTTCTTGTAAACGCCGAACTGGGCGAGAACAATGTAAAGACCGACGCCGATAAGCAAAATACTTGCAAGCGGGAAGAAGAACAGCGCTACAAATGCAAGAAGAACAAAAGAAATTGTGAAGTAAATCCAGCCATAGAAGGAACGGGGGTTTTCCTTGAAGGATTCAACCTCTACCTTTTCACAGCCGCAGTCGTCTTTGAGCACCTGTGCCATGTAGCGGCAAGCCTGCTCTTCACCCTTTGAGCCGGGCGGTCTTTTCTCGAAGTTCTTGCAGATATAGGTTATTTCCTTAACCATATATTTTGCAGCTTCATTCTTTTTGGCGATAAGATTTTTCCAATCCATATTCCATATCTCCCTTTAAGATAAAACTTTTTTATATTTTAACAGATTGTGTAACGAAAATAGTTACAATTCTGTGAACATTTACGTTTTTACATCTTGATTTTTCTTTTTGAGGCAAGTCTGCACGCCCTTGAGTATGCCTGAGCCAGATATACTTCAAGCGGCATCTGTTCATAAAGGTCGTTTTCGTGTCTGTCGGGCTTGGATTTTGTGTTCAGCTCAAAGGTCATAATTCCGTTATAGCCGTGATCATCAAGCCTTTTTGCGATGTTGTCCCAGTCTGCTGCTCCGTCAAAGGGAAGCAGATGCAAATCGTCCGTCCAGAAAATGTTACCGTTGAAATCGCTTATACCGAGGTTGTCGTTGAGGTGTGTTGCAATCAGCCTGTCACCGTAAAGCGCAAGCAGGTCTTTTGAAAAGTTGTAGCACATTTCATGTCCTGTGTCCCAGCAGTATCCGACAGCCTTGCTGTCTTTGAAATGCGCCATAAGAGCGGCAAGGTATTCTTCGCCCTCCGTGTTTTCAAACGCGATTTTAATATTTCTTTTTTCTGCTTCTTCTACAACTCTGCCGTATCTTTCAAGACCGATTTGAGTAGGCTTTCTGTTGTCGTTAAAACCTATATATGCGTGGCAGACCATAATAGGAATATCATTGCTTTCGCATACTTTCACACACTCAATAAGCTCGTCAACCGCCGGGTTTGCTTCAATATCCTCGCCGTGCCACATAACAGCGGATTTGCCGAAGGGAGCGTGGATTGATTGATATATCATACCGATTTCTTTTGCATACGCGGCATATTCATCTATCGGGTCGCCGCTTTTCCAAGGTGTGAAAAATCCGTCAAAGCCCGCATCCTTAAACATTTTTATCTGTGTTTTTGTATCAACACCGAACTGTTCGTTTACGCTCAGTGCAAGAAGCTGTCTGTACATGTTTTTGCTCCTCAATTCATGTTTTATCTTTTAGATAAATTTAACACAATATATTTCTTAGGTCAATAAATGATTCATTGTTTCTGGTGTTTAAATATTGACTTTTTGTCCATATTTTTATATGATTAAATATGTAAATTATTTCAAAATTCTATTTATGAGGTGATATTGATGGCACAGCTCAAAATGTACTGGACGGCAGGCACACCCATCAGGGAAATGACTCTGCCCGAAGGCTATTCTTTTTCACAGTATAAGGACGAATCCGATAAACTTGCCTGGTGCGAGTGTTGCAGAAACGGACTCATAGACGATGATGACGGCGTTGAAACATATGACGACAGAATCAAATACCGCAATGACTGCAACGAGGAAACAGACCTTTTCTTCCTCGATTACGAGGGTAAGCACATTGCAACAATTACCGCAATTTTCCATCCTGCAAAGAACTGCGGTGAGGTGCACATGGTCGGTATGGTGCCGGAATTCCGAGGTAAGGGCCTTGGCAAATATCTGAACAACAAGGCTATTGAAAAGCTCAATGCGCAGGGCGTAAAATATATCTTCCTCACAACAGACGAATGGCGCAAGGGTGCTGTCAAAAGCTATCTTTCTTCCGGCTTCAAGCCTGTTGAATATGATGAGGGTATGACCGAACGTTGGCAGGCTGTTCTTACGGAATACGGTATTGACAGCGTTGATATGGTTGATGAGGATGCTGTTTTTGTAAAGACAATCTACCGTGAAGGCGTTACCCCCTCGCAAGATTAAAAATCAGCGCAATCGTTTCAAGCGCAGTCAGGCAATGATGAACTGCTGCGTCAAGCAGAACAAAAAATAAAATAAATTTAACGGGCAGTCACGGACTGCCCGTATTTTGCAGGTGATAATATGAACTTTGGCTTTGATGTAAAGGCGGCTGTTGAGGCACGCTTCAGCGTAAGAACGTACGAAAAAAGAGCGGTTGAAAGTGATTTGCGCGATAAACTGAAATTATATGCTGACTCTTTGCAGAATCCGCTCGGGCCTAAAGTGAGGTTTGAGTTTATCGACAAAAAGACAGCACCCAACGGTGAAAAGCTGGGTACCTACGGCTTTATAAGCGGAGCATCACTTTTTGTCGGTGCCGCTGTGCCTGATGAGAATTTTGCCGCAGAAGCACTTGGCTACGACTTTGAGAAGCTTATTCTCTATGCGGCAAGCCTGGGTCTGGGTACCTGCTGGCTTGGCGGTACTTTCAATAAATCCGCTTTTGCCAATAATATGCGCCTGAAAGAGAATGAACGTTTTCCTGCCGTTTCGCCTCTAGGATATCCGAAAAACCAAAGGGCTATCGAAAAAATCTTCCGCATAAAGCTTAAGGCGGATAACCGTCAGCCGTGGGAAAACATCTTTTTCGACGGCGGTTTCAACAAGCCTCTTACCAAAGAAAGGGCAGGGGAATATGCCTTTCCGCTTGAAATGCTTCGCCTTGCACCTTCTGCGGAAAATAAACAACCGTGGCGTGTCGTTTTTGCCGATAATGCCTTTCACTTCTTTGCGAGCGGAATATCAAATGACAGCATAAAAGATATAAGAATGAAGCGGATTGATTCCGGTATAGCGGTCTGCCATTTTCACCTCGCCGCAATTGAAAAAGACCTTGCGGGTAAACTGGAGCGTAAAGAAAAAATTCCGTTTTCAATACCCGAAAACATGGCGTATATAACCTCGTGGATTACAGAATAAAAATAACAGGGAGCAGTATTAAAGAAATACTGCTCCTGAAATTTTATCCTAATATCGGCTTGTCAACAAGCTCAAATTCGGGTTTGCCCTTGAGTGCGTCGGATTCAAATATTACAATTTCGTTTTCGCCTTTATTCAGCAGGGAAGCGGGAAGATAAAGTGTCTGCTGCGGACCGATTTCCCAGTATCTGCCAAGGTTAAAGCCATTGACAACTACAAAGCCCTTGGTGAAGTTATCAAGCTTAATAAAGGTGTCACAAGGGTCGTCGATATTGAATTTGCCCTTGAGGAAAACGGATTTTTCCTTCGGGGTTTCACTCGAATATTCAACCTTTTCAAGGTTGTTCATCCACAGCGGATAAACCTCCCAGTTGAAGTGGATTTTTCCGTCGAGAAGGCATCTGCCGGCAATACCTTTCTTACGCATCATCTTCGGGCCGAAATTGGCTCTGCCCATGTTTTCGCAAAGCACGGTGAGCGTGTCGCCCTTCTTTGCGGTGATGTCAATTTCAAGGCTGTCGTTAATGTAAACAATGCCGACAAGCTCGTTGTTTATGTAAATCTGTGCTCTGTCGCCAAGGCTTTCAAACGAAAGCGGAACATCGTCGTAATCTCTGTTGAGCTTTGTACGGTAGGCGATGTAGCCGTAGCCCTGACCGTATTTTTCCATACACAGCGGTACATCAGAGTGGATGGGTGCGGAAAGTTTGTTGAGGCTATCAAAAATGCCTGCAAATTCTGTCAGTTCAAACTTGCCGTAAGCCTTTTTCTTTCTGTCCGCAGGTATTTCGGGCAGGTCAGACGGTACGTGCTTTTGTATGATTTCTCTGATTTTTCTGTATTTGGGTGTAATGTCACCGCATTCGGTGAGCATAGCGTCGTAATCGTAGCTTGTTACATCGGGTGCAAACTTTTCGTAGTGGTTTGCGCCGCTCATAAAGCCGAAGTTGGTGCCACCTATGAACATATACATATTAAGGCTGCCTATGGTGAGCATATCGTCAACGGATTTTGCGTAATCCTCGGCAGATGTTGTGTGGTGTTTTTCGTCACCCCAGGCATCAAACCAACCGTTCCACATCTCCATACACATTTTGGGCTGGTCGGGGAAAAGTCTGTTGTGGGCACGGAAGTTTTCTTCAACCCCGCTGCCGAAATTGAGTGTTGTGAGCGTGCCGGAGATGTAGCCGTCAAGCAGGTTGTCTTCGCTTGAGCCGTCGGAAGTAAAGAGCGGTACATCCATACCTCTCTTTTTGTAGCCGTCGTGCAGATAATTAAGATATTCTTTATCGTCGCCGTAATAGCCGTATTCGTTTTCACACTGAAGCATAATGATATTGCCGCCGTTTGTGCAAAGCAGAGGCTTGATTTCGGCAAGAAGTCTGTCAAGATATCTGTCAAAATACTTTATGTATGCTTTGTTTGAGCAGCGGATTTCAATTTCTTCGTCTGCCTGAATCCACCAAGGCAGACCGCCGAATTCCCACTCCGCACAGATGTACGGACCGGGTCTGACTATAGCCATAAGACCTTCATCCGCAGCGGTTTTAATGAATTTTGCTATGTCAAGTATGCCGTCAAAATCAAATTCGCCCGGCTTCTTTTCGTGCATATTCCATGCGCAGTAGGTTTCAACGCAGTTGCAGCCCATTGCGCGCATTTTTCTGAATATATCGCTCCATGTGTCGGGCAGATTGCGGAAATAGTGCACCGCACCCGAAATGAGCTTTATCGGCTCGCCGTCCTTGAGAAACTGATTGCCCTTTATTTCAAATGTCATTTTCAGCACATCCTTTTAACAGATAAATTCATTATATAGTAATATAGAGTTATTTTCAAGATTGAAAAAATAAATTCGGTGTGATATATTGAATTTATAAATTTCAGTTCAAAGGGAGATTAGGCATGAAATATACCTTTGACCACGATTTGCATATCCATTCTCAGATATCGCTTTGCTCCAAAGACCCCGAGCAGACAGCTAAAAGAATTTTGCAGTATGCTGTTGAAAATTCCCTGAAAACAATTTGTCTGACCGATCATTTCTGGGACGAAACAACCAACGGTGCATCAGGCTGGTATGCACAGCAGAACTATGCCCACATAGCTGCTGCGTTGCCCTTGCCACAGGCGGATGGTGTGAAATTCCTGTTCGGCTGTGAAACGGAGCTTAACGGTTCTTTGAAACTCGGTGTGACAAAAGAGAGATTTGACCTTTTTGATTTTATTGTGATTCCCACAACACATTTTCATATGAGAGGTTACACCCTCACCGAAGAAGAAACAAGCTCTCCCGAAAACCGTGCGAAAGCTTGGGTGAAAAGGCTTGATGCCGTGCTTGGTATGGAGCTGCCTTTTCACAAGGTAGGCATAGCGCATCTTACCTGCTCGCTTATTGCTCCGGAAAGAGAAGAATATCTGAAGGTTCTTGATCTCATACCTGCCAAAGAAATGGAACGTCTTTTCTCCAATGCAGCAGAGCTTGGAGTCGGTATTGAGCTCAACGCCTTTGATATGGGCTTTGCTGATGACGAGGCTCAGACGGTTTTAAGACCGTACAGGATTGCTAAAGAATGCGGCTGTAAGTTCTATTGCGGAAGTGATGCCCACCATCCCAAAGACTTTGTCCAAACCGCAGGAAACTTTGCAAGAGCGGTTGAAATGCTCGACTTGCAGGAAGAGGATAAGTTTGTGTTATCTTAATGAGGTGATGTCATGAAGTTTAAAATTATGAGCTACAATGTTCTGCATTGTGAAAACTACATAACGAAAAAAATTGATTTTGATGCATTTACAAAGGTCATAAAGGAAAGCGATGCCGATATAATCGGTCTTAATGAAATCAGGGGAAAGGGCATAATTCCCGGCTATACCGCACAGGCGAAAGCACTTGCCGAAAGATTGGGGTATCACTATTATTTTGCCCGTGCAATTTTTGTCGGCGGTACATCTCCCTACGGAAATGCATTGCTTTCGCGCTATCCGATTAAAAACGCCGAAACAATTATGATACCCGATCCCGAAACAAGAAACGGTACGCATAATTACGAAACACGCTGTGTGTTAAAGGCTGAAATAGATATTGAAGACGGAATAAACGTGCTTGTAACCCATTTCGGCTTAAATCCCGATGAGCAGGTTAATGCGGTCAAAACTGTCTGCGATAATCTTCCTTCAGAGCGTTGTTTGCTGATGGGTGATTTCAATGTCACTCCTGAAAACCCCGTGCTGTCAGAAATCAGAGAGCGTATGTGCGATACTGCAGAATGTTTTGATTGTGATAAGCTCAGTTTTCCGTCAGATAAGCCGGAAATAAAAATAGATTATATGTTCACAAGCAGCGATATTACCGTGCTTTCTGCTGATATACCCGAAATTGTCCTTTCCGACCACAGACCGTATGTTGCTGAGATTGAGATAACTGATTAACAGTTGCTTTTTTGTCGGAATTTGTTATATAATATCTGTTACTTTTAATAAACAGGGGAGATATGGAAAATGACATTCAAGGAATATATGGCAGGTGCGCTCACAAAGCCTATGGAGGGCGACACCGTAGAATACTTCAAAATAAAGGGCAGGGTATCTGGCAATGTTTTAACAAACGCCCAGCAGAATATACCTGCAGGCGGCTACAATTACGAGGCGGATATTACAAGATTCTGGGAAGAATTTCAAAAGTTGAAAAAAGAATGTGACTATAAACTTTCTTTCAATACGCTTATGATGCGTGTGCTTGCAGAGGGTCTCAAGGTTGCACCTAGGCTCAATGCGCACATGGATTACCGTCCGCTTTCTTCAAGCGGCAGACTTATCATAAAGAAGCATATCGATGTTGCTATGCCCGTGCTTCTTGAAACGGGTGAAACCTTCCCGATTAAGGTGCGCAATGTTGAGGAAATGAACCTGAAAGAGCTTCAGACTGAAATAGACAGAATGCTTGCAACCCTCAAAACAACCGATGTTGACAGGGTGCTTTTCGATGTAATATTACAGCGTATAATCGGCTTTATCTGCAAGGGTAAGCTTCGTTCAACTGCTGCGCAGATTTATACCGGTTACTTTGGCAAATTCAAGGTTGCAAAGTTTTCGGGTCTGTTTGAGCATGCGTCCCGTGATTCTTCAAGCTCGCTTCAAATGTACGAGCTCAATGAAGGCTCTGTCTGCCTTACAAACCTCGGCTCACTCTACAAAGGTCTTAACGGCAATGTTACTTATGCTCCTATTCTCTATCCGCAGGTGTTTATTATGGCTATGTGTGCCGTGCAGGACAGAGATTATGCCTTCCGCAACGAAAAGGGCGAGGTCGATATCGCAACAAAGAAAATCCTGCCCATCAACCTTATGTTTGACCACAGGATAGGCGGTTTTGCGGATGTTGTGCCATTTATTCAGGAGCTCGACGAAATTTTTGCTAACCCTGAGGTAATACACGAGTGGTAACAAATTTTGAAATAAGAGCAATGGCGGCAGAGGATGAAGCAGCCGTGCTCAGCTTGATGCGCGAATTTTATTCTTCGCCTGCGGTTTTTACAAACGGGTCTGAGGAAATCTTCATAGCTGATATAAAGGCGTGTATCAGCAACAGTCCGTATATTGAGGGCTATGTTTTTGTAACGGAAAGCGGTATCAAGGGCTATGCTATGCTTGCCAAAAGCTTTTCTACCGAATTCGGCAAGCCCTGCGTATGGATTGAGGATTTGTATATCGATTCTTCCTGCAGAAATATGGGTATGGGCTCGGCATTTTTCAGTGTGATTGAAGGAAAATACCCCGATGCCGTATTCCGTCTTGAGGTAGAAGAGGAAAACGAGGGAGCGGTCAGGCTTTACCGCAAAAACGGATTTACGGTTTTACCGTACATGGAAATGAAGAAATGAGTTAATCAAATAAAAAATATATTTAACGGAGTGATTGTTATGGCAAAACGAATTCTTTTTCAGGGTGACTCAATTACCGATTGCGACAGAAGACGCAGTGAATTTTACAGCCTTGGCGGCGGTTATCCCAACCTTGTCAAAGCCTTGCTCGGTATGGATTGTCCGGGCGAATATGAATTTATAAACCGCGGTGTAAGCGGCGACAGAATTGTTGATTTATATGCACGCATCAAGGCTGATTTTATTAATCTCAAGCCCGATTACGCAAGCATTTATATCGGCGTAAACGATACATGGCACGAGATTAACGACCAGAACGGTGTTGATACGGCTAAATTTGAAAAAATTTACACAATGCTTATTGAAGAAGTTCTGGCAGCTTGCCCCGAAATTAAGCTTATGCTTATCGCTCCTTTTGTTCTTGAAGGTCCCGGTTCATGCAATACCGAAGAAAAACCCGATAAGTATAATATTTTCAGAGAGGACGTTGCACAGAAGGCGGCTGTTGCAAAGCGCCTTGCTGAAAAATTTGGTCTTGCGCTTATCGAATTACAGCCCGCTTTTGACGAGGCTTGTACCAAGGCTCCCGCTTCTTACTGGACCGGCGACGGCGTTCACCCCACAGAATGCGGTCACGAGCTTATAAAGCGTCTCTGGCTTGATGCCTTTGCAAAAATCAAATAAATAACAGTCAAGGCTTGCCGATTCCTTTTCGACAAGCCTTGTTTTTATTATTTCTTTATTTTGTCCCAGTATGCTTTAGCCGCCTGCTCATTTTTGTTGTCGCCGTACTCGTAATATGTTCTGTTTTTGAGTGCGTCGGGCAGGTACTGCTGCTTGACCCAGCGGTTTTCGTAATCATGCGGATATTTGTAGAACTGACCTTTGTGGTCGTTATCCTCGCCGTCGAAATGCTTGTTCTGCAATGTTCGTGGTATCGGGCCGTTTTTGCCGTTTCTTATATCTGCGAGTGCCGAATCAATGGCTGCGTAGGCCGTGTTGGATTTCGGTGCAGTTGCAACAAGTATAACGGCGTTGGCAAGGGGAATTCTCGCCTCGGGCATGCCAACCTGTAAAGCGGTATCTACAGCCGCCTTTACAATCGGAATAAGCTGGGGATAGGCGAGACCGACATCTTCGTTCGCACAGACAAGCAAACGCCTGCATGCGGAGGGCAGGTCGCCTGCTTCAAGAAGCCTTGCGAGGTAGTGTATTGCCGCATCGGGGTCAGAGCCTCGCATTGATTTCTGGTAAGCGGAAACAATGTCATAGTGCTCGTCGCCCTCTTTGTCATATTTGAAAGCGCTTCGCTGTGTGAGCTGTTCGCAAATTTCAAGCGTTACTATTCGCTTGTTTTCAACCGTCTTGCTTGCCATTGCGCAAAGCTCTGCAGAGTTCATAGCCTTTCTCACGTCACCGCCGCAACCGCAGGCAATGTGGTGAACAACACCGTCCTCAAGCTCGAATTCCATACCGCCTTCTTTTGCAAGAAAGTCGAAAGCTCGCATTACGGCAGGCTCGATTTCCTTTGGCTCAACGCTCTT
>JAZRQW010000040.1:0-76270 GCA_045650165.1 Acutalibacteraceae bacterium | reverse complement strand
CCGTTCGGCAAGCGGCAGATAATGTCGAGCAGGAGGTTAATTTTTGCAGGTGCATCAAGTGTGAGTTTTTTGCCTTGCATAAGCGTTACTCCTTTACTTTTCGATTTTTACCTGTACGGGCTTTCTTCCTTTGAAATATGTAACATACTTGAAGCCACAGTTTTCAGCAATTGCATAGCCGTCGTCGATGTTTGCGCCGACGTGTGCGGTAAAGTGCGAATCCGAGCCGAGGGTCAGAAGCTCACCGCCGAGCTCTCTGAAACGGCGTACGTAATTATCGGTCGGCATTGTCTTACCAATGGGCTGACGCAGACCGCTTGTGTTAATCTCAAGAGCTTTGCCGTTTGCGACAAGCACCTTGAAAATTTCGTCGGTTATATCGTCGTAGCGTGAAAGGTCGGTGTTGAATCTGCCTGACTGCACGATATATCTCATAGGATATGTGAGATGTGCCAGGGTATCAAATCCGTTCCATTTTGCAAGTATAAGTTCTTCTTCAAAATACTTGTCGAGCAGAGCGTATACATCATCCTGTGTGAGAGTTTTGTAGTCAAGCTCGCAGAAATCGGGAGTTTTGCGAAGGTTGTGGATGGAGCCGATGATAAAATCGTAGTTGTACTTTTCGAGCGATTTTTTTGTAAGCTCAGGCTCGTATGTACCCTGACCGACCTCAATGCCGACAAGCACTTTCAGTCTGTGAGCAAAAGCGTTCTGTGCCGAAACAACATCCTCATAGCTTGTGACCTGTCTTTCAGCGAGTCTGTGTGCTTCAAAGAAATCCACATCAAAATGGTCTGTAAAAGTAATAACGGAAAGACCTGCATTGACAGCGGCTTCGCACATTTCGGCGGCGGAATAGTGGCCGTCGAACGAGCTGCTTGTGTGCATATGAAGGTCTATCAGATTTTTGTAAGCCATTGGTATCACCCCTGATAATAATTCTGCACCTATTTTACCATAAAAACCCAAAATGTAAATATTTTTTGATTTGATTGACATAAGTTTTCTTTAATATTAAAATGGAATTAAAAGGAGTGTGTGTATATGCGAAGTGTGAAGCGCGGAAGAGGCCCTTCGATGATGGGCGGAGTGGTAGGCATATTCATGGTCTGCTTCGGTATTTTCTGGACGGTGATGGCTGCTCAGGCAAGCGGCTTTATGGCAATTTTCGGCATTATCTGGACAGGTATAGCTATTGTAACCACCATTTACAATTTCAAAAATGCCACGGGTAAAAACCGCTACTCCGAATACGACATAACCGAACCGGGTGAGGAGCCCGACCCATTCAACGAACGCTTCGGAGAAAACAACTCCTTTGAGCGTTGGACCGCCGAAGAAGAAACGCAGGGCAGCCGTTTCTGCCCCTACTGCGGTGCAAAGGTAAAAGAAGATTTTGAATTCTGCAACAAATGCGGCAAGAGGTTGCCGTAAAAAATAAAGAGAGGTAAATTTCTATGAAAAAAGCAATGAAACTCCTGGCAATTTTTATGGCACTCACATTTGCTTTTCAGAGCGCAATTTCCGCTTCTGCGGCGTTTGACAACAAGTCACTCACGCAGGAGGAGTGGGACAGCGTTTACGAAAGCATGATTGACGAAAATACCCTGCCCGCACTTTGTGTCGGCGCTGACGAAACCCAGCTTAACATCTGCTGGCACGCCGCAAAGGATAAGGCAGTTCCCAAGGTAAGACTTGCAGACAACAAGGCTATGGAAAACGCAACCGAGTTTGAGGGCGAAACCACTCCCGCTGAAACGGAAGAACAGCTTGTCTGCCGTGTCACAATGACGGGAATTGAAGAAAATTCAACATATTACTACCAGTGGTATTCCGAAGATGGCTGGAGCGAAGCATACAAGTACGAAACCAAGGGCTTTGACAGCTACAAGATGCTTGTTGTAGGCGATATCCAGATTGGCGGACAGTCCTACGACAACCCCGAGGAGCAGTCCCGTATCGGCTATGTCTGGCAGGGCGTGCTCGACGAAGCACTCACAAAGAACCCCGATATCAGCTTCCTTCTCTCCCCCGGCGACAACACCTCTACCGGTGAAGCCCCCGACGAGTGGCAGACACTTCTTATGCCCGAATACACAAGAAGCCTTCCTCTTGCTCTTGCAATCGGTAACCACGACAAAAAGGGTATGATGTACGACTACTACACCCATATGCCCAACGAATTCTTCGGCAAATACTTCGAAGGTCTTGACAGAGATTTCTGGTTCCGCTACGGCGACGTGCTCTACCTTGTTTTTGATGCTACATCCGGCTCTGCGGCTGACCACAGAGCAATGGCAAAGGAAGCCGTTGAAGCTAACCCCGACGCAAAGTGGCGCATAGGCGTTATGCATCAGGCACTCTATGCCCCCGGTGTCGCAATGCTCGAGCCCGAAACAAACCTTCTGCTCAACGCAGTATTCCAGCCGATATATGAGATGTACGACCTTGATATGGTTTTCACAGGCCACACACATATGCAGGGCCGTTCAAACTTCGTCAGCGACGGTCTTGTTGTCGGCATGGCTGAAAGCGGCGAAACCTACAAAGACCCCAACGGCATAGTTTATGTAAACGTAAATGCCTGCTGTGACCAGGGCTCACTCGGCAAAGAGCTCAGCTACCTCTGGCCCTACACCGCATACTCGTTTGTTGATGCCGATGTTACAACATACTCAACTGTTGAATTCACCGACAGCACACTGACACTCAAAACCTTCCGTGGTGACAACAGCGAACTGCTCGACAGCCTTACAATCGAAAAGACAAAGGATTTCAACGACGGCAAGCTGCGCGTTGGTATCCGCACGCTCTTCTACAAGCTTGTTGAGCTTCTCGGCCTTGCTTATATGAGAATCGATGCCATTATCGTCGAAATGAGAGGCGGACATTTCTGATGAAAAAACTATTCCGGCTTTTTCTTAAACTGATTTATAAAATCAGATATCTGTGCCGTGTAGCTTTAAGCAGTTTTGCAAAAGCGTTTATGAAAGCACCTGATATCAGAAGCACGGAACAAACAATAAACAAGCTTCTTGAAAGCGATGTTTCAATCAGCCGCTTCGGCGACGGTGAACTGATGCTGGCTATGGGAATGCCGATGGGCATCCGCTATCAGAAGGCGGACCCTACTCTTACGGCACGGCTTCGCGAAGTGCTTGTTTCCGACAGCGACAACTGCATAATATGTGTTTCCGACGCCTTCGGAGAAATGAACGAGCGCAGTGAAGACAACAAAAAGTACTGGAAAAAGCATATGGGCGAACTGCGTTTCAGCTACTACCGCCTTCTTGACAGAAAAAACAAGGTCTATTACAACACCACTGCCACAAGGGTTTACAGCCCGCTTGCAGACAAAAGCCTTGCCGCACCCCGTTTTAAAAAATGGCAGAAGCTCTGGGACGGCAAAGATGTTGTTTTTATTGAAGGACAGAAAACCCGTATGGGCGTGGGTAACGACTTTTTCTCAAACGCCAAAAGCATACGCCGCATTTTAGGCCCGGCTGAAAACGCCTTTGACCGTTATGATGAGATATTGCGTTTTGCTTCAACCTTACCGAAAGACACGCTGTTTATCCTTGCCCTCGGCCCTGCCGCAACGGTAATGAGCTATGACCTTTCGCAACTCGGCTACCGCGCGCTTGACCTCGGACACATTGACGTTGAATACGAATGGTTTTTAAAGGGCAGCAGCAATGTTCTGCTCAAAAACAAATATGTCAACGAGGTTGTCGGCGGAAACAGGGTTGACGAATGTGATGACGAAACCTATCTTGCATCAATCATAAAAACGTTTTCATAAAAACCATATTATCGGAGCGGTTCAGACGAACTGCTCCGATTTTTTATTTATAATACCAAAAATATTTGACAAATAATAAAAAGAAATATATTATAGATTATGTATAATTAGGTGGATTGTTCAATTTGCCTGACAAGAAATATTTTCAAGCCAAAGGATGGTTTTTATATGACAGAACGATATGAATCCGCAAAGAAAATCTACGCAGAGCTTGGCATCGACACCGAAAAGGTGCTCGAAAAGCTGGACAGCGTTAAGGTTTCGCTTCACTGCTGGCAGGGCGACGATGTTTCGGGCTTTGAGAGCAGCGGTGAGCTTTCCGGCGGCATACAGGCCACGGGCAACTACCCCGGCAAGGCACGCAACGCTGAGGAGCTTATGGCAGACCTTGACAAGGCGCTCAAACTTATGCCCGGCGCACACAAGATAAATCTCCACGCAACATATGCTATTATGGACGGCGAAAAGGTCAGCCGTGACAAGCTCCGCCCCGAGCACTTTGCAAAGTGGGTTGAGTTCGCAAAGGAGAGAGGCCTTGGTCTTGACATCAACCCCACCCTTTTCTCCCACCCCCTTGCCGCAGACGGTCTGACACTCTCCCACCCCGATGAGAAAATCCGCCGTTTCTGGATTGACCATTGCAAGGCAATGCGCAAGGTCGGCGAATATTTCGGCAGAGAGCTTGGTATCACCTGCGTGAACAACATCTGGATTCCCGACGGCTACAAGGACGTCCCTGCAGACCGCATAGGCCCGAGAAAGAGGCTTATGGATGCACTCGACGAAATCCTTTCCGAGCATATTGACCCGCAGTACCTTGTAGACACAGTCGAATCAAAAGTTTTCGGCATCGGTGTTGAGTCCTACACAGTCGGCTCACACGAATTCTATATGAACTACGCCGCAACAAGAGGCTGTGTATGCCTGCTTGACAATGGCCACTACCACCCGACAGAGGTTGTTTCCGACAAGATTCCGTCAATGCTCCTCTTCAGCGACAAGGTTGCTCTTCACGTTACACGCGGTGTGCGTTGGGACAGTGACCACGTTGTAACCTTTGATGATGAGCTCAAGGAAATTGCAAAGGAAATCGTCCGCTGCGATGCGCTTGACAGAGTGCTTATCGGCCTTGACTACTTTGATGCCAGCATCAACCGTGTTGCCGCCTGGATTATCGGCGCACGCAACATGAGAAAGGCTCTGCTTTACGCAATGCTCATTCCCCACGCACAGCTCAAGGAGATGCAGGACAGCGCAGACTTCACAAGTCTGCTTGCAATGAACGAGGAAATCAAGTTCTATCCCTTTGGCGACATCTGGGAAGAATACTGTGCACGCAAGGGCGTACCTGCAAGAGAGGGCTGGCTTGAGGAAATCAAGCAGTACGAAAAAGATGTTCTCTCAAAGAGAGGTTAAGCGATGTCCACCGTCAGAGAAATTTACGAATATATAAATTCCTTCGCCCCATTTTCAACACAGGAAAGCTGGGACAACAGCGGTCTTCTTCTCGGCAATCCCGAAAAAGAAGTGGAAAGAATACTTTTTGCTCTTGATGCCACACCTGAAGCGGTACAAATGGCGAAAAGTAGCGGAGCACAGATGATAATCACCCACCATCCCGTGATTTTTTCTCCGCTGAAAAAAATCACTTATGGCAGCGTTGTTTATGAATTGATCTCAAGCGGCATCAGCGCCGTGTGCGCACACACCTGCTGGGATTCAGCCGAAGGCGGAGTAAACGACACGCTCGTCAAAATGCTCGGATTCAAAAACCCTATACCGCTTGAACTCAAAGAAACCGCAACTCCTATGGTAAGGCTTGTCAAGGTCAAACCGATGAGCGGCGAAGAGCTGGCCCTTCTTGTCAAAGAAAAACTTGGCTGTCACTTAAGACTTGCAGATGCGGGCAACGTGATAGAATCCGTTGCAATCTGCGCAGGCAGCGGCGGCTCACTGCTTTATGAAATAATCGGCAAAGCTGACGCATTTATCACAGGCGAATTATCTCACCACCATTTTCTTGATGCACAGCAAAACGGCCTGACGGCAATTGCTGCAGGACATTTCGAAACCGAGTTGCCCTCAATGCGACCGCTTGCTGAAAAAATAATAAATAAATTTCCCGAAATCAAAGCCACTTTGTTCACTCGTGGAAATCCAGTCAAATACTATTGATAACAACCGAAAGGACTTGTAAAAATGCTTGATATTAAAGTAATCCGTGAAAATCCCCAGCGTGTAAAGGACGCTATGAAAACCCGTAACAAGGATATGGACGCACTTGTTGACGAGGTACTTGCAATAGACGTAAAGCGCCGTGAAATCACAGCGAAGAACGACCTGCTCAAGCAGGAGCAGAACGCCGCCAGCAAGGATATCCCCCGAATCAAGAAAGAGGGCGGCGATATCTCCGCTATTATGGCAAGAATGAATGAAATCAAGGAAGAGGTCAAGAAGGGCGACGCTGAGGTTGCAGAGCTTGAGGAAAAGCAGCAGAAGATAATGTATGAATTCCCCAACATCCCCAGCGATAAAACACCCATCGGCAAGGACGACAGCGAGAACGTTGAAATCCGCCGTTGGGGCGAGCCCAGAGCTTTCGATTTCGAGCCCAAGGCACACTGGGACCTCGGCGCAGACCTTGATATTCTCGACCCCGAAACAGCCGCAAAGGTTACGGGCGCACGCTTCCACTTCTACAAGGCTGCAGGCGCAAGACTTGAGCGCTCCATCATCAACTTCTTCCTCAACACACATACAGAGCACGGCTACACGGAAGTTTTCCCGCCCTTTATGGTTAACCGTGCTTCTATGACAGGCACAGGTCAGCTTCCCAAGTTTGAAGAGGACGCTTTCAGACTTGAGAGAGAGGACTACTTCCTCATTCCCACAGCTGAAGTTCCCGTTACAAATATGCACCGCAACGAAATTATCGACGGCGAAAAGCTTCCGATTAAATATTGCGCATACTCCGCTTGCTTCCGCGCAGAGGCAGGCAGCGCAGGCCGCGACACAAGAGGTCTTATCCGTCAGCACCAGTTCAACAAGGTTGAGCTTGTTAAGTTTGTTGACCCCGAAACCTCTTACGACGAGCTTGAGTCCCTCACAAACGATGCAGAGCGTGTGCTCCAGCTTCTCGGTCTGCCCCACAGAGTTGTTGCCCTCAGCTCGGGTGACATCGGTTTCTCCTCTGCAAAGACCTACGACGTAGAGGTATGGATGCCCTCTTACAACCGCTATGTTGAAATTTCCTCCTGCTCCAACTTTGAGGACTTCCAGGCACGCAGAGCAGCCATCCGCTTCAAGAAGACACCCAAGGATAAGGCTCAGCTTGTTCACACCCTCAACGGCTCGGGCGTAGCAATCGGCAGAACTGTTGCCGCTATTCTTGAAAACTACCAGAATGAGGACGGTTCAATCACAGTTCCCGAGGCTCTTCGTCCTTATATGGGTTGCGACGTTATCAAGTAAGATAGGCAAACCGAAATTTAACCAAATCTTAACCTTTTCTGAATCTTGTCTTTGAATTTATACACTATTATCTGTTACACAAAACCACTTTAACTTACAGAAGGTAATAGGAATGAGTAACAACAATACTGCTCAACTGAATAAAGACATAAATCTTCTTGTCACCGTTGACAAAAAGTATGTAGAGCCTTTGTGTGTTATGCTCACCTCCTACGGTGAGAGCAACAAGGGTGTTTCAACCAATCTCTTCATTGCCCATTCCTCGCTCGGTGAGGAAGAACTGACGAGGATTGAGGCACTTGCAGGCAAGTACGGCATAACGGTGCACAGCGTTTTCATAACAGAAAACTGGTTTGAAAACACGCCTGTGCTGGCAAGGCTTCCGCAGGAATCGTTCTACCGCCTGATGGCTTTCCGCTATCTGCCCGAAGAGATTGACCGTTGCCTTTACCTCGACCCCGATATAATTATCAGGCAACCGCTCACGGAGCTTTTCAATATGCGGCTGGACGATAACTACATTGCTGCAGCAAGCCACACGCACCTGCTTGTGAACATGGCGAACAACATCAGGCTGGGCACTCAGGAAAACACGCTGTATTTCAATTCGGGCGTACTGCTGATGAATCTTGACGCCATACGTCGTGATTTCACTTTGCAAAAGGTTCTCGACACGCTTGAAGAAAACATACAGCGGCTGTGGCTCGGCGACCAGGATCTGACGAACATACTTTTCTGCGGCAGAATCAAGTTGCTTGACGAGAAAATATACAACCTCGACGAGCGCGCATACAACCGCAGCAAAAAAGAATTCACGCTTGACGATGTTGCCGAAAAAACGGCAATAATTCACTACAACGGCAAGCACAAGCCGTGGCTCAAGGGCTACAAGGGCGTGCTTGACAGGTTTTACCCCGAGGTGAAGGAAAAAGGCCCTGCACCTGTGGGCAAGTGGAAATCCCAGCTCAGGGCCATACACGGCATAGTGCGCCTGAACAACCGCCAGAAGATACTTATTCTCGGCATACTCGCCGTAATTACCGCCTGCATACTCTGCTGGGTTTTCTTCGGCAGAGAAGTTGTAAAGGTAATTGCCGACCCCGTACTGCTCAGGCAATGGCTTGACCAGTTCGGGCCTTATGACGAGCTTGTTTTCATCCTCATACGAAGTGTGCAGACTATGATTAAAATCATACCTGCAGAGCCGCTCGAAATCGGCTCGGGCTACGCGTGGGGAGCAGGACTCGGTATGCTCTACTGCCTGATCGGTAACTTTATCGGCACGCTCATAATCCTTGCGCTGACACGGCGTTTTGGCAGAGCCTTTGTCGATTGCTTCCTGCCTGCAAACAATCTGCAGCTCATATCTTTCCTGAAGAATTCGGAAAAAACCTACGCGTTACTGTTTTTCTTTTACCTCATCCCCGGCTCACCGAAGGACGGTCTGACCTACCTTGTGGGTATGATGAACGTAAAAGTTGTGCCGTTCCTTGTGCTGACCTTTATTGCGAGAATACCCTCGGTGCTCTCGTCAACGCTGTGCGGTTCAACGCTTGCGGAAAAACAGTACCTCATATCGGCATTAATCTTCCTCGGCACACTTGTGCTTGCACTTATCGGCGGATTTATTTACAAAAAATATACTGACAAAAGGTTGAAAAAATAATTTATGGCAGATTTATTGAACGAGCTTTTCTGCCCGCTTGAACTCACGGGCATTGCCGCATCGATAACAGAGGCCCTCGGTGTTGATGCACCCAAGCAGGCTGAACCTGCACTTGAAATTATGAAAAAATTCACACACGGCAAAAATATTGACCGCGTGCTGATGTATAACCCCGACGCGGTGGCATTATGGCTGTTCGGAAAATACACAGAAATTTTTGAGCCTGTAATGCTCAACACCCAACTCGCCTTGCCGCTGAAAACGGTTATGCCAAGCGTAACCCCCGTCTGCTTTGCAACAATGTACACGGGCGTCACCCCCGACGTGCACGGAATCAAGGCTTACCGCAAGCCCGTTGTTAAGACGGACAGTGTTTTTGATGCGCTTATCCGTGCAGGCAAAAAGCCCTGCATAGTTTCCACAGGTGAAGACAGTATGTCCAGAATTTTCCTTGAAAGGGAAATGGATTACTTTATTGTCGGCACTCCCGACGAGGCTAACGCCAAGGCGGTTGAGCTTATAAAAGAGGACAAGTACGACCTTATCTGCGTTTATAACGGTAATTACGACGGCGTAATGCACAAGGTAGGTCCCGAGGGTGAAGAGGCACTCGAGGCACTTAAACACAACTCGGCGGCGTTTGAAATGCTTGCAAACGCTGTTAAGGAAAACTGGAAAGACCACACCACGCTTATCGGCTATGCGCCCGACCACGGCTGCCACGAAATTGACGGCGAATCGGGCGGCCACGGACTTGAAATGCCCGAAGATATGAACATAATTCACTTTTACGGAGTTATATAAAGCGTAATGAAAACTTACGACATCGCAATAATCGGCGCAGGTGCAAGCTCACTTGCGGCGGCAATTGAGGCAAAGAGGACTGCACCGCAAAAAAGCGTTGCCGTTTTCGAGCACCTGCCCAGAGTAGGTAAAAAGATACTCGCAACGGGCAACGGCCGCTGCAACCTCGGCAACCTCACCGCCGACACACACGCTTACACAAACTATGCCTTTGCACAACACGCCTTAACCGAATACAACGCCAAAAGCCTGATTGATTTCTTTGAATCAATGGGGCTCTTTACCCGTGCAGACAGCGAAGGCAGGCTCTATCCCCTGAGCAATACTGCCACAAGCGTGCTCGATGCGCTCCGTTTTGAGTGCGAAAGACTGGGCGTTGAATTTTTCTGCGATTATAAAGTAAGTTCAATAAAAAAAGCGAAAAATCTTTTTGAAATAAACGGCGAATATTCTTCAGAAAAAGTCATTATCGCCTGCGGAGGAAAAGCTTCACCTGCACAGGGCAGCGACGGAAGCGGATATCCCCTTCTAAAAAATTTCGGTCATAACATTACACCGCTCTCGCCTGCGCTTGTCCAGCTTGTTACCGACACTGCGAAGATAAAAGCGCTCAAAGGCGTGCGTGCTTCGGCAAGGCTCACACTCTCAACGGGCGGCGAATCGAAGGGCGAAATCCTTTTCACCGATTACGGCATTTCGGGCATAGCGGCAATGGATTTAAGCCGCTTTGTTTGCCCCGATAAAAAGGCTTTTATCACAATAGACCTTCTTCCCGATTTTGACCTGAAAGCTGCGAAAATGGCAATTACCGCAACTTCAAAACGCAATCCCAACCTCGGCGGAGAATACCTGCTCGGCGGTCTTGTGCCCAAGGCACTCGGCACAGCGATAATCAAATCAGCCCTCGGCTTCCTGCCCAAAACAGTGAAGGAAATAACCGAGGACTACGCAAAAAAAATTGCCCTCGAGCTCAAGGGCTTTACCCTCACGCTCAAAGGCACAAAAAACTTCAACGATGCGCAGATCACCAAGGGCGGTGCGGACGTAAGACAGTTTGACAGCAGAACAATGATGTCAAAAAAGGTTGCTGACCTCTACGCCTGCGGCGAAATTCTCGACGTTGACGGTGCCTGCGGCGGCTTTAACCTCGCCTGGGCGTTTGCAAGTGGCAGACTTGCAGGCAAAAATGCCGCAACCGCTTGACATAAAAACATTAATCTAATATAATAAATTGCGTTGTCGGGGTGTAGCGCAGTTGGTAGCGCGCCTGCTTTGGGAGCAGGATGTCGGGAGTTCGAATCTCTTCACTCCGACCAAAAGAAAGGCTGATGTTTTCATCAGGCTTTCTTTTTTATATCCCACGCCCTGAAAACAGTCCACCGGACTGTTTTCTTTACGGGCTTTCGAATCCCTGATTCTTTTTAAATAAAAAAGAAGAGCCATACCTGCGGTATAACTCTTCTTTGGGCAAACACTTATAATTTTATACAATGCGATGCATCTGTTAAATAGCCGTCAGTTATGTTTTGTTGCGGATCAATTATTTAAAAAACTGCATAAAAAGCTATGCCAAGAGCTGCAAAAAAGAAAACAACATAGACCAATCGGAAAACATATGTCATGCGAAATTTTGCTTTGGTTTTCTGCCTTTCTAAATCATTGGCTAACACAACGCCTATTTTGCATAAACCATCGGTACACATTTCGTTTTCAATTTGTTTTATAACATTTTTTGCCGCTTTCATATATTTTGTGGAGCGAACATCCAAGAAGAAAAATACAAGACTAATAATCGCTTCAAACACACACAACATAAATAAAACATTGGCAGAATACTGTTTATCAAAAAAATCAATCATCGCATTGATCAACAATCCGGAAATGACCAAAAAGAAATTAAAGCCCTCAATATGTTGTTTCATATAAGTTTTATATAAATCATACGCTTTGTCATATGCCGTTTCATATGTCATAATATTTGCCTCTTTTCTTTCCAGTATATATCTTCGTTAAGCAAAATAAATTATTTTATTAGTATTAATTATAACACAACGATGCGAATATTGCAACCAAAGCACCCGCTTCAACGTAGGGTAGCTCCGCCCCTCTTGCTGCGGCTTGTTTGTCAAATTTTTGTCAGCTTAAACCACCGGACTGTTTTCTTTACGGGCTTTCGAATCCCTGACTCTTTTTAAATAAAAAAAGAAGATCCATACCTGCGGTATAACTCTTCTTTTGTCTGATGTCGTCTTACCTGATACAACAGATGTTTTTGTATCAGGTAATATTCAAAGAAATTATATATTGCAGTTTTGATGATACGATATATGTAAAATATAAATCAGCAATAAATCTTCCTTTTCAGCTAAATAAAAAATATTATTTTATTGTAAGCTTTTCAAAATTATGATACACTATATTTAGATATTATTATGAAAGAAGTGAAAAGATGGTAAAGAATTATGACGCGGTTGTTATTGGTGCCGGCAATGGCGGACTTGTTGCATCAGCACGTCTTGCCAAAGAGGGAAAAAAGACGTTGCTTATTGAGCGCCATAATCTTCCGGGCGGTTTCGCCACAAGCTTTGTAAGAGGCAGGTTTGAATTTGAAGCATCGCTCCACGAACTTTGCGGTGTCGGACCTATCACAGGAAAATCGCCGCTCCAGAAGATTTTTGAGGAAGTTGGCGCAGCAGACAAAATAGAATGGGTTTCACTCGACGAAGCATACAGATTAATTACACTCGACGAAAACGATAAGTGCGACTATTCCATGCCCTTGGGCAAGGAAGCGTTTATCAACAAGCTTGAGGAATATGACCCCGGCTCTTCTGCCGTTGTAAGAAAGATTTTTGACCTTATCGAAAGCATTGAAAAAACCCTTGATTTTGTAGATAACATCGGCGATTTCAAGCCCGCAATGATAAAAGAAATCTTCTCCGAGCACACAGAGTTCCTCAAGGTTGCAAACTATTCTGTTGATGAGGTTCTGGATGCATTCGGAGTAAGCAAAAAAACAAGAGATATACTTAACGGCTACTGGTGTTACCTTGGTCAGCCTACAGATGAGCTCAACGTTATCCACTATTTCACAATGCTTCATGCATACATAATTGACGGCGCTGTTATCCCCAGGGGCAGAAGCCACCAGGTAAGTACAGCCCTGCTTGAAGCGTTTACCGAAAACGGCGGTGAGGCATGGTTTAACACAAGCGTCAGCAAAATAATTATGAAAGACGGTGCCGCAACAGGCGTTATACTTGACGACGGCACACAGATAAATGCCAAAGCGGTAATCTGCAACGCTTCACCGTACAATGCTTTCACAAAGCTGATGGACGAAAAGGACGTTCCAGAAAAGTATAAAAAAGAGGTAAATGCCAGAACACTGTCCGCAAAGGGCTTTGCAGTATTTATCGGTCTTAACCGCTCCGCAGACGAGCTGGGTCTTAACAACCACACATATTTCATTTATCCCAACAATGACAACAGAAAGTGCTACGAGCTGAGCAAAAAGCTCGAAACAAACGATGTTCAGGCAACAGTCTGCCTCAACAGAGCTTTTGACGATTGCTCACCCGAGGGCACAAGCATCCTTTATATGACATCCATTTTTGCAGGCGATGAGTGGAGCAAGGTTTCCGCCGAGAATTACCACGAAACCAAAACCGCTTTCGCAGAAAAAATGATAGATAATTTTGAAAAGGCAACCGGTGTCAAAATCAGAGATTACATCGAAGAAATCGAAATCGCTGCACCGATGACCTATGCACGCTATACCGATGCTCCTGCCGGAACTATTTACGGATATGAAGCGAGCAAGGAAGACGGTATCGTTAAGAGAATTGTTTTTGACCTGATAGAAAAAGGCATACCCGGTCTTTATTTTGCAGGCGGATATACTGCCAGACATATGGGCTATTCACCCAGCTATACAACCGGAAATCTGGCAGCAAAGGCTGCAATACTCGCTATGGAAAAGAAGGTGAAGTAATGAGCAAGAAAAAGTTTTCTGTAAACGGTAACTTTAAAGACAGCATAAATACTGTTAAGTTTCTGACAGAGAGAATAAAGTTTGTAAACAGTGCTGAACCCGTGCTGCCCACCCGTACAGACGATTTCGGCGTTAACAAAGTTGCAAAAAGCCTTCACCCCAAAGAACAGAAGCTTGTTATAAGCAGAATTGAAGAGCACGCAGATATTGCAAAAAGCTACTATTTTAAAAGCGAATCTGCACCGATTGCATATTTCAAAGCCGGTCAGTACCTTACCTTCAAGCTTGAAATCGGCAATTCGGTTGTTACCCGCTCATATTCAATAGCTTCTTCCCCTGCAAGCGCATTGAACGGCGAATACCAGATTACCGTTAAGCGCATAAACGACGGCTTTGTTTCTGACTATATCCTCGACAACTGGAAAGCAGGCGATAAGGTTACAGCCTACGCACCGGAAGGCAATATGACTTACTGCCGTTTAAGGGATGCTGAAACAATAGTTGCCATCGCAGGCGGCAGCGGCATAACTCCCTTCCTTTCACTCGCCAGAGCAATAGACGAGGGCGATGAGGATTGCTCACTTACCTTGCTTTACGGCTGCAGAAAATCTGACGAGATTCTTTTCAAGGCAGAGCTTGACTCTCTTTCCGAAAAGAACGAGAAAATCAACGTGATTTATGTACTCAGTCACAGCGATGAGGAAGGCTACGAAAAAGGCTTTGTCGGTGCAGATATAATTAAGAAATACGCACCCGAAGGCAAATACAGTATTTTTGTATGCGGCCCCGGCGGATTATATAAATTCCTCGAAACTGAGCTTCCGAAATTGGAGTTAGAGAGGAAATATATCCGCTTTGAAGTGTTCTCGTCCGGCAAAAAAGCGGATGAAGAGCCGAAGGAATACAGCATCACTGTAATTAACCGCGGTGATGCAAAGGTAATCAAAGCAAACAGCAACGAAACCGTGCTTTGTGCATTTGAGCGTGCAGGCATTGAGGTGCCCGCAAGATGCCACACGGGCGAATGCGGCTTTTGCAGAAGTAAGCTTGTCAGCGGTAAGGTTTATATACCCGAGGGTGAAGATAAGCGCCGTATAGCCGATATGCAGTTTAATTTCATTCATCCCTGCTGTTGCTATCCCGAAAGCGACCTTGTTGTAAGAATAAATTAATGAAATACCGCAGTTGGTACGAAAAGTATCAACTGCGGTATCTTTTATAATGTCATCAACGTAATGGGCTGAAAACTCTCCACCGGAGAGTTTTCTTAACGCCCTTTCGAATCCCTGACTCTTTCAAATAAAAAAGAAGAGCCATACCTGCGGTATAGCTCTTCTTTTGTGTTGGAGTTTACTAAATAATACAACAAACAATTATAACTTTTACTCGTTTACCCGAGCAAAAAGTCATCAAATGAAACGTTGAATATTTTAAAAAAGCGATAATTTCAATATCAGTAACAAATCTTTTACCGAACGCATTATTAAGACTGTCATCGGTTTTATTGATGAACATATGGTTTCTCCTTGTTGACATTCAGTGCTTGTCAACAAGAAAGTTATATGTTACAATTCGAATTGATATGACATTCTGTAAATGTCAATATAAACCAAAGGAGATTTTAGATATGAAAGAAAACAAAATAGCCGAACAAAACACCGAAACTGTTCCCAAAGTAAACAGCGAACCAACCAATATGTCAAATGATTACTACGAAGCTTTAAAAAGAATAGAGGACGAAAAAGAAGCCAAGAAAAAAGAAAAAAGCAAGAAGAGAAAATTGGGCTGCGGTTTAATTTTGCTCATTTTAATTCTAATTCCGATACTCAACATAATCGGCGATTCAGTACAAAGAGCCGTTATGTCAAAAGAACCTGTTACAGATTTGGATATACGCGAAGTAGTAGTGTATGCAAAACAAAACGGTGTTGATAACGCAAACTATAAATTCAGAACACATAAAAGCGGTTACAATTATCGTTATAAGTGTATAGCCCGATACGAACGAGTAATGGACAATAGCAATGTATGCGTGGTTTCAATCCCTTATTGGTCAGGTGTAAGCAACGCAGCTTCTGTTAATTTTCTTACCACACGGTTGGAAGTTCCGGAAGAATACTTACCTTCGGAGCGAGATTACATGCTTTACGAAGATGTACCAGACCCCTTGAAAAACGCATGGTTTTTGCTTGACAATGTTAAAATCAATGTATATACCAGCAATTCGGGTGCTCTCGCTAACCCGATTATAGACTCCAAATCCAAAGTAAAAATTGTTTACAGCCAAGAAGAAGCACTTGAATGGCTTAACAGCGATGGCTAAATTGACTATACCTCAAAAAGGATGACCGTTCCTTGCATCACTGCAGTATCTTTACCGAAAAAGCTATTTTCTCAAACCCGTCCTTTGTTTATTGGTTAATAAGCTTCAACGCTACGGGCTGAAAACTCTCCACCGGAGTGTTTTCTTAACGCCCTTTCGAATCCCTAAATCTTTTCTCAAAACATAAAACGGTAAGATAACTTTCGTTACCTTACCGTTTTATCTGGCGGAGAGTTAGGGATTCGAACCCTAGAGGCTTTTGGCCTACAGCATTTCGAGTGCTGCACCTTCGACCACTCGGACAACTCTCCGTGTTTCAAATGCATTTGTTATTTTAACAAATGCATTCTTCTTTGTCAATAGAAATAACTCCGCTATTTTCGGTTATACTTATAAAAACCAATGAAGGGAGAATTTTTATGATTGAGCAGGATACCGTAAAGCTTTTGCGTGAATGTGATGCAGGTGTAAAGATGGGCGTAAAGTCCATTGACGATGTTATGGAATATGTCGAAAGCGACAGCTTTGAAAAGCGCCTGCGTGACTGCCGCCGTGAGCACGAAAAGCTTGACGGCGAAATTCGTGAGCAGCTTGACCGCTTCAAGGATACGGGCAAAGAGCCGAACCCGATGGCAAAGAGTATGTCGTGGATGAAAACAAATGTAAAGCTTGCCGTTGACAATTCTGACCACACCATTGCCGACCTTATGACGGACGGCTGCAATATGGGTGTCAAATCACTCAACAAGTACCTTAACAAATATGAAGCTGCAGATGAATACTCGAAGGATATTGCCAAGCGACTTATAAACCTCGAAGAAAAGCTTGCGGTTGACATAAGAATGTATCTGTAAACTTTTAATTCAGTCTGTTCGGACAAACAAAAAAGACACTTGCGTGTCTTTTTTTGTTGCAATATTGATTTTAATCAAAGCTCTGCTATAACCTCTACCTCTGCAAGCACACCCTTGGGCAGGTCTTTTACTGCTACACAGCTGCGTGCGGGCTTGGAGGTGAAGTATCTGCCGTAAACCTCGTTGAATGCGGCGAAATCGGCGATTTCTGCAAGGAAGCAGGTTGTTTTGACAGCGTTGTCAAATGTTGCTCCTGCGGCCTTTAAAACCTCACCGAGGTTCTTCATAATCTGCTCGGTCTGCTCCCGGATACCGCCCTCAACAACGTTGCCTGTTGCGGGGTCAATTGCAATCTGGCCGGAAGTGAAAAGCAGGTTGCCTGTAACCATAGCCTGTGAGTAGGGGCCGATAGCGGCAGGTGCGTTGGGTGTAGAAATAACTTTCATTTCAATTACTCCTTATGATTTAAGTATTTTGAAGCCGAAGTCAGTCAGAGCCTTGCGGATTTCGTCCATGTGCTCCCAGTTTCTGACCTCAAGATTAATGCGAAGATAGCAGCCGTTGACGTCGGAGCCTTCGTTTGCACGCTCATGGTGAACGGAGGTAACGTTGCCGCCCTTTTCAGCAATAATACGTGAAACGTTCATAAGCTGACCGGGCTTGTCGACAAGCTCGATAAGAAGCTGGCAACTTCTGCCCGACATAATCAGACCGCGCTTGATAACACGGGAAAGAATAGTAACGTCGATGTTGCCGCCCGAAACAAGGCAGGCAACCTTCTTACCCTTTACGGGGATTTTGTTGAACATAACTGCCGCAACGGCAACTGCGCCTGCGCCCTCTGCAATAAGCTTCTGCTGCTCGATGAGAGCAAGAATAGCGGCGGAAATTTCGTCGTCTGTAACGGTGACGATTTCGTCAACGTACTTCTGGCAGAGCTCGTAAGTAAGGTCACCCGGCTCTTTGACGGCAATACCGTCGGCAATTGTGGAAACGCTGTCCAGACGCTCGATTTCGCCATCCTTGACGGAGTTGTACATACTGGGTGCGCCTGCAGCCTGAACGCCGTAAACCTTGATGTTGGGGTTCATATTCTTCATTGTGAAGGCAACGCCCGAAATCAGACCGCCGCCGCCGATGGGGACAACAACCGCATCAAGGTCGGGAAGCTGGTCAAAAAGCTCGAGGGCGATTGTGCCCTGACCTGCGATAACGCTTTCATCGTTGAAGGGATGGATGAAGGTGTAATTCTTCTCGTCACGAAGTGAGAGAGCCTTGTTATAAGCGTCGTCGTAAACACCCTCTACAAGGCAAACCTCTGCGCCGTAGCTCTTTGTAGCCTCAACCTTGGAAATGGGTGCGCCGTCGGGCAGACAGATAACGGATTTGATACCCGCCTTTGTTGCGGCAAGCGCAACGCCCTGTGCGTGGTTACCTGCGGAGCAGGCGACAACGCCGTGGCTCTTTTCCTCTTCGGAAAGCTGTGAAATTTTATAGTAAGCACCTCTTACCTTGAACGAGCCCGTAATCTGCAGGTTTTCCGTTTTAAGGTAAACGTCTGCCTCGGGGTTGATTTTCGGTGCCTTGATAACGTCGGTTTTGCGGATTACGTTTTTGAGCACGTAACCTGCGTGGTAAACTTTGTCGAGTGTAAGCATATCTTTCTACCTCTTTATTATAAGGTTAATAAGCTGTCTATAAACTGTCCTGCCGTGCGTGCGCTTCTGCCGCCCTTGTTGAGGGCAAAAGCTTCAGCCTTTGTTATAAGCTCGGCCTCAGGCATTTCAATGCCCTTTTCTTCGGCAAGGGATTTTACGATTTTAACGTACAGATCCTTATTGGGCTTTGCAAACAGCACCGTCAAGCCAAAACGTGCCGAAAGCGAAATCTGTTCTTCTATACTGTCGCGGATATGTATTTCGTCACCGTCGCGTGAGGAGAAGGTTTCCTTTATCATGTGGCGGCGGTTACTTGTGGCGTAAATAACGGCGTTGGGTGTTTTCGCCGCAGCAGAGCCTTCCAGCACCGCCTTGAGTGCGGCAAAGCCGTCATCATCCGTTGAGAATGAAAGGTCATCGATAAACAGAATGAACTTGAGCGGATTGTGAGCAATCTCGCCCATGATTTCGGGCAGAAGATTGAGCTGGTCCTTTCGGATTTCAATAAGGCGTATGCCGTCCTTGCGAAGCTCGTTTGCAACCGCCTTTACGGTTGACGATTTGCCCGTACCTGCATCGCCGCAGAGAAGAGCATTTGCCGCAGGCTTGCCCTCGAGCAGAGCGTGGGTGTTGTCGAGCACCTTTTTGCGCTCGACATCGTAGCCGACAAGGCTTGAAAGCCTGATGGGGTCGGGCGATAAAACGGGGACAAGCTCGCCGTTTGCGCCGACTCTGAACATACCGTAGCGTGCATAAATACCGTAGCCGAATTTGTCTGCATTGGCAAGGCTCTGCGGAATTATAGCGCTGAAATCCTTTTCGTTGTTTTCAAACGCGGGTAAATCCGTGTGAAGCGATGCACGTGAAAGCAACTCGGAAGAGCTGACCTTCGTAAGCTCTGAAAATATTTTCATCTCACGCTCAAAGCAGGTCTGCATAACGGGAGAAATATCCTTGCCCGAAGCAAATGTACGCACATACACGTTGTCGTCACAGCGAAGCACGTCTTCGATATATTCGCCGAGATTACAGCCGTTTTCGTAAAGAGCGGCTATAAAATCGCAGTATTTTGCGGTTTTTTCATTTTTGTCGGGCGAATCCATACTTTGCAGGAAAACGCCGAGCTTGCTGAGCACGTCACCGTGTGATACGTTGCGGTAAAGCACTACCGATGAAAGCTCGTGGGAAAGCGACTGAATCATAAAATCTGATGCCTTTCAAAGGAATAAATAAAAGTCCGAATGCCCGACCTTTTACAGTCGGGCAAAATTATTAAAGTCTTTTAAGAATTTCTGCTGTCATTTCCTTACAGCCGATTGCATCAACGCCGTGTGCAATGTCTGCGGTGCGCACACCTGCTTCAAGCACATCGTCGATAGCGCGCTCGATGTTGCGTGCCTCTTCTTCAAGACCGAATGCATAGCGGAGCATCATTGCAGCGGAAAGAACGGTAGCAATCGGATTAGCCTTGTTCTGGCCTGCAATATCGGGTGCCGAGCCGTGGATAGGCTCGTAAAGACCGCGCTTTGTAGCACCGAGTGATGCGGAAGCGAGCATACCGATTGAACCCGTAATCTGTGAAGCCTCGTCGGAGAGAATGTCGCCGAACATATTTGAAGTTA
Source organism: Acutalibacteraceae bacterium (assembly GCA_045650165.1). Classification (GTDB taxonomy): domain Bacteria; phylum Bacillota; class Clostridia; order Oscillospirales; family Acutalibacteraceae; genus UBA8612. The sequence goes on along the minus strand of JAZRQW010000040.1, from coordinate 56,076 downwards.
CGATAACGTCAAACTGTGAGGGATTCTTGACAAGCTGCATAGCGGCGTTGTCAACAAGCATATCTGTGCAGGTAACCTCGGGATATTCTGCGGCAACCTCGTGCACAACCTTTCTCCACAGGCGTGAGCTTTCAAGAACGTTTGCCTTGTCGATGCTGATAACGTTCTTGCGGCGTACCATAGCGGCTTCGAAAGCGGCTCTTGCAATACGCTCAATTTCCATACGTGAGTAGCACTCTGTGTCGTATGCTTCCTCGCCGTACTTGCCCTCGCGGTAGCCTCTGTCGCCGAAGTAGATACCGCCTGTAAGCTCACGGACAATGAGGATATCAAAGCCGTTTGCAACAATGTCGGGGCGAAGAGGACAATCGTCCTTAAGTGCGGGGTAAAGCTTTGCAGGGCGGAGATTTGTGTAAAGCTCCATAGCGGCACGAATGCCGAGAAGTGCCTTTTCGGGGCGCATATTGCCGGGAAGTGTGTCCCACTTGGGGCCGCCTACTGCGCCGAGAAGCACGCTGTCTGCTGCAAGGCAACCGTCAACGGTTTCCTGCGGCAGGGGTGCGCCTGTTTCGTCAATAGCGCAACCACCGATAAGATAGGGTGTGAAATTAAAGGTGTGGCCGTACTTTTCGCCTGTAGCCTTGAGCACCTCAACAGCGGAATCGACTATTTCGGGGCCGATGCCGTCACCTTTAAGAAGAGCAATGTTCATAACCATTTTATTTCACGCTTCCCTTCTTGATGGATTCGATAAGACCGCCGTCAGCAATAATCTTGCCGATGAACTCGGGGAAGGGCTTTGTTCTGAACTCAGCACCTGTTGTGAGATTCCTGATAACGCCTGTGTCGGAATCTGCTGCAATTTCGTCGCCGTCGGAAATGCCTTCTGCTGCCTCGGGGCACTCGAAAATAGCAAGACCGATGTTGATGGCGTTGCGGTAGAAAATACGTGCGAAGCTCTTTGCAATAACAAGGCTTACGCCGCTTTCCTTTATAGCAAGGGGAGCGTGCTCACGGGAGGAGCCGCAGCCGAAGTTGTTGCCTGCAACAATGATGGGGCAGGACTTTACTCTCTCCTGGAAAGTTGAGTCCAAATCTTCCATGCAGTGGGAAGCAAGCTCTTTTTTATCAATGGTGTTAAGATAACGTGCAGGAATGATAACGTCTGTGTCAACGTTGTCCTGGTATCTGATTACTTTACCGTCAAATTTCATTAGTCAAGTTCCTCCGGTGAAGCGATTTTGCCGAGGATTGCGCTTGCTGCGGCAACAGCAGGGGAAGCAAGATATACTTCTGATGTCGGGTCGCCCATTCTGCCGACGAAGTTACGGTTTGTTGTGGCAACCGCTCTCTCACCGGGAGCAAGAATGCCCATGTGACCGCCAAGGCAGGGACCGCAGGTAGGTGTGGAAACTGCACAGCCTGCCTCGATGAAGTCTGCAAGCAGACCTTCCTTCATAGCGCGCATATAAATTTCCTGTGTTGCGGGGATGATGATTGCACGAACACCGTCGGCAACCTTTCTGCCCTTGATTATTTCAGCGGCTTCCTTGATGTTCTCATAGAAACCGTTTGTACATGAGCCGATGACAACCTGGTCAATCTTTACTTCCTCTTCAAGCTCCTCAACAACTCTTGCGTTTTCGGGCAGGTGGGGGAAGGCAACCGTTGAGCGGATTGTGCTCAGGTCGATTTCGATAACCTCGTCGTACTCAGCATCCTCGTCAGCCTTGTAGATAACAGGCTCACGATCGGAGTGCTCTTTTACATAGGCAATTGTCTGCTCGTCAACCTCGAAGATACCGTTCTTGGCACCTGCTTCGATAGCCATATTACAGATTGTAAGGCGGTCTGTAACGCTAAGCTCTGCAACGCCTTCGCCTGTGAATTCCATTGAGCGGTAGAGAGCACCGTCAACACCAATCTTGCCGATGATGTGGAGGATAACGTCTTTACCTGTAACGTGCTTTTTGAGCTTGCCCTTGAGAACAAACTTGATTGCGGAGGGCACTTTAAACCAAGCCTTGCCGATAGCCATACCGCAAGCCATATCGGTTGAGCCTACGCCCGTTGAGAATGCGCCGAGTGCGCCGTATGTACAGGTGTGTGAGTCTGCGCCGATTACAACGTCGCCCGAAACAACAAGACCCTTTTCGGGGAGAAGAGCGTGCTCAACGCCCATCTTGCCAACGTCGTAGAAATGTGTAACGTTCTTTTCACCGCAGAAATCACGGCACATCTTACACTGGATAGCTGCCTTGATATCCTTGTTGGGTGCGAAATGGTCCATAACCATTGTGACCTTTTCGGTGTCGTAAACATTGTCAAAGCCGAGTTTATCAAACTCGCGGATAGCAACGGGAGAGGTAATGTCGTTACCAAGCACACGGTCGAGGTTTACGAGAATAAGCTCGCCGGCTTCAACCTTGTCCAGCCCTGCATGTGCCGCAAGAATTTTTTGCGTCATTGTCATTGCCATTGGATTCAATCTCCTAACTTACTTTCTATTTATAATAGCGCCTTTGTCGGCAGAGGATACCATTGAAGCGTATCTCTTGAGGTAGCCTGAAACTTCCTTCTTCTTGAGGGGCATTTCTGCCTTGCGCTTTTCAATTTCCTCGTCGGAAACCTTGAGTTCAATTTTATATTCGGGTATGTTGATTGAAATAATGTCGCCGTCTTTTACATAAGCGATGATACCGCCGTTTGCAGCTTCGGGAGAAACGTGGCCGATAGAAGCGCCTCTTGTTGCGCCCGAGAAACGGCCGTCTGTGATAAGAGCAACTTCCTTGTCAAGGCCCATACCTGCGATAGCAGATGTGGGAGAAAGCATCTCTCTCATACCGGGGCCGCCTGCGGGACCTTCGTAGCGGATAACAACTACGTCGCCCGGCTTGATGCCGCCCTCGTAGATAACGCGGATTGTTTCTTCCTCTGAATCAAATACCCTTGCAGGACCCTCGTGCACGAGCATTTCGGGTGCAACTGCTGCTCTCTTGACAACACAGCCGTCGGGTGCAAGGTTGCCCTTGAGCACGGCGATACCACCCGTTGCCGAATAGGGGTTGTCAATAGTGCGGATTGTTTCGGGGTCAACGTTTACGGCATCTGCAATGTTTTCGCCGACAGTTTTGCCTGTGCAGGTCATTGCATCTGTCTTGATAAGACCCTTCTTTGTAAGCTCCTTGAGTACGGCATATACGCCGCCTGCCTCGTTGAGGTCTTCCATATAAGTTCTGCCGGCAGGAGCAAGGTGGCAGAGGTTGGGTGTGACTTCGCTGATTTCGTTAGCCCAGTTGAGGTCAAATTCTATGCCGCATTCGTTTGCGATTGCGGGCAGGTGAAGCATGCTGTTTGTTGAACAGCCAAGAGCCATATCGGCTGTGAGTGCGTTGTGGAAAGCGTCCTTTGTCATAATGTCAAGCGGACGGATATTCTTCTTTACAAGCTCCATAACCTGCATACCTGCGTGCTTTGCAAGCTCGATACGTGCAGAGTAAACAGCAGGAATTGTGCCGTTGCCGCGAAGACCCATACCGAGGACTTCTGTAAGGCAGTTCATGGAGTTAGCTGTGTACATACCTGAGCAGGAGCCGCAGGTAGGACAGGTTTTCATTTCGTATTCGTAAAGCTTTGCGTCGTCAATCTTGCCGGCAGAGTAAGCGCCGACAGCCTCAAACATACTTGAAAGGCTGGTCTTCTTGCCGTCGATACGGCCTGCGAGCATCGGGCCGCCGCTGACGAAAACGGTGGGGATGTTCAGTCTTGCTGCTGCCATGAGCAGACCGGGAACATTCTTGTCGCAGTTAGGCACCATAACAAGGCCGTCAAAGCCGTGTGCCATAACCATGGATTCGGTGGAATCGGCAATCAGGTCACGAGTGACAAGAGAGTATTTCATACCCGTGTGGCCCATTGCAATACCGTCGCATACTGCAATTGCGGGGAACACGATGGGTGTACCGCCTGCCATTGCTACGCCGAGCTTGACAGCCTCCGTAATCTTGTCGAGGTTCATGTGACCGGGTACGATTTCGTTGTAGGAGCTTACGATACCGATGAGAGGTCTTGCCTGCTCCTCTTTAGTTAAACCGAGTGCGTGATAAAGTGAGCGGTGAGGCGCATTGCCAAAGCCGTCAACTACTGTATCTTTAATCATTTTGCCAAATCCCTTCCTTTGGTTATGCTGTTTTATAAGTGGAAAATCAGCCTGAGAAATTCGATGAGATGCTGCGTTCTTTGCCCCGAAGCCGTACAAAGGTACTGCGAGAGGGCAAAAACGCAGCAAACGCACAAAATAATAAATTAGCAAACAATATAAAATTTATGTTGTTTGGTTTTCTGCGGGACGCCGAGAATGCCGTCCCCTGCACAAACATTTGGTTTGTGCGTGTTCTCACGGATTTATCAGTGCGGATTTTAGTTGTTGATGAGTTTATCCTCGTCACTCCAGCTGTAGAGCTTACGGATATCCTTACCGACAACCTCTGACGGATGCTCGGCAGCAATCTTTCTCATAGCATTGAAGTGAACCTGTGAGCCTGCGTCGGACATATCGAGAAGGAAGTCCTTAGCGAAAGTACCGTCCTGAATGTCGGAAAGAACCTTCTTCATAGCCTTCTTGGTGTCCTCTGTGATGATCTTGGGACCTGTGATGTAGTCGCCGTACTCAGCTGTGTTGGAGATGGAGTATCTCATACCCTCGAAACCGCTCTGGTAGATAAGGTCAACGATGAGCTTCATCTCGTGGATACACTCAAAGTAAGCGTTTCTGGGGTCGTAACCAGCCTCAACAAGTGTCTCGAAGCCAGCCTGCATAAGTGCGCAGACACCGCCGCAAAGAACAGCCTGCTCACCGAAGAGGTCTGTCTCTGTTTCTGTACGGAAGTTTGTTTCAAGAACGCCTGCACGAGCGCCGCCGATACCCAGAGCGTATGCAAGACCGATTTCAAGAGCGTCGCCTGTAGCGTCCTGCTCAACAGCGATAAGGCAGGGAACACCCTTGCCGACCTGGTACTCGCTGCGAACTGTGTGGCCGGGGCCCTTGGGAGCAACCATGATTACGTTGACATTCTTCGGGGGCTTGATGCAGCCGAAGTGAATGTTGAAGCCGTGTGCAAATGCAAGAGTCTTGCCCTCTGTGAGGTTGGGCTCGATGCTCTCTTTGTAAAGCTTAGCCTGCTTTTCGTCGTTGATGAGGATCATGATGAGGTCTGCTGCTGCAGCTGCATCTGCTGCTGTCATAACCTGAAGGCCTGCTGCCTCAGCCTTTGCCCAGCTCTTGGAGCCCTTGTAAAGACCAACGATAACCTCAACGCCTGAATCCTTGAGGTTGAGAGCGTGTGCGTGACCCTGGGAACCGTAACCGATGATAGCGACCTTCTTGCCGCTGAGTCTGTTAAGATCACAGTCCTGCTGATAGAAAATTCTTGCCATTTTTATAATCTCCTTTTAAATGAATATCAAAATTTATAAATAAGTTTTACTTATTTCTCAAGCATTGAAGTGCTGCCTCTTTCGAGAGCAACGATACCTGTGCGGCACATCTCGATGATGTCAAACGGCTTCATAATTTCGATGAATGCCGTAATCTTGCTCGGCTCGCCCGTGATTTCGATTGAAAGTGCCTCGGGTGAGTAGTCGATGATTTTGCAACGGAAAATGTTTACCGCGGACATAATGTCCTGACGGGTTTCGGGGTTGTTGCGCACCTTGATGAGCGCAAGCTCACGGTTGATTGAGCAGTCGGGCTCAAGCTCCTCAACTTTCTTAACGTTGTGGATTTTGCGAAGCTGATTTATCATCTGCCTTTTTGCGTAGCCGTCGCCGCTCATTGTAAGGGTGATTCGGGAGTACTCGGGGCACTCGGTTTCGCCAACGGTGAGAGCGTCGATGTTGAAGCCGCGGCGGGTGAACATACTTGTGACTCTTGTGAGTACGCCGAATTTGTTTTCAACGTAAACTGCAATTACGAATTTGTTCATTTGATTGCTCCTTTCTCCGCAATGAGGTCGTCCATACTTCCTCCGGGCGGTATCATGGGCAGGACAAATTCGTCCTTGTCTATCTTACAGTCGATAACAACGGGGCCGTCGGAAACGAAGGACTCCTTCATCGCCGCCTCGAATTCCTCGGGTGTTTCGGTGCGGATACCCTTTGCGCCGAAAGCTTCGGCAAGCTTGACAAAGTCTGTCTTGCGGTCAAGCACCGTGTTGGAATAGTGCTGGTTGAAGAACAGGGTCTGCCACTGACGTACCATACCGAGAACGCCGTTGTTGAAGATAACTATTGTAACGGGAGCGTTTGTGGAAACTGCGGTTGCAAGCTCGTTGAGGTTCATACCGAAGCTGCCGTCGCCCGTGATGAGAACTGTTCTTTCCTCGCTGCCGATTGCCGCACCGATTGCCGCGCCAAGGCCGAAGCCCATTGTGCCCAGACCGCCGCTTGAAACGAACTTGCGGTTCTTGCGGAAGTTGCAGTACTGTGCAGCCCACATCTGGTGCTGGCCGACGTCAGTTGCAATAACCGTTTCGGGCTTTGTAACGGAGTTGATTATCTGAATTGCACGCTTGGGTGTAAGCGTGTCTGTAGGCATATCGTATGCTTCTTCCTTTTTGCGGAGCTTGTTTACAAACGTAATCCAGTCGGGGTGAGTGGTTGCCTTTGTCTTTTTGACAATTCTGCGGAATGCGTCTGCAATGTCGCCGTAGATGCCCTCGTCAACGGGAATGTTCTTGTTGATTTCGGCAAAGTCGATATCAAGCTGAATTATCTTTGAGCCTGTGGCAAACTTTTTCTTGTTGCCTGTTGCTCTGTCGCTGAAACGTACGCCGATAGCAAGAATTACGTCGGCATTGTTCTGCGCCATTGATGAAGCGTAGTGACCGTGCATACCCTGCATACCGAGGAATCTCGGGTTTTCTGTGGGGATTGCGGAAAGACCCATCAGCGAGCAACCGATAACTGCATCAATCTTATCTGCAAAGGCGAGGATTTCTTCTGTGATACCTGCGCCGATTGCACCGCCGCCGATATATATGTAGGGACGCTTGCAATCGCTCAGAAGCTCTGCTGCCCTGTCTATCTGTTCCTCGTCGGCAATATCGTTTTCGGAAAGTGCCCACGGCTCCTGCTTTTCATATTCGCAAAGAGCAATCTGGATATCCTTGGGGATATCTATAAGCACGGGACCGGGTCTGCCAGAGCGTGCAATCTGGAAAGCCTCACGGATTGTGTCTGCAAGCTTTGTAACATCGTTTACAAAGAAGTTGTGCTTTGTAATCGGAAGTGTTACGCCCGTAATGTCAATTTCCTGGAAGCTGTCACGGCCGATAAGGTCGCAGGGCACGTTGCCCGTAATTGCAACAATCGGAACGGAGTCGAGCATAGCCGTTGCAATACCTGTAACAAGGTTTGTTGCGCCGGGGCCTGAAGTTGCGATTACAACGCCGGTCTTACCCGTTGCACGGAAGTAGCCGTCAGCCGCGTGGGAAGCACCCTGCTCGTGAGCGGTGAGCACGTGGCGGATACGGTCGCTGTTTTCGTAAAGCGCATCGTAGATGTTGAGCACCTGACCGCCCGGATAACCGAAAACGGTGTCAACGCCCTGCTCAACGAGCGCCTCTATAATAATCTGTGAACCTGTTATTTTCATAGCTGATTTTCCTTTTTACTTGTTATCCTTGAGCATAAGGTTAATGGCGCTTACAAGAGCCTTGACGGAGGAAATGATGATATCGCTGTCGATACCTGCGCCCCAATAGACCTTGCTTGTGTCCATATTTCTGATACCGACATAGGAAGCGGCGTGTGAAGTGGTATCGTCGTCAAGTGCGTGCTCTGTATAGGTTTCGAGCAGGTAGCAGTCGCCGATGACGGACTTGATTGCGTTTGAAACGGCGTCAAGTGAACCGTTACCCTTGGAGATAACCTGCTTTTCTTCGCCGTTGTAGTTGAAGGTAACTGCCGCTTTCATACCGTCGCCCTTGATGAAGTGAACATCGTGTGCAGCGAGAACATCCTCAACATTGACATAGTTGTCCATAAAGATGTTGTAAACCTCGTCAGGCTGCAGCTCCTTGTGAGCGTGGTCGGAAACGCTCTTGACGTGGTAGCCGAAAACCTCGCGCATCTTGGGCGGAAGAATGAGCGAATAGGCTGTTTCCATAAGGTAGCCGATACCGCCCTTGCCCGACTGGGAGTTGATACGGATAACATCCGCCTCGTACTCTCTGCCGATGTCTTTGGGGTCGATGGGAAGATAGGGAACGTTCCAGATGTTTGTGCCCTTTTCCTCTCTGTAGTGCATACCCTTTGCGATAGCGTCCTGATGGCTGCCGCTGAAGGCTGCGAAAACGAGTGCGCCGCTGTAGGGCTGACGCTCGTAAACGTGCATTCTTGTAACTCTCTCGTACAGCTCGCAGATTTCGGGCATATTGGTGAAATCAAGGCCCGGGTCAACACCCTGGGAGTACATATTCATTGCCAGAGTGATGATATCGACGTTACCTGTACGCTCGCCGTTGCCGAAGAGTGTGCCCTCGATTCTGTCACCGCCTGCAAGCAGACCCATTTCGCTGTCCGCAACGGCACAGCCACGGTCGTTGTGGGGGTGGAGGGAGATGATAACGTTTTCTCTGTACTTGAGGTTTTTGTGCATATACTCAACCTGGTTTGCATAAACGTGCGGCATTGAGTGCGACACGGTAACAGGCAGGTTGATGATAACCTTGTCCTCTGCTGTGGGCTGCCAGATATCGAGCACCTTGTTGCAGATTTCTGCAGCGTACTCGGGCTCTGTGCCTGTGAAGCTTTCGGGTGAATACTCGAAGGTGAAGTGACCGGGGGTCTTTTCGCGGTATTCCTTGCACAGCTTTGCGCCGAACTCGGCAATTTCTATAATCTCTTCCTTGCTCTTGCGGAAAACCTGCTCACGCTGAGCAACGGAGGTGGAGTTGTAAAGGTGAACAACTGCGTGCTTTGCGCCGCGCAGAGCCTCGAAGGTCTTTGCGATGATATGCTCTCTGGACTGTGTGAGCACCTGAATGGTAACATCGTCAGGAATCATATCCTTTTCAATCAGCGTACGGCAGAATTCGTATTCTGTTTCGCTTGCTGCGGGGAAACCGATTTCAATTTCCTTGAAGCCGACCTTGACAAGAAGCTGGAAGAAGTCGAGCTTTTCTTCAAGGCTCATCGGGATGATAAGCGCCTGGTTGCCGTCACGCAGGTCAACGCTGCACCAGATGGGAGGCTTTTCAATATAGGTTTTCTTCACCCAGTCTGCCGTAGCGTTGGGTGCAGGGAAAAACTGTTTTTCATATTTGTTGTAACCGTTCATAATTTCTGTCCTTTCTTGTTTGGTACAAGGGGCTCTAAAAAATAAAAAAAGCCCTAATGCACAATCAATAATTGAATTGTGCAAAAGAGACGAAGATTAAATATTCTCCGCGGTACCACTCTTTTTGGTGATTAATCACCCGCTCTGCCGTGTCTATCAACACGCTTCTCTGTAACGGGAGAACCCGGTCAGACCTATGCAACGCTTTTACGCCTTTCAGCCGACGGCTCCGGGGAGGAGCTATATCTCTGTTTCGCTGCTGTCTTACACCAACCGACAGCTCTCTGAAAAAGCTACTGCAGGACTTTTTTCCCCATCATTGCCTTTTTTGTTTTTAACATTTTAACGCTTTTTCGGCTTGTTGTCAAGCGTTTGAGGCTTACAAACTTGGCTAAAATGTCACTTTTTGCAAAGTTCGTGCACTTTAACAAATTAAAGCGGCAAAACAGGGGGTGCAAATCGTTATTTTGCCGATTGAATTGTGGTGGTTTAATTCCGAAACCACAATTTGTGCTGTCTTTTGTTTAATTTAATTATAATATTATAATTAAAGAAAACGGGTCAAATGGGCTGAGGTTGACAAAATATATGTTTTTTATATATAATAACCTTTGTATGTTAAAATGAAAGAAGGAAAAAACATTGCCTAATCAGAAAAGAAAAGTGTCTGTTTATATAACGCAGGCGGCGGTAATTGCCGCACTTTATGCCGCACTCACATATCTTGCTTCTGTTTTCGGCATAGCCTACGGCAACGTTCAGTTCCGTTTCTCCGAAGCGCTTACGGTGCTTGCCCTGTTTACCCCTGCGGCAATCCCCGGGCTTACAGTCGGCTGCTTCATAGGCAACCTCGGCAGTCCTTTCGGAATTATGGATGTCGTTCTCGGTACGCTGGCAACCTTCCTTGCCGCTTATTTTACATACGTGACACGAAAAGCAAGCGGTAAAATCGGCTATCTTCTTGCGCCGTTATTCTCCACGCTGTTCAACGCCGTTATCATCGGAATCGAAATTGCGGTATTTCTGCCCGAGGGTCTTACCTGGGCGGGCTTTGCAATTTCCGCCTTGCAGGTCGGTGTGGGTGAATTGGCGGTGTGCTGCGTGCTCGGAATTCCGCTGAGAATAATAATTGACAAAACACCCGGATTAAAGAAACTTTTTAAAATATAACGGAGAAGACCACAATGGAAAAAATTGCAAGCTTTACCATAGACCACACCATACTCCCCAAGGGTATGTATATTTCCCGTGTTGACGGCGACGTTGTAACCTACGACATCCGTTGCCGCAGGCCCAATGTTGAGCCTGTTATCGAAAACTCACCCATTCACACGGTCGAGCATCTTTTTGCAACCTTTGTAAGAAACTCACCGCTGAGCGACGGCGTAATTTATTTCGGCCCTATGGGTTGCCGCACAGGCTTTTATTTCCTTGTTCGCAGCGGCGTAATCAGCCACGAGCAGGCTATTGAGCTTACAAAGCAGGCGTTCGATTTTATTGCCTCTTTCGACGGCGAAGTGCCCGGTGTGAGCGCAAAGGAATGCGGTAACTACCGCGAGCACGACCTTGAAGGTGCAAAGCGTGAGGGCGCAATGATGGCAGAGGTTATGGAGTCCGTCAGCGTCGAAACGCTTGTCTATCCCGAGTAATTATGTTATAATATTAAGACTTTAGTTAAATTCAAGAAAGGAGGATTGACCGTTGTCTGAGGAAAAAGAGCTTGAAATGCAGCAGGACGAGCTGAAAGAAGAAGCCACAATTGAAGAAATAACCGAAGAACTGACCGAAGAAGCGGTTGAAGCCGCAGACGATTACGGCATATTCTCCTTCCTTGCAGATCTGCCGATTTTCGCTATTGAAAAGCAGATATATACCGCACCCCCGAAAAAGAAAGAGCCCGAAAAAAAGGCGCAGGTTGTGGATTGCACGATACCCGACGTTGCACCAAGGGACACGGGAGCAGTTTACGACTGGATATATTATTTCGGTCTGCAGATAATACGCCGTGTGCGCCGTACGGGGCAGCTTATCAAGCGTATTCTTCGCCGCCCGATTCATGCGGTTGCGGTCTTTGTAAGCATACTGTTTGTTCTTATTGACAGAATGTTGCTCGAATCCGCACGAAGCGCAACGCAGGATATCGGTAAACTGCGTGCGGAAATAAAAATGCTTTTCACAAGCAAAAACAAGCAGGAGCGTAAGGGCCTTTTCAAGCGCCACCCCAATGCGGTTAAAACGCTCGGCAACATTGTTGCACCGCTTGCTGCCTTTGTCGTGCTTCTTGTAACTGTCGGACATTGGACAGGCTCAACCTACGCACTTGAGGTTGTTGTAGACAACAACGGCGAGCCGTGCTCACTCGGCTACATCAGCGACGAATCGGTTTTCATTGAGGCACGCTCAATCGTCAAGGAAAGAATTGACTCGGGTGCGGCAGACGAGGACAAGGCTCTCATCGCCAACCCGACCTATAAAATAACCCGCGTAAAGCTCAACGAGCTGAGCGACGCACACGCAATAAGCGACAGGCTTATCGAAAATTCCGATTCAAAGCTCACAAACGCCTGCGGTGTATATATCGACGGCGAATTCATCTGCTCGGTCAAAAATGAAACCGATGCACGAAGCGTTTTCAACAACCTTCTCAGCGAGGCTGAGGAAAAATACAAAATCAGCGCAGAGGACCCCAACTCCTTTGCCGACTTTGTTGAAGATGTAGAGTTTGTCCAGGGTCTTTATTCTGACGATGCTGACAAAATGTGGGAAGCCTCAAGGCTTCTTGAAGTTCTCACAACGCAGAAGAAGAGCGAAGCTGTTTATTACACCATACAAAACGGCGATACTCCTTCCGAAATTGCAGCTGCATACGATATATCCTATTCCGATCTCAGAGCACTCAACCCGAATGTAAACTTCAACGTTTTCAAGGTAGGCACAAAACTCCTCGTTTCGCAGGAAGTAAACTTTGTAAGAGTAAAGATTATCAGAATTATAGAGCGCAACGAATCCACTCCCTTCAAGACGGAAAAGATCGAATCTTCAAACCTCTTCCGCGGTGACACCCGAACAATCCGCAAGGGTGTAAAGGGTACGGACAAGGTAACCTATCTTACCACATATATTGACGGTGTACAGGTTTCCGCCGAGGAAATCGACCGCATAACGCTCATCGACCCGATAAGCGAAAAAATTCAGGTCGGCACAAAGAAAACGGGCTACTACGGCGGCAGTTACGATGTTGTTACAAAGGGCAAGTTTGTATGGCCTGTTTCCGGCCTTTATACGATTACTTCCTCCTACGGCAGCCGCAGAAGCGGTTGGCACACGGGTCTTGATATTTCCGGTGCAAGTGCCTCGGGCAAGCTCGTTCTTGCGGCAGACAGCGGTACGGTTGAACTCGTCAAATTAAGCAACCGCAGCTACGGCAACCAGGTTGTAATCAACCACGGCAACGGCGTCAAAACAAGATATGCTCATATGCTCGACGGCTCAATTTCCGTTTCCGTCGGCCAGCGTGTTTCAAGAGGACAACCCGTAGGCCGTGTCGGCAACACGGGCAACAGCTCGGGCGCCCACCTTCACTTCGAGGTTATCGTAAACGGTAACACAGTCAACCCGTTAAACTACATCAAATAACAAAACAGAGCAGTTTCACCAAACAAGTGAACTGCTCTGTTATTATTTTACTTATCAGACCGAATACTTTTTAAGGTTTTCAAGGCCTGTTTTAATTGCCCAGAGGTTATCCTCCACGCCTTCAAACTCAACGGTTATAAAGCCTTCGTAGCCGCTTCGTTTAAGTGTCTGTATGCACTGGTAAACGGGCACTGCACCGTGGCCGACAACCGTGCCGCGCAGGTAGTTGCCGCCTCTTGTGCGGAAAAAGCCGTCGCCCGGGTCGGGGCCGTTGCCGCTTTTGAAGATGAAATCCTTTGCGTGAACGTGCTTTGCAAAGCCTGCAACTCTGCCAACTGCGGCAGAAGGCTCATCATCGGCGCACATAAAGTTACCGATATCGACAAGCAGACCGAAATTCGGGTGGTTTACGGCATTTACAAGGCTTGCAACACGTACGGAATCCTGGCAGAAATAGCCGTGGTTTTCAACCATTGTTTCAATGCCTTTTTCCGCAGCGTATTCCGTAACCCTTCTGCAACCCTCGGCAAGAATCGGCAGAGCACCGTCAAAGCTTCTGTACTTTGACTCGGGCTCGGGGAAACCGCCGGTTGCATCGTGGCGCATACGCTTTGCACCGAGTGCCTCGGTAACATCAACCTGACCGAAAAGGCGGTTAACCTCTTCATCAAGGTCTTTTTTGAGGAAGTCCGCACCTATTGTGTAGGCGGAAATTTCCATGCCGTGCTTTTCAGCCTCAGCGCGGAGCACCTTTGCGTATTCAAGGTCGGTCATGCCATCCTCAGGCATAAGGTCTATGTATTCAACAGCGTCAAAGCCCATATCCTTTGCGATTGCAATAAGGTCACGCTGGGTGTAAGTGCCGTTGTTGAGAAGCTTCTGGAAGCTGTAAGAGCTTACTGAAAATTTCATTATCTGATAAGTCCCTCCAGGAAGGATACAGCCTTGCGGATATCAACCTCGGGCTGGTCGCCGACCTCACGCTCGATTGTAAGGAAGCCTCTGTAACCGATATCGTCAAGTGCCTTGAGGTATTCGTTCCAGTTTACGCTGCCTTCGCCAAGCGGAACTTCGTCAAAGGAATCACCTGTGACAATAACGTCAACGGGTCTCTTCTTAAGGCCGTAAACAACCTCGGGGTCTTCAAAGAAATTCTGAACGCCGTCTTTAGCGTGGGTGTGAACGATGTACTTCTGCAGGTTGTAAACAGCCTTTGCAGGGTCGTCACCCGTAACCATAACAAGGTTTGCGGGGTCAAGGTTTACGCCGACACCCGTTGAGCCGAGTGTGTCAAGGAACATCTTGAGCACGGCAGAGGTTTCGGGGCCTGTTTCAATTGCGAAGTGTGCGCCGATATCGTCTGCATAGCGTGAAAGCTCGAAGCAAGCTTCCTGCATAATCTTGAAGCGGTCGTGGTTGGGGTCGTCGGGAACAACGCCGATGTGTGTTGTAACAATATCTGTGCCGAGCTCCTTGGCAAGGTCAAGAATTCTCTTGGACTTTTCGATTTTTTCGGGGTTTCTGTCTGCAAAGCAGAATCCGCCGCCGCCAAGGTCGCCGCAGAGAGCGGAAATTTTAAGACCGTTGTCTGCAACAAGCTTTCTGAAATCAGCTCTTGCAGCAGCACTGAGGTTTTCGGGAGCCATTTCGCCCCTTGTTGAATAAACCTGGATACCCTGTGCGCCTACCTCTGCTGCCTTCTTTACAGCTTCCTTAATGGGAAGTCTGAAGGAGTCAACAATAACGCCGATTGAAAAATTGTACATAATAAGCACCTCTTTATGTAAAATTATTTTTATTTTTTACCTTTGCGTTGCACCTTTGTCTTGTTGCCCTTTTCGTCAACAATGTAGGTTACGTCGAGCTGTGAAGTAAGGCTGAGTTTGAAGGAATCAATATATTCACGGCGGAGTATTGCCCTCTCCTCCAGCTCCTCTGCTGTCAGCTCACGCTCCTTGGCAAGGTGTGCAAGCTCGTTTATTCTGTCAATCTTTTTCTGTTCCATAAAAATTCTCCGAATACAATTTTGTCAAGATAATATTAGCACAATACTTTCTTAAAAACAATAGGAGTGATATATTTATCACTCAACTCCCCGGTAATAAAGACCTCTCGTAAATTCACCTGCAGGCTCTTTTTTGTTTTCATAAGCCGAAACGATATTTTCACATTCTTCAGGGCTTTCGGTTGTGAAGTAAAGCAGATAAAACGCCGCAAAGGCGGTTTCTCTTTCTCTGTCCGCCATATAAATCGGGCGGGAGTTGAGCACCTGCGAATACCCTTCGCCGCAGATAACGGGGAAGCTGATACCCATTCTGTCGGTCAGCACGCTTTTACCGCCGCAGTCAGCACAATTTTTGCCGTTTTTAACGGGACAGTTGCGTGTAATCATCAGCGGCAGTGAGCCGTAGGTGATAAGCCCGAGTCTGTCCCCGCCTAAAGCAGAAGCCTGAGTAAGCGTCATTTCGGGCGAAAGCAGAATTTCGTCTGCGCCGAGGTTTCTGTATTCAAGCACGCTCTGATAATTGAAAACATTACTGCCGTGACCCATCATAAATGCGAGCCCTGCACGTTTTGCGATATTCACCGCATCGAGCGTAGCACAGCAGACTTTTTTCAGCCCTTTTTCTTTTAATTCGGTTAATTTTTTGCAGATTTCTTCATCCCTGCCGAAAAATACTCTCGGTAAACAGGCAACCGTTTTTTCGGGGAAAAGCGCAAGTGTTTTCTCGGCAATTTTAAGCGGAACAAGAACTTTTTCCACATTTTTCCCTGCCGCTTTTACCTGCTCAAGGGTTGAAAAATATGCGAAAACACAAGGATTATTCACCTTTTTCACAGGGTTTTCCACATTTTCATAGCAGAAAATGGGTGTGTAAGGCTCTTTCAACTTATTGTAGAGTTCGTCCAACGCACTTCTGCGCAGGGCATTTATTGAGGAAAGAGGCAGGCTGATATTGTCGTCAATATCTGTTTCAATTTCCTCGGCAAAGAACTGCGTACCCCCGCATTTTTCAAGCTGAAGGCGGATTTTTTCTTCACTTAAAGGCACATTTTTTGCAGGCTCGGCAACTATGTCGCCCTCGACAAAAACACTTTTGCCGTTTGCCTTTGCGGAAAGGGATGCGGTTTCACCCTCGTAAGCGCAGAACATAAAACTGACCCCGACAAGCGGTGTTTCCTTTTCGTAAAGGTGGGCAAGCTCCTTGAGCGCAGGCTTTGCGGAAAGCACATCGTCCTTGCTTCGGATTCCGAACATATCCCTGCCCAGCTCGTTTGTAAGGTAGCCGTGGGTAAAGCCGGAGCGTGAGAAAACACCCTTGAGGTGGTTTCGCAGTTCGGCGTCCTCTTTGCCGTCAAGTGCGTTTTTGCAGGCGGTAACCGCCGCCGCAACGTATTCAGGGCGTTTCATTCTGCCCTCTATTTTAAAGGACTTCACGCCGATTTCTTTTAATTTTTCAAGGTAGTCAACTGCGGACAAATCCTTGAGGCTCAGGTCGTTACCCGTGCCGTTTTCAGCCGCAAAGGGCAGACGGCAAGGCTGAGCGCACAGGCCACGGTTTGCGCTTCGCGAGCCGAGCATGGCACTCATCAGGCATTGACCCGAAACGCACATACAAAGTGCACCGTGAACGAACACTTCTATTTCGATAGGTGAGTTTTTAACTATATATTCAATTTCATCAAGCGATAATTCTCTGGAAAGGACTGCCCTTGTGAAGCCCATTCCGGCAAGCTCTTTCACACCCGAAAGTGTGTGCACGCTCATCTGTGTTGAAGCGTGTAAGGCAAGAGTAGGCACGCATTTTTTTGCAAGCCTTGCAACGCCCATATCCTGAACAATAAGGGCGTCAATTCCCGCTTCACAAGCTTCACGCAGGGCAACCTGAACATCATTTTTAAGTTCCTTGTCCGTTGCGAGCGTGTTGAGGGTCAGATATACTTTTACGTTTCTTGCGTGGCAGTATTCTGCCGCTTCTTTCAACTCCTGAGCAGAAAAATTGCCCGCATTGCGGCGGGCATTGAGGGACTTGCCGCCGAGGTAAACAGCGTTTGCGCCACAGCGCACAGCCGCCTCGACAGCTTCATATGTTCCTGCAGGAGCTAAAATCTCAACCGAGTTTAGCCTGAGCATTCTGAAGCTCCCTTGTAAGTCTTTCTACTTCTCTCTTTGCAATTTCAGCGTCCATCTTGGAGCGTGCGGAATCCTCAAGATACTCCTTGATCTGGCTGCGGAGATTGTCTGCGCTGATTTCAGCCTTCTTGTACATATCCGCATACTCGAGAGCGGCAAGGATTGCAGCCTGAGTAACGGAGAGGCGGTTGTTTTCACGCAGGGTCTTGTTAAGGCTTGCGTCGAGCTCGTCGCCGAGAGCCATAACGTACTTGGGGTCGTCCTCTGTGGTGATGGAGTAATCCGTACCGCAGATATTAAGTCTAACTCTGTTCTTTTCCATAGTTAAAGCGCCACCTTATTTATTATTCACAGACATTATACATTAAAAAATCGAGATTATCAAGCCCAATAAGAAGATAATCGGCCAATGTGCGATATAAATTATCAAAGTTTTTCTGCCGACTACGGCAAGTGGCTTGCAACGAAGCTTATAAAAGCCCTCGGGAAGGTCACCGTTAAAGACGAAACGCCCTATAAATGTGCCGGCAAAAAACATAAACACAAAGGGAATAAGCGGAAAATAGTCCGCCGAGTAAAAGCCTGAAGGTGCAAAGCCGAGTGTTGCAGTAAAGCTGTTTGCATAAAGTTCCACAGGCAAATCATAGCCTAAAATACTGCCCGACGGAACTGAGTAAAGCACGAAAAACAGCACCATATTTATTCCGAAGCCGACTGCAGGCGGAATTTTTGAAAATGGCTTTTGCAAAAGGGCAAAGAGGAGCATCGAAACACTCAGCAGGTGCAGTATGCCGAAAATAATCTGTGCCTCGTCAATGCCGAATTTCGGCAACACAACCGCAGTAACCAGTGTAAAGCCAAGCGCAATTGCAAGAAGCCGTGCGCCTCGGACGAAATTGCTGTGCGAGAGGTTAGAGGATATGCCCGAAATGAGTATGAAAAGGCAAGCAAATGGCGGCTGAAGCGGCTCAAAGAATTTTTGTGCCGCCGACATAAACTCAAATTCAAAGAAACTGCCGAACATATAGAATGCGTGGTAAAACACCATCAGAATTATTGCAAGACCTCTGATTTCGTCAAGCATATAAATCCTTCTTTTTTCGCCTGCCAATATAACACCTACTTAATTACCGACTTTTTGAAGCTCTTTTGCACGCTCACGGCGCTGTTTGAGCTCGTATTCAACGCGCAGCCTTTCTTCCTTATCGTCCTTGACAAAGCTGATTATGATAAGGTAAAGAAGTGCACCGATTGCAGGACCAAGCGCATACATCGGCCACTGCATTTTCATAAAGGTTGCGTTCTGCGCCGCACGGGGACGGTTGCTGTCGTAGCGCAGAAGCTTTAATATCAAGCCCTCCATAAGGCTTGTAGTACCTGTGTTGATCTTTGAAACAAAGTTCTGCATTGAGAAAGAAATGCCTTCAATTCTCACGCCTGTCCTGTACTCAACATCGTCAATTGAGTCGCTTGTGAGTGAGCGGTGTGCAAAGTCCTTGTTGCTTGTGAACAGCTGGAATACGTTGAAAAGGATACAACAGATAACAACCTGTGCGGGGGACTTGAAGCCGACGAAGAAAATTGCGATACGGCAGACGATTTCTGCAACAGATGCCGCAACAAGCAGCTTCTTCATACCGCCGCATCTGTTGGCAAGCTGTGTTGCAAAGAAAACGCCGAAAATTGAGGTAAGACCCGAAAGTGTGCCGAAAAGAAACTCGAGGTTCATACCGTCAACGCCGTTGAAAATTCCGTTTGCACTGCTTTCAAAGAAGTAAGCGTTCTGCACCTTGAAATTGAAGTTGCAGAGAATACGGGCAACAGAAATAAGAATGAGGGTTTTGTTGTATTTAAGATAACTAATAGTTTTGAAAAGACTTTCCTGCGGAGTGTCGCTCTTGACTCGCTCGGGCATTTTGTGGGCGCACATTGAAAGTATTTCGCCCATAAAGCCGAAAATAAACGCAAAGAGCAGGAAAACCTCAAAATCGTTAAGACCCATACCGAGGAAAGCACTGCGGAAGGTCTGGAAAAAGCCTGCAACGGACGAGCCTGCGCCTGCGCCGATGCCTGCCCACTTGGCGGCACGGGAGCGCTCCTTTGAGCTGGGCGAGCAGACGGAAATTATACCCCACAGCGCAACATCCTGGAATGAATAAATGATATCCCAGATGACGTACACGAGAAGTATGTACATAAGTTTAAGCGTTTCGGACATATCGCCGAGGTTGAAGAACATCGCAAAGCTCAGCGCGCCGATAACGGGCGGAGTAAAAATAAGATATGGGCGCAGCTTTTCACCTTTTTTATTGCGGTGGCGGTCAACAAACGAGCCGATAAGCGGGTCGTTGATAGCGTCCCATATACTGCTGGCAAAGAAAACAGCGCCTATTTTTGCCGTGTCAATATGCAGCATATTTATACAGAAATACCTCAGCCAGTTTGAAATGTAGCTGTAGGTCATATTCTGGCCCGCAAGACCTGTGCCGTAGGCAAACAACCTGCGGTTGGCAACGCTGTCGCCTTCTTCATGCGCGGAAAAAAGAATCTTAAAAGGGTTCTGCAAAACAAACAACTCCTTTTAATAAAGTAATTAATTATACTATAGCAAAAGACGTGAAAAGTGTCAAATAACAAAACAGCCGCCGGGTAACCCCGACGGCTGAACTGTTAACTTGTTAAGTTAGTGACTAAGTAATTAGTCTTCCTTCTTGCGAAGAACAACTGCTGTTGTTGCGGAGAGAGCAAGAACAACAACTGCTGCGCCTGCTACTGCAGAAACACCAGTGTCGGGAGTCTCAACAGTCTCAACTGTTGTGGTCTCTTCCTTCTCAGCCTTGTCAGCTTCAGGCCACTCAGCGTTTACAAGGCTATCGATAGCAGCCTTACCGCCGTTGATGAGCTGGTTGATGAGAGCAACGTTAGCCTTTGCAATGCCTGCCCAGTCGATCTTTGCAAGCTGCTCGCCGATTGTAACAGCAAGATTCTTGACATCGTCGATCTCGTGTGCGCTTACATCGAACTTGTACTCTGCACCTGCAACTACCTTAACGCTTGTGAACTTGTAGGGATCTGCTGCTACACCGTCAGCGTTAACGTCGTCATAAGCAACAACTGTCTCGTTGAGAACATACTCGTCAAGGTCAACCTGCTCGTCGCCAAGGCGGGACTTAACAGCTGCAAGGATGTCTGCTGCTGTAAGAGTTGTGCCGGGAGCTGCTTCATAGTTGAGAGTCTTTGTCTCTGTGAGAGTGCCGTCAACTGCGAAGAAGTTTACGCCGATAACAACCTTTGCGGGAGCTGCTGCTTCTGCTGTGTCACCCTCAGCTGCGAAAGCTGTAAGACCAAAGCAGGAAAGAGCCATGATAAGTGCAAGAACAATGCTAAGTTTCTTCATAGTGAATTCCTCCTGTTTTTTGTTACATATTTCTGGAAACTTAATATGTACTGAAATTATACTACAGCCAAAAGTAAATTTCAAGCATTTTTTAAAAAAAGTTAGCCGAAAAAGGGCAAAATTGCGCCATAAAACGGTAACAGTTTTGTAACAAATGCTTAAAACCGTCTTCGACTGCTGATATACATAGTTTTCCGTGAGCTATTATACAATTAATTATTATAATACGCAACAGGAAAACTATACTTTTTGAGTTGGTAAATTATGTTAATAGTTTGTAAATACAATCCGTGCCGTGTCAAAGGTTGCCGTTGCAACCGTTCTGACCGTGTCACCCGGCTGACCCAGAGGAACAATCGTTTTCAGCGTGTTTTCGTTTATCCTGTTGCCGTCCTTGTCATAGCAGTTGTACGAGATATACATCGTTTTGCTTTCGCTCATATGCTTGAGCGTTTCAACGGTGAGCACAATCGCAAAGGTCTGCCTGTCTGTCGGTTCGCAGGTGTGGGAAACGATTTTTACGCTGTCCGTAAGACCGTCTGCGCCTGTGAAGCTGAGCGTACCGCCGTAATCAAAAGCAGGCTCGGGTACGGGCTTTGTGGTGGAGGTAATAACCTCGATATCCGGCTTTGTCGTACGGGGAACGGTTGTCTTTGTCACAATCGGGCGATTTGTTGTCGGTGTACGGGTGGGCACATTGATTTTTATTGTTGTGCGTTCAGTTGTTGTCGGGCGTTCGGTAAGATGATGTGGCGACGTTGCCCTTGTGGTGTACTGGGTAACCTTGGGGCGTTTGGTGTATTTTTCCCTTGTTGTATATTCGCTCAATCCTGCCGTGGGCTCGGCAACGCTCTCCTCAACCGTGCTTTCCTGCACGGCGGAGGAGCTGCCGCTTATAAACTCTGTTTCGTTTTGTCCGGGCTGTTTATTGGCACAGCCCGCGGCGGCAAAAATAATTACTGCCGCTGAAATCAAAGCAAGTGCTTTTTTCATTTTATGTTCGGTCAGATTTTGCTTGCAAGGTCTTTGATGTAAGCCTTGAAATCCTCACCGATTTCGTGGTGGCTGAGTGCAACCTCGCAGTTTGCCTTCATAATACCGAGCTTGTTGCCCATATCGTAACGGATGCCGTCGAAATCGAGAGCAAGAAGGCTGCCTTCCTTGCCAAGGCGTGCAAGAGTATCTGTGAAGTAGAGCTCTTCGCCTTCGGGAGTGTTTGCAAGGTCCTCAGCAAGGTAGTCAAATACCTGGGGCGGTGCAACAACTCTGCCGAGGATTGAGAAGCAGGACATAATCTGATCTTCTGTGGGCTTTTCGATGATATTGTGAACATCCATCAGCTTTTCGTTGTCAGCGTGGGGAGTAACGTCGAGTGAGCAGTACTTGGAAACATCCTTTCTCGGAACTTCCTTAACACCTACGATACCCTTGCCTGTCTTTTCATAAGCGTCAACAAGCTGCTTTGTAACGGGATATTCGTTGTTGACGATAACATCGTCACCGTAGAGAATTGCAAACGGCTCGTCACCGATGAAGCTCTTTGCGCACATAATGGCGTGGCCGAGACCCTTTGTTTCCTTCTGGCGGAGGAAATAAACATTGGCAATGTTTGAGCATGCAAGAACGTCCTCATAAAGGTCCTTCTTGGAGGGGTTATCCTTGAGCTTGTCTTCGAGCTCGTAGCTGTGGTCGAAGTGGTCCTCTATAGCACCCTTACCGCGGTTTGTGATGATGAGGATATCCTCAATGCCTGCGGCAGCAGCCTCTTCAACGATGTACTGAATGGCAGGCTTGTCAACGATGTTGAGCATTTCCTTCGGAACAGCCTTGGATGCGGGCAGAACTCTTGTGCCAAGACCTGCTGCGGGAATAATCGCCTTTTTGATTTTCATAGTAAACATTCCTTTCGGTTTTATGAAATTGATTATATAATTATAATACTATATTATATACAAATGGAGTTATTGAAATTACCTTGACAACAGCCACGAGGCAAGGTAAAGCAGAGCCTGGTTTGCAAAGTAAGACGCCGCACCCCAGACAAAAGATGTACCACCGCGCTTGAACAGCTCAAGCTGGAAGGCACGGACATCACCTTTGCTTCTGCGTGCCTGTGCAATATCCTTTTTCGCCTTTTTATAGTAGAGCTTATCCGCAATTACGGCGGAAACAGCGTGGAGTATAAACTGAATTGCCATAGGCAGATACAGGGGTTTCATTGCTGCGCGCAACTCTGGCAGACGCTCGTCCATAACCGCATACGCCGCGTCTTCTCCCTCTTCTTCATAAACGGCAGAAACCTCATACTGCATAGTTTCGTACGCTTCGTAAAACTTTTCCGAGGCGGGCATCATCCACACGCTTGTGGCAATGAACAGCGCCAGGAAAATTGAGCCTGCCTGATAAAGCTTGCGGTAGAAAAACCAGAACGGAGCAAAAAAAGCTGCGCCCCAGTTGAAGCTGAACTTTTTACCTCCGGCAAGTTTGCGGAAGGTTTTGATATAGCGTGCACCGCCCACCCTGCAGAAAAGGGCAATGTCACCCGCCTTCATTTCGCCGACCTTTTCCTCGGCATCAAAGCCGGGGCGGAACTGGGCAATCGGGGGTTCGCCGCCCATTGCGGGGTTAAACGGAACAAGCAAAGCACCGCAATCGGGGCAACGGAGCGTGCCGTTGGGGTTTGCCTTGCCGCAATCGGGGCAGACTATATCGAGGCTTTTTCCGTTGGTTCCGTTGGTTTCGTTGGTTTCGGTTTTTTCGGGTTCAGGTGCGGGAACAGCCTGCTTTTTCCACACAAATCCCTCTGTGTGCTTTTCGCCGTTGGCACACTCGCCGTGTGCAAACCAGCAGGCACGGTGATGCGGAGTTGCACATTCGGGGCAGACAACTACGTCGTCACCTTCCTGAAACTCCAGACCGCAGTAGGGACAGTTTTCTCCAAGATATCTCATTTACTTGCAACCTTTCTGTGCGTGCATAATAATACACGGTATCATTTTACACAAAATAGCAAAAAAATTCAATGTTTAAGTGTAATATTTTTGAAATAAATATAAATTTTTGCCTATTACTTTACTTATGGGTAAAAATGTATTAAAATGTATAATGTATTTTTATGTAAATCTATGATTGGCATTTTGCCGGGAAAGGATAATTTATGCTTCAGTTTGAAGAACTCCGCCTTGAACTGCTCGAATGCAAGAAACCCCTTGAGGAGCTTGCAGAGGCACTTGGTCTGGAGGATATGAAAAAAGAAATTGCCGTGCTTGAAGAAAAGAGTGCTTCACCCGATTTCTGGGACGATATGAAGAACTCACAGAAGATTCTTCAGCAGATGGCTGGTCTTAAGAACAAGGTTAACGCTTACGAAAAGCTCAGCGGCGATTACGAGGACACCCTTGTTATGATTGAGCTTTCCGACGAGGAAGAGGACGAATCAATGTTCCCCGATTGCAGAGAGAGCGTTGACAACATCAAGAAAGAGCTTGACAAGCAGACCCTCAGCACCCTGCTCAGCGGTGAGTACGACAGCAAGAACGCAATCCTCACCTTCCACGCAGGTGCAGGCGGCACAGAGGCACAGGACTGGGCACAGATGCTTGTTCGTATGTACACACAGTGGGGCACAAAGAACGGCTACAAGGTAACAATGCCTGACTTCCTTGACGGCGACGAAGCCGGCCTCAAATCTGCTGTTCTCCACATCGAGGGTGAAAACGCCTACGGCTATATGAAGAGTGAAAACGGTGTTCACAGACTTGTACGTTGCTCACCGTTCGACGCTTCGGGCAGACGCCACACTTCCTTCGCTTCGCTTGAAGTTATGCCCGAAATCGACGATACAATCGAAATCGACCTCAATATGGACGACGTTAAAATGGACGTTTACCGTGCAAGCGGTGCAGGCGGACAGAAGGTTAACAAGACGTCCTCCGCAGTCCGTCTTACACACATCCCCACAGGTATCGTAACATCCTGCCAGGTTGAAAGAAGCCAGGTGCAGAACCGTGAGGTTGCGCTTCGTATGCTCAAGTCAAAGCTTCTCGAAATCAAGGAGAGAGAGCACCTTGACAAGATTGAAGATATCAAGGGCGTTCAGAAGGACATTGCCTGGGGCAGCCAGATCCGCTCCTACGTCTTTATGCCCTACACCCTTGCAAAGGACCACAGAACAGGCTACGAGATGGGTAACATCAACGCTGTTATGGACGGAGAAATCGACGGCTTCATCAACGCTTACCTCAAGATGCAGTCACTCGAAAAGCTGAACAATGAAAACTAAAATTTTAATTGCCGTTGCTGTTGCTGTAATTGTTCTCGGCTTTTTAGGTATCAGGTATAGGGACAAGTTCCTGCCCGAAATCGGCACAACCACCGCCGACACGCAGGAAACGACGACGGTCAAGCCCTTTGTTGAAGCGCAAACGCAAATCATCGGCGGCGAAACAACCAAAGCCCCCGAAGCAACAACAAAGGAAAAGCCGACAGCAAAGCTTGTCACAAGCGGCACGAAAAGTTGGCCGAAGGACGAACTGCTCAACAGCCTTCCGAAGCCCGACACACGAAAAATCACGGCAACGCTTGAATACAAAACAACCTACGGCAAGCAGATAATAATCCGCTTTGACGAACTGGGTTACGACGAATATCTCCGTTACATCGAAAAGGTCGAAAAGGCAGGCTTTGCCGACAAGAACAACCGCTACCACATCCCCGAAAACGAGCCTGACGGCACGGCGATGTTCTACTATTCGTTTGACGGCGAGCGTTCATTCGGTATCTACTGGCACGGCGACAAAAGCCGCGCAGGCTTTGATTGCGAAATCGTAATCTGTGATTACGACCAGGCGAAATAAATGACAAAAGACACCTTCGTCTGAAGGTGTCTTTTTGTTTTATAAAACGTTTATCTTTCTTCTCTGAAGTATGACAAGCCGAGGCTTGCGGGGGGCTGATTCTCACGCTTCTGGCGCATGGAAATAATGATGAGAACAAGGATTGTTACGACATAGGGTGTCATCTTCAGAATTTCCTGACCGCTGAAGCTCAGGCCCGGGATATAGTTGTGGATAATGAGCAGACCGCCGAAAACAATCGAGCCGATGATGCTCACGTTCGGGCGCCAGATTGCAAAGATAACAAGTGCGATTGCAAGCCAGCCTCTGTCGCCGAAAGCATCGTTTGACCAGATGCCGCAGGCGTAGTCCATAACGTAGTAAAGACCGCCGAAGCCTGCGATTATGCTGCCCACACAGGTGGAAAGGTACTTGTACTTGCTTACGCTGATACCTGCCGCGTCTGCCGTTGCGGGGTTTTCACCGACAGCGCGAAGCGCAAGACCTGAGCGTGTGCGGTTGAAGTAGAAAGCAGCCAGCAGAGCAATTGCTATTGCAACATAGGCAAGAAAGCTGTAGGAGAGGAAAATATCGCCGAACCAGCCGAGCTTGTCCGCAAAGGGAAGCGTTGTTTTGAAGCAGTTGCTTGTCTGTGTGAGTGTGATTGAGGGCAGGTCGGAATCGGTCAGCTTGATAAGAGAGCCGCCGAAGAAGTTACCGACACCAACGCCGAAGGTTGTCAGTGCAAGACCCGTAACGTTCTGGTTTGCACGGAGAGTTACGGTGAGGAACGAATAAATCAGACCCATTATGAGCGAGCCTAAAATACAGGAAAGAATCGGAATCAGCACAGCCAGCACAGGGTTGACTGTTTCGACCGAGCCTTCATAAAGGAAGGCACCGATAACGCCTGCGATACCGCCGACATACATAACGCCTGCCGTACCGAGGTTGAGGTTACCGCTCTTTTCCGTGATGATTTCACCCGTTGAGCCGAACAGAAGGGGTATACCCTGAACGATTGCACGCTGAATAAAAGCAACAAGCATTATTTGTTCGCCTCCTTCTCACGGAATTTAATTGTATAGTTTACAAAGAATTCGCTGCCGATGATGAAGAAAATGATTATACCCGTAATGATTTCGGAGAAGGAATCGTTAAGACCGAAGATTGTCGAAATTTCGGTTGCACCCTTCTGCAGGAAAACAATGAGGAACGAGGTGAGTATCATATAAACGGGGTTAAACTTGGCAAGCCACGAAACCATAATCGCCGTGAAGCCTCTGCCTGCAACGGTGTTACGGGTGATTGTATGGTCTGTACCGCTGACGAGAAGCAGACCTGCGATACCGCAGAGCGCGCCCGAAAGAAGAACGGTGCGCATAATTACCTTTTTGACGTTGATACCGATGTACTTGGCGGTGTTTTCACTTTCGCCGACAACGGAGATTTCGTAACCGTGCTTACTGTACTTGAGGTAAATATACATAACGGCCGTAAGCACAGCAACAATTATGATGTTGAGCAGGTAGGCTTTGCCGCCGAGCGCAGGAATCCAGCCTGCCTGAGTGTTGGCGTTGATAACACCGATCTGACCTGAGCCCTTGGGCACAGACCACATATAGGTGAAGAACGAAACGATCTGCATTGCGATGTAGTTCATCATAAGCGTGAACAGCGTTTCGTTTGTGTTCCAGTTTGCCTTGAAGAAGGCGGGAATAAAGCCCCAGATTGCACCGGCGAGAACGCTTGTGACAACCATAACTATCATCAGCACGGGAGCTGACAGCTTATCGCCGAAGAGAATCATACAAGCGGCAGTTGCCATGCCGCCCATAAGCACCTGACCCTCAGCACCGATGTTCCAGAATTTCATTTTGAACGCAGGCGTTACGGCAAGCGATATACAAAGCAGCATAGCCGTATTCTGAAGAAGCGACCAAGTCCTGCGCTCGGTGCCGATTGCACCGTCAATCATAGTTGCGTAAACCTGAAGCGGGTTTTCGCCCGTGAGCAGAACAGTTACTGCGGCACAGGCAATAAGCGCGGCAGCAACCGCACCTGCACGAATCAGCCACGACAGCCAGAACGGAAGAGCTTCACGTTTGGCAATGTGGAAAAGGGGTTCGCGTGTTTCTTTTACGCTTTTACTCATTGCCCTCACCTCCGCTGTTCTTGGTCATAAGCAGACCGATTTCTTCTTTTGTTGCCGTTCTTGCATCAACCGTGCCCGAAATGCGGCCCGAGCTGATAACCATAATTCTGTCGCAAAGCTCGAGAAGAACGTCAAGGTCCTCACCGACGAAGATAACGGCAACACCGCTCTCCTTCTGACGGTTGAGAAGGTTATAAATCATATAGGATGAATTGATGTCAAGACCTCTGACGGGGTATGCCGCCATGAGCACCGTGGGCGACGAAGCAATTTCGCGGCCGACGAGAACTTTCTGAACATTACCGCCCGAAAGACGGCGTACGGGAGTGTTTGCACCGGGCGTTACAACATTGAGCTCTTCAATGATTTTGTTTGCAAGGTCCTTGGGCTTCTTTCTTTCAAGGAAAGCTGTCTTGCCCCTGCGGTAGCTGCGCAGCATCATATTGTCAACAATGTCCATATTGCCGACAAGACCCATACCGAGTCTGTCCTCGGGAACAAAGGAAAGGCGCACGCCGAGGTCGCGGATCTGGATAGGCGTTTTGTCGCGGAGGTTGTCGATCTTGCCTGTTTTGGGGTTGTGGTAAAGTATCTCGCCCTGATTGAGGTGCTGAAGACCTGCAATTGATTCGAGCAGCTCACGCTGACCGCTGCCTGCAATACCTGCAATGCCGAGGATTTCACCCGAGCGTGCGGTGAACGAAACATTGTCAAGCAGTTTTACACCCTCACGGTTGACGCAGCTGATACCATTGACCTCAAGCCTGTCCTGTGAATCCTTGGGTTCGGTTCGTTCAATGTTAAGGTCAATTTTCTGGCCGACCATCATTTCGGTGAGCTGTGCTTCTGTGGTGTCTTTTGTTTCAACCGTACCGATATATTCGCCCTTGCGCAATACAGAAACACGGTTTGAAAGCGAGAGAACTTCCTGCATCTTGTGGGTGATAATTATAATTGCCTTGCCGTCATCCCTCATTCTGCGAAGGATTGCAAAAAGCTTCTGCGTTTCCTGCGGAG
Source organism: Acutalibacteraceae bacterium (assembly GCA_045650165.1). GTDB lineage: Bacteria > Bacillota > Clostridia > Oscillospirales > Acutalibacteraceae > UBA8612. The sequence continues at coordinate 27,561 of JAZRQW010000040.1, read as the reverse complement.
TGAGAACAGCTGTAGGCTCGTCAAGAATAAGAATATCCGCGCCCCTGTAAAGCACCTTGATGATTTCAACGGTCTGCTTTTCGGAAACGGACATCTCGTAAATCTTCTTTTTCGGGTCAAGGTCAAAACCGTACTGCTCGCTGATTTTGCGGATTTTTTCGGCAGACTGCTTTACGTTGAACTTACCTTCTTCCTCCAGACCGAGAACAATGTTTTCGGCGGCGGAAAAAACATCAACCAGCTTGAAGTGCTGGTGAATCATACCGATTTTATAATCAAAAGCATCCCTCGGTGATCGGATGACAACCTCTTTACCGTCGATGAAAATCTGACCGTGGTCGGGGAAATAAATGCCCGAAATCATATTCATCAAAGTTGTTTTGCCGCTGCCGTTTTCGCCGAGAATGGACAAAATCTCACCGCGGTTGACGGTGAGCGAAACATCCTTGTTGGCGATAACGCTGCCGAAGGTTTTGGTAATATTTTTCAGTTCAATTGCAGCTTGTACACCCACGGATTTTACCTCCAAAACAGTTAATAGCTATTTTTCGACTTGAATTATTATCTATTAGTTGTTACTTCGTTTTCACCGCTCAGATATCATAGAGTAAGAGATAATAACTAATAGATAATAATTCAAAACAGGCGGAGGTTTTACGCTCCGCCTATTTTGTTTAAGTTAAAAGAAAATATCAGAACTTCTCGTTGAGAAGAGTGATGCCGTCGATACGAAGATCGAAGTAGGGAGCTGAACGGTACTCGGACTCGTGGAAGTAACCGTCTGCGATAACCTCTGTGTCGGGTGTGTAAGCAGCGTCTGTGTCAACGTCTGCCATATAGCTTGTGAGTGTTTCGCCGCCTACTGTGAATGTAGCGGTATCGAATACGCGGATTGTGCCGTCTGCAAGGCCTGCCTTAACTTCTGCAAGCTTGTCTGCTGTGCCTGCGGCAGCTGCCTTATCGTTGATTTCGCTCAGCTCAACAGCACCTGCTTCAAGACCCTTACACCAGTCGTCAGCAATTGCTTCGCCGTTGGCTACGCAGTTGATCATGTACTCGAAGTAGGGAACCCAGTTGATTCTGGAGGAGATGATGAATGTGTTGGGGCAAGCTGCAACTGTGCTGCCGTTGTAGGAAACATTGGGAACACCCTTTGTTTCGCAAGCTGTGGGAGCACCCATGGAGTCAGCGTGCTGGCTGATGAGCTTACAGCCGTTGGAGAGGAGCTTTTCAGCAGCTTCCTTCTCAGCCATTTCGTCGTACCAGCTGCCTGTGAACTGAACTTCCATAGTAACAGTCGGGCAAACTGACTTTGCGCCAAGATAGAAGGATGTGTAACCGGAGATAACTTCAGCGTATGTGAAAGCACCGACGTAACCCATCTTTGCTTCCTCAGCTGTGAACTCGCCTGCAGCGATCATCTCGTTGAGCTTGAGACCTGCAGCAACACCTGCAAGGTAGCGGCCTTCGTAGATGGATGCGAAAGCGTTGTGGTAGTTAGCAAGGTTTTCTGTGTGAGCCATTGTGCCTGTAGCGTGGCAGAACTGTACATCCGGGAATTCCTTTGCAGCCTGAATCATGTACTGCTCGTGGCCGAAGCTGTCTGCGAAAACGATATCGCAGCCGCGGTCTGCAAGGTCAACAGCTGCTTCGTAGCAATCGTTGCTCTCGGGGATGTTAACCTTTTCGACAATCTCTACACCAAGCTTTGTGCAAGCTTCTCTTGCAGCCTTGATGAAGTTGAGGTCGTAGGTTGAGTTTTCATCGTGAAGGAAGATGAAACCAACCTTGAGGTTAGAGAGATCGGACTCGCCTGCGGGCTGAGTTGTCTGGTTTTCGTCGCCTGAACCGCCGCAAGCAGCAAAGCAAAGAAGCATTGCAACTGCCATAAGCACAGCCAGGAGCTTTGTGAACTTTTTCATGGTTTTTTACCTCCGAAAAAATTTTTTAATCAGCCGATTACAATCTCAAACCGTAACCGGACTTATTAACACAAAGATTATAAGACAAATTTTTATATAAATCAAGATTTTTATTATTAATAAAATGTAGAAAAAATTTTTGTTGCTTTTGACAAAGAATAAAAGCGGCAATATTACGGGAAAATAAGATCAGTAAAACACAGTATAATTATTTTGCGATATATTTGCCTGATGGCAAATGCGATATAATTTCAATATATGAAATTGCGATATAGGCTCGATAAATCTCGCCTGCGATATGATATAAATCCCCTGTGTGCCGCAGCACATATCGCATACCGAAAGTATATATCGTATCGTCAGATATATCGCAAATCCCGTAAGGGATTTATATCGCCGCCTTAATCTGATTAAAGCAGATTAAGGCAATAGAAAGGAATATCACTATGCAAACCCTCTGCTTTTATGACACAAAGCCCTATGACAGGATTTACTTTGACCGCTACAAATCCGCTTACGGGTTTGAAATTGACTATTTTGAAACAAAGCTCAGCCCGAAAACAGCCGTGCTTGCAAAGCGGAGAAGTGCGGCAATAGCCTTTGTAAATGACGATTTGTCCGCAAAGACAATCAAATCGCTTTACGACTGCGGCATACATTGCGTTGCACTGCGCTGTGCTGGCTTTAACAATGTTGATTTAGAGGCAGCAAAGGGGAAAATCCGCTTTTACCGTGTGCCCGATTACTCTCCCTACGCCGTTGCAGAGCATTCGGTTGCAATGCTTCTCACGCTCAACCGCAAAACCCACAAGGCATACCTGCGCACAAGGGATTTCAATTTTTCACTCAACGGCTTTGTCGGCTTTGACCTGTACGGTAAGACCGTCGGCATTATCGGCACGGGCAAAATCGGGCTTGCACTCAGCGCTATCTGCAACGGCTTCGGTATGAAAATTTTAGCCTACGACCCCGTGCGCAAGGACTGTCCGTACATTGAATATGTCGCGCTTGACGATTTGCTTAACCGCAGTGATATCGTATCGCTCAACTGTCCTCTGACAAAGGCAACACGCCACATTATCTGCCGCCGCACGCTTGCATTTATGAAGCCGAACGCAATAATCATAAACACATCCCGAGGTGCGCTTATCGACAGCGAGGCTCTGCTCGACGCACTCATTTCCGAGCGCCTGGGCGGTGCCTGCCTTGATGTTTACGAAGAGGAAACCTCTCTTTTTTATGAGGACTTTTCCAACCACATTGTTCGTGACGATATCCTTGCACGGCTCATTTCCCTGCCCAATGTGCTCGTCACCTCGCACCAGGCTTTTCTCACCCACGATGCCCTTTCTGCAATTGCGCAGACGACCCTGCAGAACATCAGCGACTTTCTCGCAGGGCGCAAAAACCCGAATGAGATTGAAAACTGAAAAATTATACCCCAACAAGCATTTTTGCCGCCTGTAGTCCCTTTTTCGGGACTGTGGGCGGTGTTTTTTGTGAACATTTGTGTTGACAAACGCAAAAATCATGCTATAATCATAGTTGTAAAGAACAAACGTTCCCAATTTGTTCGGCAGATAAAAACACTTCGCAAAAAAGAAAGGAAGATTAAATATGTTAGCAACTATTATTGAAATCGCACTCGTAACACTCGTTCTTATCGGCATAGTCAAGGAAGAGAAGCTCATCGCTTTTGAAGATAAAATTCTCGACAAGGCAGCCGAATCCATCGCAAAAGTTATAGTTGCACGCAGAAGAAAGCAACTTGAAGCTGAGCGTGCTGAAAGGGCACAGCGCACAGCAGAAATCCGCCGCAGCAAAATGCACCTCGTAGAGGCTGCACCGACAAATGATTATGACCTCTCCCTCTTCATAGCATAAATTTTTCTCCTGAAACGGCGCTACCCACGCCGTAAATAACACCCATTCTTAACAAAGAAGCGGCACGGAAATCCCCGTGCCGCTTCTTTGTTTTTAAGTGCAGAAAAACTGTAAAGTACAAGATTATTAAATCGGAGCGAAGCGACCCTTAATTTTACACTTTACACTTTGCATTTTGCATTAAAAAAAGCCCCGCTTCACAAAGAAGCAGGGCTTTAATGTTATAACTTATTCAGCAGCAACTGTTGTTGCGTTGGGGTCTGTCCAATCAAACTCGTAGCGGTCGCAACCGTTTACAACGAACTTGAGTGTTGTTGTACCCATGGAAGCGAGAGTGCCGACGCCTGTAACCTCAACCTCTACCTCGATGTTGCGGTTGAACTCAACCTTGATAACCTTATCGGTTGTACGGTCGATTTCCATGTAGATTGAGCAGCCTGTGTACTTAGCGGAATATGTACCGTCATAGGTCATATACTCGCTTGCCTTGTTCATTTCCTCAGCAATCTTTGCTCTGTCAGGAATGTTGTAGATGGAACCGAAGAGACCTTCGCCTGCAGCGGGGTCAACAGCATCAGCAAGTGTGATTGTGATCTTGCGGACGTCCTCATCAACAATGATTTCCTCTGCGGAGTAGTTTTCGTCCATGGAAGCCTTGGACTCTTCCTCTGCCTGGCGGCTGAAAGCTTCTGCATTGACAGCGATGTCAACGATGTCAGCCTCTGTGAGAACGAGGGGAGCAGCGCTGTTCTTGATGGGGATGATGTCTGCAAGAGGCTCGCCGTAAGCAACCTCTGCGCCAAGGTCAGCATTGAAGCCGTCCTTCATAAGCTTGACGATTGTGGGAAGAGCAGCCTTGAAGGTTGCGTTTTCGCAATCGAAGCCGTTGGGGTTATAGTCAGAAGAATATTTAAGGGCAGCCTTGCCGTTCTTGACGGAAGCCATAAGAGCGTTGAAGTATGCAAGAACCTCTGCCTTTTCAGTCATAAGAGGTGTTGCGCTTGCAATTGTTGTAGCCTCTGTTGTGGTTTCTTCTTCACCGCCGATGCCGGAGCAAGCGGTTACGCCAAGGAAGACACAAGCTGTGAGAAGGAGAGCGAGAATTTTGATTGTTTTGGATTTCATAATCTGAAAACTCCTTTCAGTTTTCTGCTTAAATTAAAGCACTTTGCGAAATTATAACATATAATTGCGGAAAATAAAAGTGATTTTTAAAATTTTTGTATTTTGTTTACAAATTTACTTATGATATTTTCCGCCGTTGGAAATCTGAAACGCTCTGTAAATCTGCTCGAGGAGCATTACACGGGCGAGCTGGTGGGGGAAGGTCATTTCAGACATTGAGAGCTTGTACTTGCTCATCTGCTTTATCTGCGGACTGAGTCCGAAGCTGCTGCCGATGATGAAGGCAACGTTTGCGCCGCCCTCGACACCTGCGGTTTCGAGCAGGGTGCTGAATTTTTCCGAGGGGTACTGCTTACCCTCAATGCACATTGCAAAGCACGCCGCACCCTTGGGGATTTTTTCCGTAATAAGCTTTGCTTCCGCCTCGAGTGCCGCATCAATCTGCGCCAGTGAGGGGTTGTCGGAAAGCTTTACGGGATTGAGCTCAACAATATTTATTTTGCAGAAAGCACCCAGGCGCTTGACGTATTCTGCACACGCATCACGCAGGTAGCTTTCCTTGAGCTTGCCTAAACATATAACCGTAACGTTCATTTAAAACACCGTCATTTTCGGGTTGCCCACACCGGCAACTCTTAATATGTAGTCGCTGCCCTCCTGCATACCCTTTGTGCTGAGTACCGCCGCCGTAGTCTGGTAGGCAAGCTCGGGCAGGTTGTTTTCCTTGCTGAGATGTCCGAGGAAAAGGCGTGTCGTGCCGCTTTCAACAAGGGTTGCCGCAGTTTTTGCGCACATTTCGTTGGAAAGGTGACCCTTGTCGGAGAGGATTCTGCGCTTGAGCATATAAGGATAATTCGGGTTGTTCTGCAACATTCTTATATCGTGGTTTGATTCGAGCAGAACAAGCTGACTGCAGGCGATATTTTTGAGCACTTCGTCGTTGACCGTGCCGATATCCGTTGCGATTGCAACACGGTTGCCGTCCGCCGTTTCTACGGTGAAGCCGAGGCTTTCACGGCTGTCGTGCGGAGTGTGAAACGGGCGTATGTGCATACCGCACACCTCCATACCCTGCATTGAAATTTCCTCTGCAGGAAACTTACCCGTGAGTATGCCGTTTTGCGCCATTGCGTCAAGCGTGCCTGCGCTGGAATAAACGGGAATATTGTGCTTGCCTGCAAGCACCTTTATGCCTGCAACGTGGTCGGAATGTTCGTGGGTAACAAAAATTGCGCCGACGCTGCGGATGTCAACGCCGATGCAATCCAATGTTTCGGCGGTGCGTTTTGCGCTCACGCCGACGTCTATAAGTATGCCTCCCTCAGGCTGGCCAACATAAATACAGTTGCCGCTGCTTGAGGAAAAAAGTGAACAGAATCTTGCCATAATAATTAACCTGCGTTTTCGGCTGCGGTTTCGTCTTCGTCAGGGAATTCCACCCTCTGGATATCGCCGCCGAGAGCCGTGAATTTTTCAACAAAGCGCTCGTAGCCGCGGTCGATATGGGAAATGTTTTCGATTTCAGTCTGACCGTCTGCAGCAAAGCCTGCAATAAGCATAGCGGCACCTGCACGAAGGTCGTCCGCACCGACGGGAGCACCCTGAAGCTGCTCTACACCCTGCACGATGGCAACCTTGCCCTCAACGCTGATGTTTGCGCCCATACGGATGAGCTGGTCAACATACTTGAAGCGGTTGTCCCACACGCTTTCGGAAACGATGCTTGTACCGTCCGCAAGAGCCAGAAGCACGGTCATCTGCGGCTGCATATCGGTCGGGAAACCGGGGTGAGGCATAGTTTTGACATTGCAGCGAATGGGTCTTTCGCTGCAGCTGACACGAACAGCCTCGTCAAATTCTTCAACCTCAACACCGCAGTCAATAAGCTTCTTTGTGATTGACTCGAGGTGCTTGGGGATAACGTTTTTAATAAGAACATCGCCCTTTGTTGCGGCGGCGGCAACCATATAAGTGCCTGCCTCAATCTGGTCGGGGATGATTGAATAAGTGCAGCCGTGAAGCTCGTCAACACCGCGGATTTTGATAACATCAGTACCTGCGCCGCGTACGTCTGCACCCATTGAGTTGAGGAAGTTTGCAAGGTCAACAATATGGGGCTCACGTGCGGCATTTTCGATAATGGTAAGGCCCTTTGCTTTGACAGCGGCGAGCATTACGTTTACCGTAGCGCCGACGGAAACAGTATCCATATATATAGCCGAGCCGACAAGCATATCGGCGGAAACGTTTACCATAGCGTTATCAATAGAAACCTTGGAGCCGAGAAGCTCGAAACCACGCAGATGAAGGTCAATCGGGCGAACGCCGAACCAGCAGCCGCCGGGCATTGAAACCTTGGCTCTGTTGTATCTGCCCAGAAGGGCGCCGAGGAGATAGTATGAAGCACGAAGGTGCTTTGTAAGCTCGTTGGGAACGATGAAGGAATTGATATTGCGTGTGTCGATTTCGAGTGTTGAACGGTTAATCATCTTAACCTCTGCGCCGAGCTGGCTGAGGATTTTAACCATAATCGAAACGTCGCTTATATCGGGTATATTTTCAATACGGCAGACATCCTGCGCGAGGATGGTTGCCGGAAGAATAGCTACAACTGCATTTTTTGCGCCGCTTATTTCAACTTCGCCCCTGAGCGGAGTACCGCCGTTAATAACGATTTTTTCCATCGGCCGAAAGCAGCTCCCTTCTGAAAAAAGATTTTGTAAAACGAAACTCTTAACGAGCAGAAAATGTCAAAAAAGTTCACAAAGATATATTTTGACACTATTAACTGCGTTATTATACCACGCAAATCAGATTTTGTATAGTCTTTTGAAAGAAAGTTTTAACATTTTTGTTATTTTAACTAAAAATCCGAGCCCGAATTTTCACAAAAATTTATGATGTAAAAAAAATAACTCTTTATCTATTTAAAATTATGTGCTATAATATCAAAATATATAAAAGAATATATTTACTTTTAAAAACCACAAAATTAAAAACAACAAAACTACAAGAATGGTGCGGTGATAAAAAGTGAAAGAAGTTATGAGAATTTTTGTCGAAAAAAGAAAGGGCTTCGACGTTGAAGCCGGCGGTGTCCTCAGCGACATCCGTTCAACGCTGGGCATATCCTCTCTCGAGGGTGTACGCCTTATAAACAGATACGACGTTCAGGGTCTGACAGCAGAGGAGTTTGAAAAAGCCTGCTCCGCTGTTCTCTCCGAGCCGAACGCAGACACAATCTGCTCCGAGCTCGAAATTCCCTGCGACTGCCGCAGCCTTGCGGTTGAGTATCTGCCCGGTCAGTACGACCAGCGTGCAGACTCTGCGGCACAGTGTATTGCTCTTCTCACCTGCGGTGAGCAGCCTGCTGTTGCCAGCGCAAAGGTATATATTTTTGAGGGTGAGCTGACCGACGAGGAATATGCCTCCATCAAGTCATATCTTATCAACCCCGTTGAATCCCGCGAGGCTTCAATGGCAAAGCCCGACGACCTCAATATTGTTGCCGAGGTGCCTGCTGATATTCAGAGAATCACAGGCTTTATCGGCTGGAGTGACGATGAGGTTGCAGCTTACCACAAGTCCATGGGCTTTGCAATGACTGCGGCTGACCTTTGCTTCTGCCGCGACTATTTCAAGAACGAAGAAAACCGTGACCCGAGCGTTACAGAGCTCAAGGTTATCGACACATACTGGTCAGACCACTGCCGCCACACAACCTTCCTCACCAGACTTGAAAAGGTTGAGTTTGAGCAGGGCGGTCTTTCCCCCGTTATCGAGGCTGCCTGGAACGAGTACCTTGCAGTACGTGAGGAAGTTTACGCAGGCCGCAAGGCAAAGGACATAACCCTTATGGATATGGGCACAATAGGTGCAAAGTCCATCAAGAAGGCTGGCCTTCTGAACGACCTTGACGAGAGTGAGGAAATCAACGCCTGCTCAATCGAGGTTACCGTTGACGTTGACGGCAAGGACGAGCAGTGGCTCGTTCAGTTCAAGAACGAAACACACAACCACCCCACAGAAATCGAGCCCTTCGGCGGTGCTGCTACCTGCCTTGGCGGTGCAATCCGTGACCCGCTTTCGGGCAGAGCTTATGTTTACCAGGCTATGCGTGTTACCGGCAGCGGTGACCCGACAGAGGCTTTCGAGGACACACTCGAGGGTAAGCTTCCCCAGCGTAAAATCACAATCGGTGCCGCAGCAGGTTACTCCTCCTACGGTAACCAGATCGGTCTTGCAACAGGCCAGGTTGTAGAGCTTTACGACGAGGGCTACAAGGCAAAGAGAATGGAAATCGGTGCTGTTGTCGGCGCATCTCCCAAGGAGAACGTCAAGCGCGAAACTCCCGAGCCGGGCGACTGCATTGTTCTCCTCGGCGGCCGTACAGGCCGTGACGGCTGCGGCGGTGCAACAGGTTCCTCCAAGGCACACAACACAGAATCAATCGAAACCTGCGGTGCAGAAGTTCAGAAGGGTAACCCCCCGACCGAGCGTAAGCTTCAGAGACTTTTCCGCAACCCCGAGGCTGCAAAGCTTATCCGCCGCTGTAACGACTTCGGCGCAGGCGGTGTCTGCGTTGCTATCGGCGAGCTTGCAGACGGTCTTAAGATTGAGCTTGACAAGGTTACAAAGAAGTACGACGGTCTTGACGGCACAGGGCTTGCAATCTCCGCGTCCCAGGAGCGTATGGCTGTTGTTCTTGCAGCAGGCGATGTTGAGAAGTTCATCTCCCTTGCCGCTACCGAAAACCTTGAGGCAACTGTCGTTGCAGTTGTAAGCGAGGAAGCAAGACTCGTTATGCACTGGAGAGGCGACAAGATTGTTGACGTCAGCCGTGACTTCCTCAACACAAACGGTGTAACACAGACAGCACAGGCAAAGATTTGCGCTGTTGATGCAAATAAAAACTACAGAGAGCTTGTTCCCGCAGTTCTTGCAGACAAGGACGGCGTTGACGCTCTTGAAACAAACCTCGGCAGACTTGAGGTCTGCTCACAGATCGGTCTTTCCGAGCGTTTCGACGCTTCCATCGGTGCGGCTACCGTCAATATGCCCTTCGCAGGCAAGACACAGCTCACACCCGAAGAAGCAATGTGTGCAAAGCTTCCCGTTCCCGGCGGCAAGACAGACTCCGCAACAGCAATGAGCTACGGCTTCATTCCCGCTCTCAGCCGTTGGAGCCCGTTCCACGCAGCAGCATACTCCGTAACAGAGTCGCTTGCAAAGCTCGCCGCTATCGGTGCAGACCCCTCAAAGGCAAGACTTACATTCCAGGAATATTTTGAAAGACTTAACGCTGTTCCTGAGCGTTGGGGCAAGCCCGCAGCCGCTCTTCTCGGCGCTCTGACTGCACAGCTCAAGTACGGTATCCCCTCAATCGGCGGTAAGGACAGTATGTCCGGCTCCTTCAACGAGCTTGACGTTCCGCCCACGCTTGTTTCCTTCGCAGTAACAATGGCAAAGGCAAGCAAGGTTTCCTCCGCAGCATTCAAGAAGGCAGGCAGCAAGGTTTACCTTGTTGAGCTTCCCGTAAATAAAGAGAGCCTTCTTCCCGAGTGGGACGAGGCTATGGCTCTTATGAAGAGCGTTTATGAAAACGTTGCTTCCGGCGCAATCCTCAGCGCAAGCGTAGTCAAGGAAGGCGGCGCATCTGCAAACGTATGTAAGATGGCATTCGGTAACCTTATGGGCTTCGAGTTCGAGGCAGGCGTTACAAGAAGAGAGATGTACGCTCCCCTTGTCGGCAGCTTCGTAATCGAGTGCGAGGGTGAATCACCCGTAGGCGGCAAACTCCTCGGTACAACAAAGGCAGACGCTATATTCAGCGTATGCGGTGAAAGAGTTCCCACTCAGGACCTCATCGCAGCCTGGACAGACAAGCTTGAGGGTGTATTCGCAACAGACGCAGCCTGCCCGACAGGCGGCAACGACGTTGCACTTTACACCAAGCGCAACGATATCGCTCCCGCAATCAAGGTTGCAAAGCCGAAGGTTATCATCCCCGTATTCCCCGGCACAAACTGTGAATATGACACAGCACGCGCATTTGAAAACGCAGGCGCAGAAGCTGAAATCCTTGTTATCAAGAACCTTACCGCTTCCGACATCGAGCAGAGTATAGAAGCATTCGTAAAGGCAATCAACGCTTCCCAAATTATTATGCTTCCCGGCGGTTTCAGCGGCGGCGACGAGCCCGACGGCTCCGGTAAGTTCATTGCAACAGCCCTGAAGAATCCGAGAGTCAAGGAAGCAGTTACCGCTCTGCTTGAACAGCGTGACGGTCTTATGCTCGGTATCTGTAACGGCTTCCAGGCACTTATCAAGACAGGTCTTGTTCCCTACGGCAAGATTGTTGACACAGCCGAGGATGCACCCACACTTACCTACAACACAATCGGCAGACATATCTCCCACATGGCATACACCCGTGTAACCTCCGTCAAGTCCCCGTGGTTCTCACTCTGTGAGCCGGGCGATATCCACGCCGTTCCCGTTTCACACGGCGAAGGCCGCTTTGTTGCTGACGAGGCACACCTTGCACAGCTTATCGCAAACGGTCAGATTGCAACACAGTACGTTGACATCAACGGCAAGGTTGCAGACGCTCTTCCCTTCAACCCCAACGGCTCCGTTCTCGCAATCGAGGGTATCACAAGCCCCGACGGCAGAGTTCTCGGCAAGATGGCTCACAGCGAGCGTAAGGGCACAGACCTCTACAAGAACGTTCCGTTCGAGAAAGACCAGAAGATATTTGAGTCCGGCGTTGCATACTTTAAGTAATAGGACAACTTTTCAAACAATACTCATATAATTAAGGATAGATTAAGCAATGAAATACGCAATAGTTCTTTATGACGGTATGGCAGACTACCCCGTAGATGCCCTTGGCGGCAAAACTCCCATGGAGTGCGCCAGGAAACCCGTTTTCGATTCACTTGCACAGAAGGGCGAGGTCGGCCTCGTCCGCACTGTTGCAGAGGGTCTCAAGCCCGGCAGCGACGTTGCTAACCTGAGCGTTCTCGGCTATGACCCCAAAATCTGCTACACAGGCCGCTCACCGCTCGAGGCTATCAGCATCGGCGTTGAGATGAGCGATACAGACGTTGCTCTGCGCTGCAACCTCGTCACAGTTTCCGACGAAGAAAACTATGACGACAAGACGATGGTTGACTACTCCGCAGGCGATATCTCCAGCGAAGAGGCAGCAGAAATCATCAAAACCGTTCAGGAGCATTTCGGCGGCGGCGAGTTTGATTTCTACGCAGGTGTCAGCTACCGCCACTGCCTTATTCACCACGGCGGCACAACACAGCTCGGCACTATGACTCCGCCCCACGATATTTCCGACAGAGTTGTAGGCGGCTATATCTCAACCGCTCCCACAGCAGAAAAGCTCACAAAGATGATGCGCGAGAGCTACGACCTGCTCAAGGACCACCCCGTAAACCTCAAGAGAATTTCCGAGGGCAAGCGCCCCGCAAACTCAATCTGGCTTTGGGGTGAGGGCAGCAAGCCCACAATCGAAAACTTTGAAAAGAAGTTCGGTATGAAGGGCTGCATCGTTTCCGCTGTTGACCTGCTCAAGGGTATCGGCATCGGCGCTCAGATGCTTGTTCCCGAGGTTGAGGGCGCAACAGGCTATATCGACACCAATTTCGAGGGCAAGGCACAGGCTGCAATCGACGCACTCGAAAACGGTTGCGACTTTGTTTACCTTCATTTCGAGGCACCCGATGAGTGCGGCCACCGCAACGAGCCCGAAAACAAGGTGCGCTCAATCGAAATTATCGACGAGCGTGTGCTTCCGATGCTTCTCAAGGCACTTGACAAGTACGACGATTACAAGGTGATGATTCTTCCCGACCATCCCACACCGATAAAGACAAAGACCCACGCTTCCGACCCCGTTCCGTATATGATTTACCACAAGAACGGCGAGATTGACGGCGTTGAAACAATCAACGAAAACACAGCTGCCGCAACAGGCAACTTTGTTGAGCACGGCCCGAGCCTTATCAAGCATTTTTTAGGAGTATAACCGATGAAAGAGAACTACAGGATTGAAACCAAGTGTGTTCAGGGCGCATACGAGCCCCAGAACGGCGAACCCAGAGTTCTGCCTATCGTTCAGAGCACAACTTTCAAATACGATACAAGCGAGGCTATGGCAAAGCTGTTCGACCTTGAGCCGGGCTATATGTACACACGCCTTGCAAACCCCACAAACGATGCCGTTGCCGCAAAGATTACAATGCTCGAGGGCGGTGTTGCAGGTGTTCTGACTTCTTCGGGTCAGGCTGCAAACTTCTTCTCCCTTATCAACATCCTCGGCGCAGGCGACCACTTCGTTTCCGCCGCTACAATCTACGGCGGTACCTTCAACCTTTTCAACGTCACAATGAGAAAGCTCGGCATTGAGGTCACCTTTGTTGACCCCAACGCAAGCGAGGAAGAAATCGAAAAGGCATTCCGCCCCAACACAAAGGCTGTTTTCGGCGAAACAATCGCAAACCCCTCTCTCGATGTTCTTGACATTGAGAAGTTTGCAAGAATTGCACACTCACACGGTGTTCCGCTTATTATCGACAACACCTTCCCGACCCCGATTAACTGCCGTCCGTTTGAATTCGGCGCTGATATCGTAACCCACTCCACAACAAAGTATATGGAGGGTCACGCAAACATCATCGGCGGTGCAGTTATCGACAGCGGTAATTTCGACTGGGAGCAGAACGACAAGTTCCCCGGTCTGACACAGCCCGACGAGAGCTACCACGGCGCAGTTTACACCCGTGATTTCGGCAAGGCAGGCTACATCACAAAGATTGTTGCACAGCTTCTGCGTGACTACGGCTCAACTCCTGCTCCGCAGAATTCATACTACCTCAACCTCGGCCTTGAAACACTTGCACTTCGTATGGAGCGCCACTGCTACAACGCACTTAAGGTTGCAGAGTATCTGCAGAACAACGAAAAGGTTGCATGGGTCAACTACCCTGCACTTCCCGACAACAAGTACTATCCGCTTGTACAGAAATATATGCCCAAGGGCACCTGCGGCGTTATCTCCTTCGGCGTAAAGGGCGGCAGAGCAAAAGCAGAGGAATTTATGAATTCGCTCAAGCTTGCCGCAATTGTTACCCACGTTGCAGACGCAAGAACCTGCGTGCTTCACCCTGCTTCCTCAACACACAGACAGCTCAGCGACACAGAGCTTGTTGAGTGCGGCGTATCGCCCGACCTTATCCGTCTTTCCGTCGGTATTGAAAATGTCGAGGATATTATTGCGGATATCGAGCAGGCACTTGAAGTAATCGGTTAATCCGATTTCCTTACAAAAAATAAAATCTTTTATTTTCAGGTGATTTTTTGACTAACACAAACAGCAGAGTATGCGCATATATCGACCTTGATGCTGTCCGCTCGAATGTTGCCGCTGTGCAGAAAAGAGTGGGCGACAAGGTTAAGGTTATGGTCATTCTCAAGGCAGATGCTTACGGCCACGGTGCCGTGCAAATAGCAAAAGCTCTTGAGGACGGCTGTGCCTACGCATACGGTGTTGCCACGGTTGAGGAGGGCATTCAGCTTCGTGAGAGCGGCTCGGAAAAGCCGATTCTTGTGCTCAGCTATGCCTTTCCCGAGCTGTTTGAGCAGGCAGTTAAAAATGAAATTGACCTGACGGTGTTTGAATATTCCACCGCAAAGCAATTGAGCGATGTTGCCGTTAAGCTTAACAAAAAGGCAGGCGTGCACATCAAAATCGACACGGGTATGCACCGCATAGGTTTTAATCCGAGCGATGAAAGCCTTGACGAAATCAAGAAAATTGCCGCTTTGCCCTCAATTGAAATAAAGGGTGTGTTTTCTCACCTTGCCTGTGCGGACTTTGCAGACAAGAGCTTTGCCAACGACCAGATTGAGCTTTTCAAAGCGTTCACGCAGGAAATCATCGACTGCGGTGTTGATATTCCGATAAGGCACATTTACAACTCCGCTGCAACAATGGATTACGACGGCGGCTGTTTCGATATGGTGCGCTGCGGTATTGTCACCTACGGGCTTGACCCGTCTGACGAGGTTAAGTTTGAAAACCTGCCGACGACACCCGTTATGCAGATCAAGAGCCACGTTGCCTACGTCAAAAAAGTTGAGGCAGGCGCAACAGTCGGCTACGGCGCGGCGTTTATGGCAAAGCGTGATTCGCTGATTGCGACTATTCCCTGCGGCTACGGCGACTGTTATCCAAGACTGCTTACCAACAAGGGCAGAGTGCTTATCAAGGGTCACTCCGCACCCGTTACGGGCAGGGTATGTATGGACCAGTTTATGGTTGACGTTACAGATATACCCGACGTAAAACAGGGCGACGAGGTTACAATTGTCGGCTTTGACGGCAAGGAGAGCCTGACCGTTGAGGAGCTTGCAAAAACTGCAGGCAGCTTCAACTACGAATACGTCTGCGATATCACCAAGCGTGTACCCAGAGTTTATATTGAAAACGGTAAAGTTATTGATTAATCCATCATTCTATATGATGTTTTAATATTATAATTATTAAAAGGCGGCAGATTACGACTTTGTCTGCTGCAAAACTGAAAGGAGAAAGTCAAAACTATGGACGACCCCGGGCCTGCGACTTCGCTTATACTGAAGCTTGTACTTTTATTGGTACTTATTCTTGTCAACGCCTTTTTTGCAATGAGCGAAATCGCCATTATCTCCCTCAACGATGCCAAGCTTGAAAAGCAGGCGCAGGAGGGCAACAAAAAAGCAAAGAAGCTTCTTAAGCTCACAAGCAATCCCAGCAATTTTCTTTCAACCATACAAATCGGCGTTACCCTTGCCGGTTTCCTTTCCTCTGCCTCGGCATCACAGAGCTTTGTTGACCTGCTTTCCGACGGCCTGGAAAAGCTTTCAATTCTCACAAAAATCCCCGAAAGCGTGATTGACGGTTTCAGCCTTGTTTTTATCACGCTCATAATCTCATATTTCTCACTTGTTTTCGGCGAGCTTGTACCCAAGCGTGTTGCTATGTTCAACCCCGAGAAGATTTCTTTCCGCATTGCAGGCGTGCTGACGGTTGTTGCTTCGGTTACAAAGCCCTTTGTAAAGGTGCTTTCCGTTTCGATGAACGCAATTCTTCGTGTTCTGGGCATTGACCCCAACGCAGAGCCCGAAGAGGTTACGGAAGAAGAAATCCGTATGATGGTTGATGTCGGCGGCGAAAAGGGTGTTATTGAGGACACCCAGAAGGAAATGATTAACAACATTTTCGAGTTTGACGACATTGACGCAGGCGATATTATGACCCACCGTACAGAGGTTTCCGCCGTTGAGGTAAGCGACCCTGTTCAGGAGGTTGTTGAAATTGCCCACAAGGATGGCTATTCAAGAATCCCTGTTTACGAGGAAAGCCTCGACAAGATTATCGGCATAGTCTATATAAAAGACCTTATCGGCTACATCGGCTCCTCTCTGCCCAAGCAGGAGAGCCTGCGCAAGGTTATGCGTGAACCGTTCTTCGTACCCGAGAGTATGAAATGCGGTCTGCTTTTCAAGGAAATGACGGCTCGCAGGACACAGATGGCTGTTGTTGTTGACGAATACGGCGGCACGGCAGGTATTGTCACACTCGAGGACCTTGTTGAATCAATCGTCGGCAACATTCAGGACGAATATGACAACGAGGAAGAGGAGTTTTCCGTTATTGACGAAACCACCTTCACCGTTGACGGCACAACCTCAATTGACGAGGTTAACGAACACGTCGGCGTTGACCTGCCAGAGGACGAGTACGACACGATAGGCGGTTTTGTTATAAGCCTGCTCGGTTATCTTCCGCAGGACGGCGAAATGAACGAAATTGACTACGAAAACCTGCACTTCACCATCCTCAATCTTGAGGACAAGCGTATAGGCAAACTCAAGGTTGAAATCCGCCCCGTTGAAAAAGACGAGGACGAGCAGGACGAGCCCCGAAGACTCGGCAGATGGCAGAACAGGGACGACGAATAATATGTCATACTTGTGACAAAAAAGAAAAATTTTAAGTGACAAATATTAACAGTTGTCCGCAAGGCTTGACTTTTCGTTAAAAAATAAACTATTATAAAATTACCCTTTATATCATAGGAGGATATAAGAAATGAAAAAAAGAAACATATTTGCAATTCTTGCCGCTCTTGCGGTAATGCTCGTTGTCTTTGCCGCCTGCGGCGATAAAGAGCCCGAGCAGCCTGAAAACCCCACCGTTGTCGGTGCAGACGGCCAGGTTTACGAGGAAGTAACCGAAATTGCTACTGAAATCGTTACCGAAATCGTTTCCGAGGTTGTTACAGACAAACAGGGCGAAGCAGTAACAGACAAGGAAGGCAAGACCGAGGTTGTAACCGAAGTCAAGACAGAAGTGCTCACAACGGTTGTAACCGTTACCGTACCCTATGAGCCTTCAACAGCAGAAACAACAACAGACAAAAAGCAGGAAACCACCACCGCTTCCGAGCCTTCAAGCGAGGGCAGCTCTGTTGAATCAACCACAACATACGAGGACGTAACCTTCCCCGAGGGTACACTTATCGAAGTTGAAATGGGCAGCGACGGCAGACCCAAGGAACCCCTTATGGAAAAGGTTATGAACGCTTCCGCAAACAGCAAGCAGTTCTACCTCAACGCAACAATCGTTACCGGCGAAATGCTCGGCTTTGAAACAGGTATGCCTGTAAAGATGTACATCGACGATAACGATATGGCTTTTGAATTCGCAATGGCCGCAATGAAGCTTCGTATGGTATATGCAGGCAACAAGATGCATATGATTTTCCCCACAGCAAAGGCTTATTATTCAATTGATGCCGGCGAATCCGGTTCGGGCCTGAGCGACTCCGAGTTTAATCTCTGGGGCACTATCGGTTCCGACACAATGGACTATGTAAGCACAAGCAGAGTTACACTCAAAGGCGTAACCTACACCTGCGAAGAGTACACAGATTCCTCAAACACAAACAAGTACTACTTCAACGGCAAGAATCAGCTCAAGAGAATCGAAATCATCACACAGGACGGTCAGGTTACAATCCTCAAGATTGCAGAATGCTCCGCAAAGGTTGACAAGAGCATTTTCAACGTTCCCAAGGGCTACACAAAACTCACCGAAGACAGTATGGAAAAGCTCTTCGGCGGTATGATTTAAGCATAATGAATAAAACAGTTCTGGTCACAGGCGCTTCCGGCGGCATCGGCAGCGCCTGTGCACGGCTTTTTGCCGACAAGGGTTACAAGGTTGCCGTCCATTGCCACAAAAATATTGCGGCGGCAGAAGAACTTACAAACGAGCTTCGCAGTAACGGCTGTGAGGCTGTTTGCGTTTGTGCAGACCTGAGCAATGAAGCGCAGGTAAAGGATATGTTCAGCGAAATCCGCAGCACACTCGGCGCGGTTGAAATATTAATCAACAACGCAGGTGTTGCACAACAGAAGCTTTTCACAGATACAGCACAAGGCGATTTTGATTTCCTTTTCGGCGCAAATGTTTTAAGTACTGTAAACTGCAGCCGTGAGGCGTTAAGAGATATGATATCCGCACACTCGGGCAGTATAGTGAACATCTCATCAATGTGGGGTATCAGCGGCGCCTCGTGTGAGGTGCTTTACTCCGCAAGCAAGGCTGCGGTAATCGGTTTTACCAAAGCACTTGCAAAAGAGGTAGGCCCGAGCAATATCAGGGTCAACTGCATTGCCCCCGGTGTAATCGACACGAAGATGAACGCCAACCTTTCAAGCGATGATATGGAACTGCTTGCCGATGAAACTCCGCTGTGCAGAATCGGCAATCCCGAAGAAATCGCAAATGCGGTTTTTTTCCTCGCAACGCAGAATTCATCTTTTATCACAGGTCAGACTTTATCTGTTGACGGCGGTTTTATTACCTGATTTTACCTGTTAATAATATTTTTAGATAAAAAGTTATTGATTTTAAAAATAAAATATGTTATTATAAATAACAATCAAAAGTGTTAATGTGCCTTTGTGCACACAAATCCATAAAAACGGAGGAAACATCATGGCAAATTGTCCTAAGTGTAATGCCCACCTTAAAATAACAGACTGGCGTCCCGAGTGTCCCAAGTGCGGCGTCAATATGGTATACTACGGCATGGAGGAAAGCCTCCTCAAGGATGCCGAAAAAGCAGAGGCTGAGCATGCCAAATTCCAGAAAGGTCTTGACCGTTTCAAGGCTTCCTGTGTTGGCGGTAAGCGCCAGATAGCAAGACTTATTCTTGCAATCATCCCCGTTGCAGGTCTTTTCCTTCCTCTTGCAAAGATTTCCATTTCAGAGGGTCCCTTTATGGCTGCAAAGGATGTCAATGTCAACATCCTCACACTCGTTATGGATTACTTTATGGAGCTGTTTGATGTCAACCTTATCTTAGGCGGTATCAGCTCTCCCGTTATCGGCACATCCGTGCTTATGTTTGCTCTTTCAATCGTGCTTCTTGCACTCTCCATTGTTATGGGCATTCTCAACTTCGGCAGATGCTTCTGCTCCTCTAAGGCTTCCTCCTGCAAGAAGAACATCATCGTAAGCGTTGTTTCCGTTCTTCTTCTCGTCGGTGCCTGTGCAACATTCAGCGTATTCGGTTCTTCCATCAACGCTGTTTTCCCGTCAATGATTACTGCAAGCGTTGGCTTCGGTATCTTCGTTACAATGGCTCTCCATGTTCCGGTTATCGTTCTCAATGCCCTGCTTGTAAAGAACCCCATCGTTGTAAAGTATAAGGAGCTTCCCGATTACTCCGCTCAGGCAGAGGAAGAGGCAGCCCCCGAAGCAGTTGCAGCAGAATAATTTAATATTTTAAAATCAACAGCTCTGTTCAATTTGAACGGAGCTGTTTTTTTAGCGAAATGCACAAATTATTTTTTAAAAATCTGTTGACAATGCTTGCCTCTTGTGTTATCATACTTAAGCCGCATATTACGGGTTGCGCTATAATTGCGCCCAAATCTGCCTGCTCACGGGCAGTACCCCTGAATAGCGAGACTTATAAAAAGAGGTAAAAACATGTACGCAATCATTGAGACTGGCGGTAAGCAGTATAAGGTTTCTGCCGGCGACACACTTTTCATCGAGAAGCTCAATGTTGAAGCAGACAGCGAAATCGTTTTCGACAAGGTTATCGCAGTTGGCTCCGACGACTCCATCAAGGTTGGTGCTCCCTATGTTGAGGGCGCAACAGTTACCGCAAAGGCAATCAAGAACGGTAAGGGCAAGAAGATCGTTGTCTTCACCTACAAGCCCAAGAAGAACGAGAAGCGCAAGATGGGCCACAGACAGCCCTACACAAAGGTTGAGATCGCAGCTATCAACGGCTGAGTTTAACCATGATTCGCTTTAAGTTTGTCCGCTCCGGTAATTCCAACACAGGGTTTGTGTGTACGGGCCACGCTGGTTACGCAGCAGCAGGTAATGATATTGTCTGTGCCGCTGTTTCCTCTGCAGCCTATCTCACTGCAAACACTATTACGGATTTTTTCGGTGCAAAGGCAGAAATTTCGGTTGACGATGGATTTATGTCACTCGTTCTGACCGAGGAAAATGCACAGAGCACGAAATTGCTTGACGGACTCGAAGCTCACATAAGAGCGCTTGCGAAGGATTATCCTCGCAGCATAAAAGTAATTTACGGAGGTAACACAAATGCTTAAGATAAACATTCAGCTTTTCGCTCACAAGAAAGGTATGGGTTCCACCCGTAACGGCCGTGATTCCGAATCCAAGAGACTCGGCGCAAAGCGTGCTGACGGTCAGTTTGTTCTTGCAGGTAACATCCTTGTAAGACAGCGTGGCACTCACATTCATCCCGGCACCAATGTCGGCAAGGGTTCTGACGATACTCTTTTCGCAAAGGTTGACGGCGTTGTTAAGTTCGAGCGTATGGGCCGTGACCGCAAGAAGGTCAGCGTTTATACTGTAGAACAGTAATTGCGACAAAATACCCTGAGAGCAGCTTCATTGAGGAGCTGCTCTTATTTTTTTATTTTAAAATTTCCTTCGATTTTTCTTATAAAATACATTCGTCAAAAGTAACAAAAAAACGGCAAATAAATTTTTTAAATTTTTTTCTTCAATTTTCAGCTTTTTGTCAACCTTTTTCGGTAAAAAAAGTGGCTGTACCCACTATGTGTGGGAAGAGTTTTTAACAGTAAGCCAAGATGTTGTTAAAACCTTTCCACAAATCCACAAGTTGAAAAGAGGAAAGAAATATGTTATACTCATACGGTATTTATGGTAACAATAATAAACCTTATAATGAATATTATTTAAACTGCGGTTGTGTCGCCCAATTCGGGGCGAGGGCAGAGAAAGATACGAGGATTAAAATGGATTTAGTATATGAATTATGGGAAGGTGTTAAGGCTGAAATCAAGCGCAACACCTCTGAAACCATCTATGCGGTATGGTTTGAAAACCTGAAGCTTGACACTTTTGACGGCGAAACTGTTGTGCTGACCGACGATCCCTTCCGTTGCAAGATACTCAACGAGAAGTTTTACGACCTTATCGGTGATTGCTTCGAAAAGGTTATGGGCTTCAAGGTAAAGGTCTGTATTCAGGGCGAGGCTGAAAAGCCCAAAAAGCCCGAGCCCAAGGCAATCAAGCTGGGCGAGAGCAACGAATATAATTTCGACAACTTTATAGTAGGTGATTCCAACAAGTTTGCCCACGCAGCTGCCCTTGCCGTTGCAACAGACCCGGGTCGTACATATAACCCGCTGTTTATCCACGGTAACTCCGGCCTTGGCAAAACTCACCTGCTCAACGCTATCTGTGTTGAAATACGCAAAAACAACCCCGATGCTCACATTATTTACGTGCGCAGCGAGGATTTTATGAACGAGCTTATTGATTATCTTCAGAATAAGCGCGATACTTCCGTTTTCCATAACAAGTACCGTAATGCAGATATTCTTCTTGTTGACGACGTGCAGTTTATTGCCGGCAAAACTTCAACAGAGCTTGAATTTTTCCACACTTTTGACACACTTGTAAAGGCAAAGAGTCAGATTGTTCTTACCTCTGACCGTCCGCCCAAGGAAATGGCAACACTCGAGGAAAGACTGCGCAACCGCTTTGAAAGCGGCCTTATTGCCGATATTCAGCCGCCCGATGTTGAAACACGTGTTGCAATTGTAAAGAGCAAGGCAGAATCACTTAACATTGACCTGCCCGATACGGTTGCACTCTTTATTGCTGAAAAAATCAAGAGCAATATCCGTCAGCTTGAGGGTGCTGTTAAAAATATGCAGGCTCAGATTGCTCTTCACGGTTCCGAGCCCAATATGGCTACAGCACAGATGGCTATACGTGACATTTTCAGCGAAGGTGACCCCACACCCGTGCTTATTGACAAAATTATTGACGAGGTTTCACGCACCTACGGCGTTCAGGTTTCCGACATCAAGAGCAAGAAGCACGACGCAAAGTTTACCTACCCCAGACACGTTGCAATGTATATTATCAGAGAAATGACTCCTCTGACCAACAAAAAGGTTGCAGAGGTTTTCGGTTTGACAGACCACTCATCGGTTATGTATGCTGTTAAAAAGATTGCAAACGACCGTGATAATAACTATTCTCTTAAAACCATTATTGCAGATATTATGAAGAATGTTAAGGCAACGTGACGTTGCATACAATGCCGCCTATTTTAATGCTATATTTTATATTTTTTTTAAAACAGTAAATATGAAAAATGACGGCAGTCTGAACGAAGCAGGCTGACATACATTAAGCTTTGCTCATTTATCCGAGCGAGGGCACCATAGGCGATATAATAAATATTAAAAAAACAGATTAATTTTCAGAGCCGTTATGGCAGCAGTGCACAATCCTTTGTGTACTGTCTGCCGAGCGGTTTTATTTTTTTGTCAGCCGTAGCGGAGTGCTTATAGCTTAAAAGTTCTTTTGATTACTTTTGCAACGCTTGGCAAAAGTAATATTTTTTTTATAATAATTAAAAAAGTACTTTACTAAAATGTCTTTTTAATGTTATAATTATTTGAACATCATAAGAAAGTTATGCACGTTTTTCTCCACATTCCACACGGATTTTTCCACCAAACCCGCAGGCAAAGCTTTCCCGTGGAAAGTGTAAAAAACTTTTCATAAGAATTTCACAGGCGAAAAATGCCGCTTTTCCTAGAGTGTCAAGTGCTTGCAGAGTTTTCCTCAAAATCCACGCACTCTACTACTACTACTAAATAATTATATATTGTATTTATATTGATTTTCAATTTTTTCTAATAAGCCGCAATTAAGGCGGTATCAAAAAAAGGGGCTGAATATAATGAAAATTTATTGCGATACCTCTGTGCTCAGAGAAGCCTGCCTTAACGTGCAGCGTGCCGTTTCCACAAAGACAACA
This sequence comes from Acutalibacteraceae bacterium, assembly GCA_045650165.1. GTDB lineage: Bacteria > Bacillota > Clostridia > Oscillospirales > Acutalibacteraceae > UBA8612. Next base: position 4,202 of record JAZRQW010000040.1, on the reverse strand, counting down.
ATTCCTGCAATTGAAGGTATTCTTATAAAGGCTATCGGCAATGAGCTTTTGCTTACAGGTTATGATCTTGAGGTAGGTATCACAACCTCAATACCTTGCCGTGTTGCTGAGCAGGGCGCAATTATACTCAACGCTAAAATTCTCTGCGATATTGTCAGGAAAATTCCCGGCGACCAGGTTTATATTGAAACAGATGAAAGACTGCTTGCTACTATCCGCGGCGGTGAGGCTGAATATTCTCTTATCGGTATTGACGGTAACGAATTCCCCGAGCTTCCCACAGTCAGCGGCGGTTATCCGGTTGTTGTTGAGCAGAAAATGCTCAAGGATATGGTCAGACAGACAATTTTTGCCGTTTCAACTGAGGACAGCAAAATTGTTCATACAGGCGTTAAGTTTGAAATAGCCCCCAACCTTATCCGCCTTGTTGCTGTTGACGGCCACAGACTTGCAATGAGAACGGAAACAATAAATTATATGGGCGAAGAGCTCAGCTTTGTTGTTCCCGCAAAGACACTTAACGAAGTTATCAAGCTTATCAACGATGAAGAAGACACAGTTTCTCTTGGCGTTGGTAAGAGACATATAATTTTTGAAATTGGCAACTATCAGATTGTTTCCCGTCTGCTTGACGGCGATTTCTTAAATTATAAAAATGCAATTCCGACCACCTGCGCTTCAACAGCAAAGGTAAACACAAGAGAAATGATTGAGAGTATCGACAGAACTTCTCTTATTATTACTGATAAATTCAAGAGCCCCGTCAGATTTATTTTTGACGAAAAGGTTGTACGAATTTCATCAATTACCGCACTCGGTACTGCTAACGATTCCTTCTCCTGCGAATTTGAAGGCCCGAGAGTAGAAATCGGCTTCAATAATAAGCTTCTGCTTGATGCACTTCGTGCCTGCGATGCAGATGAGGTTAAGATTGAGCTTAATTCAGGTTCAGCACCGATTCTTATTCTTCCCACAGAGGGTGACAGCTTCCTCTTCCTTATTCTTCCCATGCGACTTAAGAAAGACTGATTACGATGAAAATAATTGCAAAAATTAAAGAAAAACCTGTTAAGGAAATATTTATAAGCACCGAGTTTATCCGCCTTGATTCTGCTTTAAAGCTTGCCGATGCCGTTCAGAGCGGCGGCCATGCAAAGGTAATTATCCAGGACGGTGAAATTAAGGTAAACGGCGAGGTTTGCACCCAGCGAGGAAAAAAACTCCACGTCGGTGATACAATCGGTACGTCATTTATGAATATTATCGTAAAAGAGAAATAAGATTTAAAGCTGTTATGAGATTAAGGTTTCATAACAGCTTTTTTATATATTAATTTTTATTTTATAACATTGACTGATAAAAATGCCTGTGATAGAATTATAATCAGATTAAAATGGGAAAGAAGGTGTCGGGATTGAAGATAAATATTTTGCATAAGGGCTTTAACTTTTCGCAGGACGGTCCCGGTAACCGCCTTGTTTACCATTTGCAGGGCTGTAACCTGCATTGCCCGTGGTGCTCAAACCCCGAGAGTATGGCGCTTTGCGGCGGTACTGAAACTTTAGTTTCAGATTTGATAAATGAAGCCGTAAAAGCTGATATGATGTTTTTTGATGGCGGCGGAGTTACCTTTACGGGCGGTGAGCCTACCGTGCAGTTTGATGCGTTAAAAGAAGCTTTAATTTTACTTAAAGAAAACAATATTAACACAGCAATTGAAACAAACGGCACAAATCCGAAATTGCCCGAGCTTTTTGAGTTTATTGATTATCTTATAATGGATTTCAAGCACCATAATTCTGAAAAGTTAAAAGAGTTTACAGGTGTCGGCAACGAAACGGTAATAAAAAACATTGTTGCTGCCTGCGAAAAAAATAAAAATCCCCTGCTTCGTGTTCCGCTGATACACGGCTTTAATTCAAGCGTGGAAGATGCGGAAAACTTTACAGAAATTCTTAAAAGTTACAAAAAAAAATTAAGAATTGAAATTCTGCGTTACCACGAATACGGTAAGGACAAGTGGAAGCAAAACAATATGGAATATACAATGGAAAACGCCTTTGTCGATGATGAAGAGTTTGAAAATTTCTGCGATATATTAAAATCAAACGGCTTTAAGCTGGTTAAAACCTGAACGGAGGGTAAATATAAAATGAAAGTGACTAATATTTACGCAAAGGGCGAAATTACACAGATGGCCAATAAGCTTTTCCGTGAGGAAAGAGCAAAGAAGAGACTTGATGGCTGGTTTATGGCCCGCGAGCTTGCTTTTGAAGCAACAGGCTTCGACCACTCACAAATAAGCGAAGAAATGATGGCTGCAAAAGAGCTTGAAAACATTTTACATAAGCTTCCTCTTTCAATAAGCGTTAACAACGTTTTTGCAGGCACACAGAGTGATTCTTTTGCAAGAAGCTATGCGCTTATAAACCCTGCATTCCAGGTTGAAACATTCTCGGGCTACTGCGACCCGACTGCAGTTTTCGGCGATATTGAGCCCAACGAGGAATTTACCGCAGAGAGAATAAACCTCATGCGTGAACGCACAAAGAAGGGCGATTATGTCCGTGACCTTAGCAAGGTTTACGAAAAATATACAAAGTACACAGGTGAGGTTGCTTTCTTCATTGAGCAGGTAACGGGTCACCTTATTCCCGATTTCCGCACAGCGATAAAGGTCGGTATTAATAAGATGATTGCTGACCTTGAAGCAAAAATTGCCGCTGAAACAGATAAGGAAAAGAAGGACACATTTGAGTCAATCAAAATTGTTCTTGAGGCAACTGTTGTACTTGCAAACCGTTATGCAGATATTGCTGCCGAGCAGAAAAAGACAGCGACACCCGAAAGAGCTGCACAGCTTGACGTAATGGAAAAAACTCTGCGTAAAGTTCCTGCTTTCGGCGCAGAAAGCCTTTACGAGGCTATCCAGTCCTTCCTTCTTCTGTGGGAGGTTATGACTCTTGAGCAGGCTCCGAACCCGTTTGCATTCTCTGTTGGTAATGCAGACAGAATTTTTGAGCCGTACAGAGCAATGTCAGGCGAAACAAGAGAAGAAGCTGCAGAGCTTTTCCGCCACTTCCTTGTATTCTTCAACGTTGGTGACAGAAGCTGGGCAATTTCACAGAACGTTATTGTCGGCGGCAGAGATGTTGTCGGCAACGACCTTACAAATGAGATGAGTTATGCGATTATGGACGCATACTACGATATGAACCTGCCTCAGCCCATTCTTTCTGTTAAGCTCCACAAGAACACACCCGCAAAGATGTATAAAGAAATGGGTAAGTTTATGTTCACTCCCGGTGTGCTCACACCTTCATTCTTCAACGATGATACTGTTTTTGAAGCACTCAAGGGCGGCGGAGTTGAAGAAAAAGACCTGCCCGATTATTCTGTTGCAGGCTGTCAGGAGCCGCTGATTATGGGTCAGGACAACGCAAATACCACAAACAGCTGGTTTAACCTGCCTAAAATCCTTGAGCTTACGCTCACAGGCGGCAAATCAACTATAACAGGCGAAAAAATTGCAACATTTGTAGAATATCCCGATACAAAGACTCTGCTTGAAAACATCAGAGAAGCTTTCTATATAAACGCTGAAAAGTTTGCGCAGGAAATGGCAGACGCCGCAAACGGTGCTTCCCTTGCGCTTACTCACCTTCGTGTGCCCTTCCTGAGCGCATTTATGGGCGGCTGTGAAAGCGGTATTGACACACGTCACCCCGAAAAGCAGGGTACAAAATACAACGGCAGTGGCTGTCTTATCCACGGACTTTCCGTTATTGCCGATTCCTTTATGGCTATTGATAAGCTTCTTGCCGAGAGACCTGAGGACTGCGACAAGCTGATTGAAGCAATCAAGGCAAATTTTGTCGGCTATGAAGAGCTTCGTGATTTCCTTAAATCCGCACCCAAATTCGGCAACGGCATTGAAAGCGTTGACAACGAGGCGGCTGAAATTGCAAACAAGGTTTCCGACATTGTAAGAAACCTCAAAAACTACCTTGGTAATAATTTCCGTGCTGACTGGTCCAGCCCCTCAACACATCTTCTCTATGGCTATTGGGTTGGCGCAACACCCGACGGCAGAGCTGCAAGAGATATGCTCGGCTACGGTGTTGATCCTCTCTACGGTGAGGCAGGCAACGGTCTCGGTTTCCGTATGATTTCCGCAATGAAGCTGCCCTACGGTAAGTTCA
>JAZRQW010000039.1:0-19237 GCA_045650165.1 Acutalibacteraceae bacterium | reverse complement strand
ACGATCCCGAGAAGTTCGTTGTCGTCAACACAGCTCCCTCTATCCGTGTTACACTCGGCGAATGCTTCGGTATGAGCATCGGCACAAACGTAACAGGCAAGATGGTTGCAGCTCTTCGCAGACTCGGTTTCGACAAGGTATACGATACCGATTTTGCAGCCGTCCTTACAATTATGGAAGAGGCTTACGAGCCTCTTGACAGAAACAAGAACAGCGGTACTCTCCCGATGATCACATCCTGCTCACCCGGTTGGATCAAGTACTGCGAGCACTACTATCCCGACAAGCTCAACCACCTTTCCACCTGCAAGTCCCCGCAGCAGATGTTCGGTGCAATCACAAAGACCTGGTACGCTCAGAAGATGGGCATTGACCCCAAGGACATCGTTGTTGTCGGCATTATGCCCTGTACAGCAAAGAAGTTCGAAACAAAGCGTGACCATCAGTCCGCTTCCGGTTACCCGGATGTCGACTACGCACTCACAACACGTGAGCTTGCACGTATGATCGAAACTGCAGGTATCTACTTCAACCACCTTCCCGACGAAGAGTTCGATAATCCGCTTGGCGAATCCACCGGTGCAGCCGTTATCTTCGGCGCAACAGGCGGCGTTATGGAAGCAGCACTTCGTACAGCAGTTGAAGTACTCACAGGCGAAGAGCTCCAGAGCCTCGACTTCACAGAGGTTCGTGGCCAGGGCATCAAGGAAGCAAGCTACAACGTTGCTGGCCTCGATGTTAAGGTTGCAGTTGCCAGCGGTGCTGCAGCAGCACACGAGATTATGGAAAAGGTCAAGAACGGCACAGCTGACTACCAGTTCATCGAAATCATGGGCTGCCCCGGCGGCTGTGTAAACGGCGGCGGTCAGCCGATCCAGCACGCTGTTGTTCACAACTTCGTTGACCTCAAGGGCAGACGTGCAGCAGCTCTCTACGAGGCTGACAAGAACCTTCCCAAGAGAAAGTCACACGAGAGTGAAGCAGTCAAGAAGGTCTATGCAGAGTTCCTTGGCGAGCCCAACAGCCATAAGGCACACGAGGTTCTCCACACAAGCTATGTAAAGAGACCCAAGTACAGATAAGCTTATAAATATCAAAGAGCCACCGTCGAAAGACGATGGCTCTTTTTCTTTGTTTTATTAAAGCTTGTAACCCATTATCCTGCCGACACTGAACTTTGCTACGGTTATAAATCCGCAACGTTCATAAAAACGGATTGCGTCAGGATTATCCTCACCTACAACAAGGTGAACGCCTTTGACACCCTGTGCTTTCAGGTGTTCGCAGAGCGTGGCAATCATCCTTGTGCCGTTGCCGCCGCCACGGTAGTCCTTGAGAATATCAATGTGCAGGTGGGCAGGATATCTGCGTGCACCAAGTTCGTGCACCCACGCCTCTCCCCAGCTTTCGATTTTCGCCTTTCGGTCGCAGAAAACTCTCGGCTGATATTCTTTAAGAAACACCTTGCGGTATTTTTTCTGCTCCTTTGCACACAGCACGTAGCCCACAGCCTCGTCGTTTTCATCAGTGAGGACAAAGCAGTTTTCAGGCTCGCACTCAATATAATAATCGCAGTAGGTGGAAAGAAGATAATCCCTGAACGGTCTTTCTTCAATTGTCGTAAACGGAAAATCGTCACTAGCCGTGCGCAGGCATATTTCCTGCACCTTGCGTTTGTCGGTAAGTTTATACGGTCTTATATTCATACCGCACCTCACAGCTGAACAAAGATTCTGTGCTCACCGACACCTGTTTTAATCGTGAGCTCGCAACCGCCGTGCTCAAGTACTTTGACTTCATATTCGCCTTCGCATTCAATTTCTTTAGGCTCGCAGGGCAGATAAACGAGTGTTGTGCTGTCAAATTCTTTGTCTTGCTTATAAATAAGGGAGAAGCAGTTATTCTCTCTGTTGTGGCGGTAGGAAACAATTTCGCCCGTTACCGCTCTGGGATACGGTCTGTTGAGCTCATTCATCAACGGGTCACCGATAAGCCCCTCATGGAAAGCCCAGTAGGTGTTGCTCCACTTGCGGTCGTCAAAGAAGCGAAGGAGGTGGTGTACGTGGGGATACCACTCCGTACCCTCGGAATAGCCGCCCCACTCGCCGACAAGCACGGGAACACCCAGACGCTTCTGTGTGTTTTCGTGTTCGCCGAAAATAGCGTCCGTGCGTGATGAGCTTGCATGCTTGTAAAGCGGAGTATCAACCATAAAATCGTAGCCGTGCGGTGAGAAGCAGGACTGTTCCTCTGTTTTTTCACCGTATTTAATCGGACCGGCCTTACAGGGAATTGAAAGGTTGGAATAGTAGCAGTTATCAATAAACATGATGCCGTTGTCCGTTACGCTGCGGATTGCACCTGCAGTTTTGTTGAGGAACGGTGTGTATCGCTCACGGTCAAACTTTTCAATAAGTGCTTCGGCAGAAGCCGCAACATCACGGAGGACACCGCCGTTATACTGGTCAATCACAGCAGGAATATCGAGCCTGAGAGCATCCTTTATAAGCTTGCCTTTTTTGATACGCTTGTCCGTAAGTGTTGCTTTGATAAGGTTTGCAACAAGCGTTCTGAAAACCTTGCCGCCATCACTGCCGGGGAATGGCTCGTTGAGCATATCAAAGCCAAAAAGCGCAGGATGGTCGCCGAGCTTTTCAGCAAGGTGCTTCCACATATCGGCGTACCAATCAAGCAGACCCTTACCGTTGACCTGCTTGTTGAGCCAGAAATTATCAAAGCAGGCATGTACAGCCTTACCCCAGAAATAACCCTCTGCCCAGACTAATCTGGTTTTTTTCACCTTATAGCCGTCAGTCAGGCAAGCCCATACGGGAGCACCGTCACCGATACCCTCATCAAAAAAAGAATAGAGATCCTGGTGCATATCAAGGTATGCGTACAGACCGTACTTTTCGCACATATCGAGCATTCCCCTGAGCGCATCAATATATTCGTCGTTATACTCGCCGGGCTTTGGCTCAATTTCTTCCCACGTTGTGCCAAGTCGCACAATGTTGAAGCCACACTCAGCAAGTGTACGGAACATTTTTTCATCGTATTTATATACGTGCTTTCTCTGTCTGTTTTCGTCGTACCAGCCCTTGTCGCAGAGGTTTACACCGTTGAAAATACGCTCTCTGCCCTCTTTATCAACAAAAGTAGTACCCTTTGTAAAAATTCTTTCCATATTATTTTCTCCGCTCACATTATGCTTTATATATCATAAATTCACTGATGATAACGCCGACGTGCTCTTCACCTATTTCAAGGCTCAGACAACCGTTTTCAAAAACATCGGCAGACAAATCATAAACTGCGTTCGTGAAGTTTTCGGGCAGCATTTCTCTGTCAAAACGCTCATCATTTTCACCGCCGAAGAATTTGCCCTTGTAAATCTCCCTGCCGTTTGCTCTCACGTAAAAGCCGTTGAACATATCGCAATTTTTCATCTTTTTATAGGTGACACGAAGCTTATAATCCGTGTCGGGCTCGAAGCCACCGATATTGCAGACAAATCTGAAATGGTCAAACGCCTTGAGCACACTCATAGGAATGTTACCGTTGTTGACTTCAAGGCGGTCACCCTGATAATCAATATAGAATTCGCCCTCCTGCCTTGCACCGAGCACGCCGAAGCCGTGCTCCGCAAGCGAGAAGTAATATTCACCCTTATTTACCTTGTTGCGGTTGAACACTCTGTCAAGGAAGGCATTACGCTCATCCACGGGCATATTTTCAGCCATTTCATAGCGTGTGAGGAGCCACGCTCTGTCCGTTACGGGCAGGTCGATTGTATCGAGCGTTGCACCTCTTTCAGCACGCAGAGCATGGTAATTTTCAACATCAAGCTGAATACCAATCTGCTCAAAGAGCCTGTCTGCAAGCGTTGTGAGGGAAGAACGAAGGGCATAATAGTCCTTGTCAAAGTCTGTCTTTAATATTTCGTGAGCCTTGTCATACTCACCCTTGCGGGCGAAGATTTTAGCATCTTCTATAAGCTCAAGCTCATACACTCTTCTTCTGCGCACAAGGGCATCACACCTTGCACGGAAAAGACAGAGAACAAAACGCCAGTTTTCCAGAAGTGACGGAGCTTTTTCAAGTTCCTTTTCAAAAACTTCAAGCGTGTTTTCTATGTGCGGATTTTCCGCAGGGTCACCCTCCCAGTTGCGCTCAAGGCCGAGTATGCCATCGGCAATTTTCTTTGCGTCTGCCTGCCACATAAAGAAGCGGGCATAATCGCACAGTGTTTCGTAAAGCGGCACTTCGCCGAAATAGTCCATATTGCTCCAGACGGCCTTATTGACGTCATCGTTAACACCCTCGGAATAGCTGACGCTGCCGACAAGATACGGGCGTGTCAGCCTATGAAGCAGACGGAATTCCGTCGGACGGGGGTTGACACTTTCGCGGCTGAGAGTTGTTGCGAGCGCATAGTGCCAGTCGTCCCTGTCGAAGTGAACGGGATATTCGCACCTGACGTTGTGAGTGATGTCGGGATAAAGCCTTATCGGATACTTTGAGGGCACCTTACGGCGAAGGTCTGCCAAAGGCATTGCATGGTTGGGACCCATAATAATGCCGTCAATTTCGTCGGGCAGTTTGTTCATTTCTTCAAGGAAATCCTCTGCCCAGCTTATATTACCGTGCGGTGCCTGCGCGGAGGGCCACATCTGGGCATTCGGTTTTGCTTCTTTCAAAACCTTTGATATTTTAATGCAACGCTTTATAAAGTCGTCTCCGTCCATTTCGCCGGGGTCGCCACCGGGCGGAAAGATTGCGTCTATACGGGGAATTTTCTCAAAAGCCTCTTTACGGCTTGCAAGTGCTTCCTCCTCGGTCTGCTTATCATCGTTGGGATACCAGCAGGAAACGTCCATATCCAGTTCATCCGCCAATTCGCTGCCCCATACGGCAACGTCAAACGGGTCATATTTCATAAGGGGATTGTTGGGGTCGAAGCCCTCGGTGGGAATATGCTCACAGGTGTTACAGCCGAAAGCCATAATATCAAGGTAAAAGCGGAAATACTCCTCCTTACCCCAGGCATCATAAGTATTCGGACAGCTTCTGTAGCCGCACTGATGGCCTCTGATTTTCATTTCGGGGCTGTAGCTGCCCGATATATCCTGAATCAGCGTAATTTTACCGCCGCCGAAAACGCACTTCCTCAAAAAATAGGAATAGCCGTAAATCAGGCCTCTGATACCCTTGGCAGTAACGGTAATGTGTGTGCCGTCCTGCTCAATTATAAAGCTGTCCTTATTTTCGATATTATTATCTTCAACAAGCTCAACGCAGGGCTCGCCGCCCTCAAAGGGTCTGTAGCCTGCCCTCAGTTCGATTTCGTTTGCAAAAAGCTCCTTTGCCTTTTCAGCAACAGCACCATTTGCAGTAACGCTGATAAAAGAAAAATCGTATTTCATTTTAACTTCCCCTTTATGTCAAAATACGGGATTTTAATATATAGTAACATATAAATATATAAAATACTATAATAAATTGATTTTAAACACCCATTTTTTCAAAAAATTCTGCCGAGGACATTCCGTGCGGACGGTTATATCGACCAATTCTGTAGAGCCACTCCGTATCCTCAGTATCGATAAAATTCATTCTTTCCTCGCAGATAAACGCCACCTCAAAGCCCATAGCCTTGAGCACCTGCTTGGATTCCTTTGAATAGCTGCCAAAAGGATAGGCGAAGGCTGTTGGCCTTTTGCCTGTTTTTTCTTCGAGAAGAGTCTGCATTGAACCTATGTCGCCGTTAAGGAAGGCGGAATACTCCTGCACACTTTCACCGCTCACCTTCTGTGCACCCGACCGACCCGAGGAATCCGTTTTGTGCAGGTCGTAGCTGTGGTTCTGTATTTCTATCCTGTCCCCTGCCGCAAGCTCGGCAATTTCATCCCAGGTCATATAGGAATAGCTGAGCGTGTGGTCGTTAATTTCAGTGTACATATCCGCATAAGCACCAACAACTGAAGCAACGGCACACATATCATATTTTTCGAGCAATGGCAGAAGATAACTGTAAACAGTTTCATAGCCATCATCAAAGGTGAGCATTATCGGCTTTTCGGGCAAGGCTGCACCCGATTTGACGTGGGCAAGCAGCTGCTCAACATCAATTGTTTCATAGCCTTTTTCTCTTATGTATTTCAGGTCACTTTCAAGCTGGTTGAGCGTTATACAGTAAGGACCCGCACGGCTGATATTTTTTGTAATCTGGTGGTACATCACTACAGGCAGGCTTATATGTGCCTCGCCCGAAACATCCTTGGCAGATTCGGGCACGGCAAAAATACCGCTCACAAGCAGCAGTGACACAACCGCCACAAAAACATATATCTTTCTCATCTTTATAACCATAAAAAAACACCTCACTGCAAATGTATGCAATGAGGTGAAATTTTATTAAGCAACTCAGTTTCCTTTGAGTGCAAGGTCGAGCCAGACTGAGCCGATATCCATAGCCTGATAGATACCCTTCTTCTCGCTCTTTTTGATGATTCTGTCCTTCGGGCGTGCATCAGGGTCTGTGCTCAGAAGCTGAACTGTGACTCTGTCCGCAACGTCGAGGTCGTTGACCTTTTTAGAAGAGAGAATCTGGATAAGAACAACGTGGCTGTCGTTCATATTGCCGTAGTAGATTGTATTGCCGCAGCGGACAAGAGGCTTACCCTTGTAGCTGAGAAACTTGGCTTTTTTCTTTTCTGCCATAGTGTTTGTCCCTCCCGAGGTAGTTATTTGTTCTGGATATAATTCTTTACGAGCGACTGAAGCAGCTCATCACGGTCCACCCTGCGAAGCAGAGTACGCGCATTGTTGTGGGTGGTGATATAGGTCGGGTCTTCGGAAAGGATGTAGCCGACAATCTGGCTTATGGGGTTGTAACCCTTTTCCTTCAAGGCGTCATACACAACCTGAATCGTGCGGCGCATTTCGTTTTCGTGCTCATCACGGATATTGAATTGTATGGTCTTATCTGTCATTTATGACACCTCCGTCAAACCGTAATAAAATGTTACAGTTTATTATATACTAATTTTTCAAAGAATACAACCCTTTTGTTAAATTAGCTTCAGTTGCTGATTTTAACCTCGGCGTGTGCCTCGGAAGAATCGTAAATAGCCTGCAGGATTTTGGATGTGCCCACAGCATACTTGATATCGTTGCGGTTTCTTTCGCCCTTTGCTACGCACTCAACAAAGTCAAGCACCTCCGAGCGGTGCATATCGTTTGTCTTGTATGTGGGTGTTGTTTCGGTGAGCATACCATTTTTGGTTGTCCATATTCTGAAGTTGCCGCAGTACTGCAGTCTGATACCGCCCTTATCACCCATAAAGTCGATAAAGGTTTCTCTTTCGCCGATGTTCTGTGCCCAGGCACCGTTGAAGCTGACTACTGCAGAGTCTGTACGGACAAGGCCTACAACGGAATCGTCAACATCGTATGTGCCGTTTTCAACGTCGGAGGTATCCTCTGCCCACATACTCTCGTAAACATAGTTTTTCATATCCTTACCGAGCTTGCAGAAAGCTTCGCCGCTTGCGGTGAGCACCTTCGGGTCACCGAGGCAGTAGAGAATAAGGTCGATGTAATGTACGCCCCAGTCAATAAGTGCGCCGCCGCCCGAGCAGGCTTTGGTTGTGAAATCGCCGCCGAGACCGGGAATTGAACGGTGGGCACGGAAGCTTGCGTAAACGTGGTAAACGTCACCAAGCTCGCCGTCCGCAATGAGTTTTCTGATGTGGTTTACGGAGTTTGCGTAGCGGTTGCAAACGCCGATTGAAAGAATTCTGCCGGTTTCATAGGAAACCTTTTCCATTTCGAGTGCTTCAGAGAGAATTCTTGCGGCAGGCTTTTCACAAAGAACGTCCTTGCCGTGGCGCATAAAGTCGATAGAAATTACCGAGTGCATATCGTTATGTGTGCAAACGGAAACAGCATCAAGCTCTGGGTCGTCGAGAATTTCGTGGTAATCATAAACCGCCTTACCGCAGCCGTATTTTTCTACAGCCTTGTCTGCTCTTTCGGGAATGATATCACAGAAATACTTGATTTCAGCAATATCAGAAGCCATATATGCAGGAATGTGTGCGGAGTTTGCTATTGTACCGCAGCCGATAACGGCTACCTTAATTTTTTCTTTCATAATAACGCCTCCGTTATTTTATTATGAACGCAGTGAAATACCAATCTTTTCAAGAGCCTTGACAGCCTTCTTCATTGCGCTGTCTGCCTCTTCGTCGGTCATTGTGCGGTCTGCCGCACGGAGCTTAAGGTTGAAAGCAACGCTCTTCATACCCTCGGGAATCTGGCTGCCCTCGTAAACGTCAAACAGCTCGATTGATTCAAGGTTCTTGCCGACTGCCTGTGCAATTGTCTTTTCAAGCATAAGAACGGGCTCGCTCTTCTTGCAGACGAAAGCAAGGTCACGGGTGAGAGCCGGGAATTTGGGAAGCTGCTTGTAGGTACGCTTGAGGTTGCTAAGCTCAAAGCAAGCATCGAAGCTGATTTCAGCAGCGTAAGCCTTAACGCCGATACCGTAGTTGGCAAGTACCTGCGGATGGATTTCACCAACAATACCGATTACAACGCCATCCTTGCTGATAACAGCGGTTCTGCCGGGATGGTAGGACGGGTTATCTGTTACAGCCTCAACGTCGTAATTCTCAACGCCGAGCTTGTAGAGGAGCTCTTCAACAATACCCTTGATTGTGAAGAAGTTGCAGTCTGCACCGTACATGCCCATGCAAAGCACCTGAGGCTCTTCAGGCAGCTCTTCGGTACCCTTCCAGATATATTCCTTACCAAGCTCATAGAGATAAGCCTTGGCGTTTCTGTTGTTGTAGTTACGGGCAAGAGTTTCAAGCATTGAGGGAAGCATTGTTGTTCTCATAACGCTTGTGTCTTCGCCGAGAGGATTGGAGATAACTACACAGTTTCTCTTTGCGCTGTCTGCAGGCAGACAGATTTTATCGTAGCTCTTGGGGCTGATGAAAGAGAAGGTGCAAAGCTCGGAAAGACCGCAGGCAAGCATAGTGTTGTTGATAAGTCTTTCAAACTTCTGCTCGGGTGTATACTGAGCGGTTGCAACACCTGCAAGCTGTCTGTCGGGGATATTGTCATAGCCGTAGAAGCGTGCAATTTCCTCGGAGATATCTGCCTTATGAAGAAGGTCGCCTCTGAATGAGGGCACGGTGATAACACCGTTTTCAACCTTACAGCCAAGACGCTCGAGAATCTTCTTCTGCTCTTCTGCGCTTACATCAATGCCGATAAAGCCGTTTACCCATTCGGGCTCGAATGGAAGTGTGAAATCTGTCTTGTCGGAGCAGTCGCAATCAACCGCACCGTTTACAACCTCACCTGCACCGAGTTGCTGAACAAGCTGAAGAGCTCTGTCAAGAATTGTACGGCAACCCTTAGGGTCAAGCTGCTTGTCAAAACGTGAGGAAGCCTCTGTGCGCATACCGAGCTTCTTTGCGGTCATACGTACGCTCGGACCGTTGAAGCAAGCGGATTCGAAAACGATAGTGTCTGTATCGTTCATAATACCGCTGTACTCGCCACCCATAACACCGGCAACGGCAACGGGCTTGTTGCTGTCAGCAATGACGAGCATTTCTTCGGAAAGCTCTCTTTCGATACCGTCGAGAGTTGTAATCTTTTCGCCCTGCTTTGCGTTACGCACGATAACCTCATTACCCTCAAGGTAGCGAAGGTCAAAAGCGTGCATGGGCTGGCCGTATTCAAGCATTACAAAGTTTGTAATATCGACAATATTGTTAATCGGGCGGACACCGCAGGCACGGAGTCTTTCTCTCATCCAACGGGGTGACGGCTCAATTTTAACGTTCTTTACAACTGCGCCAACGTAGCGGTAGCAAAGCTCGGGAGCTTCGATTTTAACCTTAAGCAGGTCGTTTACGTCGCCCTCGCCTGCCTCAACAACGGGTGTGGGCTCAACAAAGTCCATACCGTAGGTTACTGCTGTTTCTCTTGCAAGACCGAGAATGCTGAGGCAATCGGGTCTGTTGGAGGTGATTTCAAACTCGGTTACAACATCGTTGAAGCCTGTTGCCTCGCGGATATCCATACCGAGGGTAAGGTCGCAATCCTCACCGAGGACAAAGATGCCGTCCTCAATTGCATAGGGGAAATCGTTTACGGTGAGACCAAGCTCACCGAGTGAGCAGAGCATACCTGCGCTTTCAACGCCACGGAGCTTGCCCTTCTTTATCTTCTTGCCGCCTGCGACAACGGAATTGTCAAGTGCGGCAGGAACGTAGTCACCCTCTTTGAGATTCTGTGCACCTGTGACAATCTGAAGATTCTCTTCTGCACCGACGTTGACCTGACAAACCCAGAGGTGGTCGGAATCGGGGTGTTTTTCGAGAGATTCAATTCTTGCAACTACGATGTTGGAAAGCTCCTCGCCCTCTGTTTCGTAGCCCTCTACCTTGGAGCCGGAAAGAGTGAGTGCGGCAGCAAAATCCTTATCTGTAACATCTAAATTCACGTAATCGTGAAGCCATCTTTTGGATAAATTCATTTCTTTTTCCCTCCCTTAGAACTGGCCGAGAAAACGCATATCGTTTTCAAACAGCAGACGCATATCGTCAATATTGAAGCGGAAGAGTGTAAGACGCTCAAGACCTACGCCGAAAGCAAAGCCGCTGTAAACCTCGGGGTCAACACCGCCGTTTTTAAGTACCTGCGGGTGTACCATACCGCCGCCGAGGATTTCAACGAAGCCCTCACCCTTACAGAAGGGGCAGCCCTTACCGCCGCAGCGGAAGCAGGTAACGTCAATCTCGCAGCTCGGCTCTGTGAACGGGAAGTGGTGGGGACGAAGACGGATTTTGGTATCCTCGCCGTAAAGACGCTTTGCAAAATCGAACAGACAGCCCTTGAGGTCTGCCATTGTGATACCCTTGTCAACAACAAGGCCCTCAATCTGGTGGAAGAAGGGAGAGTGAGTTGAGTCAACGGCGTCAGAACGGAAAACACTGCCGGGAGCGATAATACGAATCGGAGGCTTCTTGTTTTCCATAACTCTTATCTGTACGGGAGAGGTCTGGGTACGAAGAAGCATATTTTCTGTGATGTAGAAGGTATCCTGCGTATCGCGTGCAGGGTGCTCCTTGGGAATATTGAGTGCCTCGAAGTTGTAGTAATCCCACTCAACCTCGGGACCTGTTGCAACCTCAAAGCCCATGCCGAGGAAGATTTCCTTAACCTCGTCAAGAACGATTGAGAGCGGATGTCTGTGGCCGAGTGTTGCTTTTTCGCCGGGCATAGTGACATCGAGCGTTTCGCTGACGAGCTGTGCCTTGAGCGCTTCGGCCTTAATCTGAGTAACCTTTTCTTCAAGCTGAGTTTCGATTGTCTGTCTTACCTCGTTGGCAAGCTGACCGACAACGGGTCTTTCCTCTGCAGAGAGCTTACCCATCTGCTTGAGAATTGCAGTAACCTCGCCCTTTTTGCCGAGGTACTTTACTCGCAGAGCCTCAAGGTCTGCGTTGGACTGAGCAGCGGCAACAGCCTGAATAGCTTCAGCCTGAATAGCCTTTAACTGATCCTTCAAATATATCATTCCTTTCAAAATTTACAAAATAAAAAATCTTCCGTCCCGTAAAAAAACAGGACGAAAGACGTTTAAATCATTCCGTGGTACCACCCGTATTCCTGCACAAAAAATATGCAGGCACTTATTTTCTGCCCGTTAACGGCGGCAAACCGTCGCGACCTTGTCAGCCACACCGCTCCAAAGTGAACTTCGGCACATTTGCAGGGCTGCCGTGCTTCCAGCCGTGGCACAGCTCTCTGTCAACCCTTGAGCGCAAAAGGCTTACTCTCTTTTTCATTGCGTTTCAAGTATTCAATTAGAATTGATTGTAGCACAGATTTGCATATTTTGCAAGGGGTATTCGTGAAAAGATAACAATTACAATGTTTATAACAAAATTATTAATATACTTCTTGAAAAATCCAAATCCATTATGTAATATAAAATCATAATCAAAACCGCTAGGGGGATTTTTATGTATTTCGCTTTACTGTTCAAACGCATCTGCGCTATGCTGGTGGCTGTGGCAAACTTTCTTGGTTTTTCACTCGGCACGGGTATCAGCTTTGCCGAGCCTGTTGAGGATTTCCGTGTAACGAGCTACGTTGTCGGCAAATACGTGTACGATATTTCAAACCTTTACACCGAGGATTTTGACATCATAACCGACGTTATTCTTTTCGGCTGTGCCAACTTCACTGCAGAGGGTGAGGTTGTGCTGGAAACAGACACGCTCGAAACCGCTCTTAACAATTTAAGAACCGTTATCGGCGACAGAGATATCAATATCACGCTGAATATGCTCGGCCCATCTTACACCTCAAACGGAATAAGCTGGGAAGACGATATGGAGCAGCAATCCATTGAGCACAACAAGGCGTTTGCAAGCGGTGTACTTGAAGAAAATATAAAAAAGGTTATTGAGTACTACGATTTTGACGGCGTTCACTTTGACTATGAGCACCCGATAAAATTAAAGCATTGGAAAAAATACAGCGACTTTCTCATCAGCCTTGACAAAGCTATACCCGACAAGACTATAGGCATTGCCACCTGCGAATGGAACGCCAACATTTCCACAAAGGCAATTGAAGCGGTGGATTATATAGAGCTGATGATGTACGACATTTACGACGATGCCGACGGCAAACACTCCAGCTTTGAAAAAGCAACAGAGCTTTCACACGAGGCAACAATGAAGGGCTTACCGCTCGAAAAAATCAACTTCGGTCTGCCCTTCTACGCAAGGCCGACAGACCACGACGCCTACTGGTACGATTATATAGGCTACTACGATAAGCTTGACGAAAACAACTTCTACTATGACGAGAATATCCAGAAATCGTTCTGGTTCAATACGCCAGACGTAATCAAAGCCAAAACCGAGTACGCAATGGAAAACGGCTTCGGCGGCGTTATGATATGGCACTACACCTGTGACCTGCCCTCAAGCAACCCAAATTCACTCCTTCGTGCAATCGGCGAAGCAACAAAATAAACCCAAACAAAGAACATCCCTTGTGTAGTTGCACACAAGGGATGTATTTTTATCCGTATATTAACCGAAAAGCACGCTGTTGACTATGCCTTCAAGTCTTTCCTGCTTACCTGAGCAGGGTGTTGCAACGCTCTTCATTTCGGCTGCGTAAGCGGCAAGCTCTTCAAGCGTTGTTTCGCCTGCGACAATCCTGGCACCGATACCGTCGTTGAAGCTTGCGTACTTGTCCTTTACAAAGCCGTCAAGTCTGCCGTCCTCAATAATTTCAGCAGCCTTGATAAGACCGAGCGCGAAGGTATCCATACCGAGGATGTAGCTTTCAAACATATCCTCGTAGGTGTTGCTGGGTCTGCGGCACTTGGCGTCGAAGTTGAAGCCGCCTGTCAGACCGCCTGCCTTGAGCACTTCGTACATACACATTGTGGCTTCATAGACATCGAAGGGGAATTCATCAGTATCCCAACCGAGGAGATAGTCACCCTGGTTAGCATCAATACTGCCGAGCATACCGTTGATTGCGGAAACTCTCAACTCGTGCTGGAAGGTGTGACCTGCAAGAGTGGCGTGGTTAGCCTCAATATTCATCTTGAAATCCTTGTCAAGACCGTACTGACGAAGGAAACCGATAGCCGTAGCGGCGTCAAAATCGTACTGGTGCTTCATAGGCTCCTTGGGCTTGGGCTCGATATAGAAATCGCCCGTGAAGCCGATTTTTCTGCCGTACTCAACAGCCATTTTCATAAGTCTTGCAATGTTTTCCTGCTCAAACTTCATATCAGTGTTGAGGAGGGTTTCATAGCCCTCTCTGCCGCCCCAGAAAACGTAGCCCTTACCGCCGAGCTTAACAGTCAGGTCAAGTGCCTTTTTAATCTGTGCTGCGGCAAAGCAGTAAACGTCTGCGGAGTTTGTGCTGCCTGCGCCGTTCATAAAGCGGGGGTTGGAGAACATATTTGCAGTACCCCACAGGCACTTGATGCCCGTTTCGTTCATCTTGCCGAGAATATAATCGGAAATTTCGTCAAGGCGACGGTTGGTTTCGTTGATATCGTCTGCCTCGGGAATGATGTCAACATCGTGGAAGCAGAAGTATTCAACGCCGAGCTTGCTCATAAACTCAAAGCCTGCGTCAACCTTTGCCTTGGCGTGCTCCATTGTGCCCTTTTCAGCCGCACCGAAGCTCTTGTCAGCAGTATCTCTACCGAACATATCCGTACCTGCGGCGCAGAGGTTGTGCCACCAGGCCATAGCAAAGGGAAGGTGCTCTTTCATAGGCTTACCGAGAACTATTCTTTCGGGGTCATAGAATTTGAAGGCAAGCGGATTTGTGCTCTTTGCGCCCTCATATTTAATTTTCTGAATGTTTGTGAAAATTCCGCTCATTGTTACTGTTCCAACTCCTTAAAAACGTTTTTGAGTGCGGGATATATTTTCTTGAAATTATTGTACTTTGCTTTGTAAAGTGCTGTCAATTCTTCACTAGGATAAACCGTATCGGCGATCTCGACAAGACTTGCACAGGCTTCGTCAACATTCTTGTATTCGTCGCAACCGACCATCGCAAGAATTGCTCCTCCGTAGCCGGGTCCCTGCTCTGTCTTAAGCAAATCAAGCTTAATACCGAGCACGTTTGCCATAATCTTTTTCCAAAGTGCACTTTTTGCACCACCGCCGCAGATATTACTGCGAACCATATCAATACCAAGGCTCTTTGCAACCTCAAAGCTGTCCCTGATAGCAAAAGCAACGCCCTCAAACACAGCCTGAAGCATATCCGCTCTTGAGGTGTCCATAGTCATACCCGTAAAGGTACCGCGTGCATTTGTGTCGTTAATCGGGCTGCGCTCACCCATAAGATAAGGCAGGAAATAAACCTTGTTTCTGCCGAGTTTATCGTCCGTTATCGCCTGCTGAACGCCTGCGTAATCGCTGTCGTCGAGAATATCCTCCATAAACCACTTGTTACACGAGGCAGCAGAAAGCATACAGCCCATCAGGTGATATCTGCCGTCGGCATGAGCGAAGGAGTGGAGTGCGTTGAACTTATCCACGCCGAAATTCTCGCTTGAAATAAACACCGTGCCCGAAGTGCCGAGTGAAATGTTGCACTTGCCGTTGCCGACCGTACCGGTACCGATTGCGGCGGCAGCATTATCGCCTGCACCCGCAACAACCTTTACGCTTTCACTCAAGCCCAGCTCTTTTGCAATTTCCGCTTTAAGCGTACCGATTACGTCAAAGCTCTCGTAAAGCGTGGGAAGCTGTTCTTCTTTAACCGAACAGATTTCACACATTTCCTTCGACCAGCACTTATTTTCAACATCGAGCAGTAACATACCCGAAGCGTCGGAATAATCACAGGAATGAACACCCGTAAGAATGTAGTTTATGTAATCCTTGGGCAACATTATCTTTGCGATTTTTGCAAAATTATCGGGCTCATTTTCCTTGACCCAGAGTATTTTCGGAGCAGTAAATCCTGCAAAGGCAATGTTTGCCGTATAAGCCGTGAGTTTATCCTTACCGATAACGTTATTTAGATATTCAACCTGTTTTTCGGTTCTGCCGTCGTTCCACAGAATTGCAGGGCGGATAACCTCGTCATTCTCATCAAGCACGACAAGGCCGTGCATCTGACCGCCGCAACCGATGCCTGCTATCTGCGATTTGTCAACGTTGGCTGTCAGTTCCTTGACTCCATCTATCACAGCCGTGCGCCAATCCCCGGGGCTTTGCTCCGACCAGCCCGACTGCGGATAAAAAACGGGATATTCCTTTGAAACCTCTGCGTGAATTGTGCCTGCCTCATCAACAAGCAAAAGTTTGACAGCAGAGGTACCTAAATCTATACCAATGTAAAGCATTATATCACCTTACCTTATAACAGTTATTTTCATTATATAACTGAAGGCTTTACAAATCAATATTCAATAATTTTTTGCCGTGTTCACAAGCCAGATGATATTCTTCATCACCCACGTGTCTTGTATCTGTTGAATCTACAAACAAAGTTGTAACCAGTTGAGTATTCAGCACAGTAAACTGCTGCCTGAACATTTTTTCAATATATTCCTTGCCCTCTCCCTTACTGCCTGCGGCAATTACGAGAGCTGCCCTTTTGGGCTTTTCTACGGGCGGTTTTACGCCGTGAGCAAAGCGCAGGGCGTAATAACGCTGAAAGCGGTCAACAATCGCCTTGAGGGGAGCAGGCACACCACCGTTGTAAACAGGTGTAGTTATTACAAGATAATCTGCCGACTCAAAATCTGATATAAAATCGTCCAAATCATCATAGACGCAGCCCACATTTTTGTCGCACCAACCGCAACCCATACATGGCTTTGCGTTCATATCGTAGGCGTTGTAACAGCTTGTTTCAAATTTATATTGTTCCGAATTAACAAGCCAATTGCCGAGCATTGATGAAACAGAATCAGCACGTGGCGAGCCGTTGAGCATTAAAAGTTTCTTCATTTTATCTTTATCCTATTTCAAGTGTCTTTTCGCCTACAGGCTCAAGATAAGCATTTTTTCCCGTGCCTCTCTGCTTGAAAACCTGGCTTGCATCGGACTTATACAATTCAAGCACACCCTTTTTACCGACAGCCATAACAACGAGATGAGAAAGTGCCGGTATTACCATAGGAACGAGAAAATCGCCTGCAACACTGTTCCAGACAGCAAAAGCAAAGAACGAGCAATTAAAAAACGGGCCCCAGTAATTCACAAAATTATCCAGCTTCTTATCAAGCTTTTTTAAACCTTCTTCATCAAGTTCTACCGTCTTGGACCAAATCTGCGGAAAATGATTTTCCCGTGGCTCACGGTAGGTTTCAATGTTATAGTAAATACCCCAGCCGTCATGAACGGAAATTGAAAGCGTACCTACCGACACAGCCTGACCGACAGGCACTTCGTAAAGTCCTACCTGAATAGGTCTGTCGGAAAGATTACGAACATAGATATAGGTGTGTCCCGCTATAAGGGGGGTAGACATACACGAGCAGATAGAAAGAGTTGCTACAGCCTCGTTTTTATCGGACTTGTCAGTATCCTTGGCAAATGCCGATACCGAAACTGAAAAAGCAATAACCATAACAAGCAACACGGAAATTATTTTTTTCATTTTCATTCGCTCCTTTGAAAAGCAGAAAAATCAGTCTTTTGTGTAATCGTAAGTATCTTCGGCTACATTTTAAGAATATTTTAACCATATTATAGCATCATATATAGCCGAAATCAACCGACAGATAAATATATATCCGACATCTTTGCCGTCATACAACCGTAACTATCAAGATGCGGATTCAGTAAAAAAAGCACCGACTAAGTCGGTGCTTTTTCCTGGTGCCGGTGGTGGGACTCGAACCCACACGATGTCGCCATCAACGGATTTTGAGTCCGTCACGTCTGCCAATTCCATCACACCGGCAAATTAATGCTTACTTATTCTATAACAAAAAGCAAAAAAAATCAATAGCAATATTCAAATTATTTAAATATGCTTTGCATCAGATTATATTGAACAAAAAGAGCGCACCCGTTTGGGTACGCTCTCTTAATTTGCTTGAGGATAAACTTACTTGAGTTCGACCTTTGCGCCAACTTCTTCAAGCTTAGCCTTTGCAGCCTCAGCGTCTTCCTTGGAAGCAGCTTCCTTGAGGGTCTTGGGTGCGCCGTCAACAAGAGCCTTAGCCTCTGCAAGGCCGAGACCTGTGATCTCACGAACAACCTTGATAACCTTGATCTTCTCTGCACCAACATCAGCAAGAACAACATCAAACTCTGTCTTCTCTTCTGCTGCTGCAGCTGCCTCTGTGGGAGCTGCAACTGCAACTGCTGCTGCAGCGGATACGCCGAATTCTTCCTCAACAGCGTGTACAAGCTCGGAGAGCTCGAGAACTGTGAGGCCCTTAAGTGTTTCAATGATAGAAGTAATCTTCTCAGACATGGTTTTTAACCTCCGTTAACAATTAATTAGTTTAGTTTTTTGATTTAATTATGCTTCTGCGGGAGCTTCCTCTGCGGGAGCCTCTTCAGTAGCGGGCTTTGCCTCGCCGCCGTTATCAACAATAGCCTGGATAACACGAGCGAAAGCAGAAATGGGAGCGTTGAATGCGTTGCAAACTGTAGCAAGAAGGATTTCTCTGCTGGGAAGCTTAGCAAGGCTGTCAATCTTTTCAAGGCTGATGATATCCTTGTCAAGATAACCGCTCTTAACTTCGAATGTCTTGCTTGTGCTTGCGTACTTGCAAAGGATACGAGCTGCTGCTACGTAATCGTCTGCACTTGTTGCGATAGCTGTTGTGCCGTTGAGAACTTCCTCAGGAATCTCGATTTCAGCTTCCTTGGCTGCGAGCTTGAGAAGTGTGTTCTTTACGACGGAGTACTTAACGCCGGCCTCTCTGAGTTCCTTGCGGAGCTTGGTGTCGTCTGCAACGGAGATACCGCTGTAGTTAACGATAACACCTGCGCAAGAATTTTTAAGGTCTTCAGCGAGTGCTGCGACTGCCTGTTTCTTTGATTCAAGAACTGCTGCGCTTGGCATTGGTGGTTTCACCTCCGAATTATTAATAGAAAAAGCTCTGTCCACCCGTTCGAGAGGACAGAGCATAAGAATACAAATAAATGTTTCTCTGAGCTTCATCCTCGGCAGGCGGGTAAACCTTTGAGCAATTTAACAAATTGCACCTGCTGTCTTTGGAACAGCTTAAATATGATAACACATTGACAACGAATTGTCAAGCATTATTTTTAATTAGCCAACCTTTGTGGGGTTGATACGGATGCCGGGGCCCATTGTTGAAGCAACAACGCAGGAACGGATGTACTGACCCTTTGTTGCAGCGGGCTTAGCCTTGATAACAGCCTCGAGGAGAGTGTTGAAGTTTTCTTCAAGCTTCTCTGCGCCGAAGGATGTCTTGCCGATGGGGCAGTGCATGATGTTTGTCTTGTCGAGTCTGTACTCGATCTTACCTGCTTTAGCTTCTTCAACAGCCTTAGCAACGTCGGGTGTAACTGTACCTGCCTTGGGGCTGGGCATAAGACCACGGGGACCGAGGACCTTACCGAGACGACCAACGAGACCCATCATGTTGGGAGCAGCGATAGCTACGTCGAAATCCATAAAGCCTTCGCCCTGGATTCTTGCAACGAGGTCTTCT
>JAZRQW010000038.1:0-11665 GCA_045650165.1 Acutalibacteraceae bacterium | reverse complement strand
ATTAATGTTACTTTTGTCAAGCGTTACAAAAGTAACCAAAAGAACTTTTGGGGATTGGCGCACTCCGCTACGGCTGACGGTAGTCAGTCCGCTCAGCAGACAGAACAAAAAGTGTTTTGTTCTGCTGCCATAACGGCTATCTAAGGCGATTTATATTTTTATGTTTAATCTATCGCCTATGGACCTTCGCTCGGATAAAGAAATTAACCTTAATACCCGTCAGCCTGCTCCGTTTAAACTGCCGACATTTATCATTTTTAAGAAAACACAAAACTCCGCCGTTGATTATTTTTTATTGTTAAGTCTCTTTTTCAATAGGCGGCATTGGGTGCAGCGTTACGCTGCTAAACTGTAATTTGTATATTTACACAAAACTTACTTTACACTATTTGGAAAATATGTTAAAATGTACGTTATAAATTCTGCAAGGAGGAACAGAAATGGCCAAATTAGACCTTGGCAAGGTGAAGTCGCTTTTCACCGAAATCAAGGACCATTGGGACACTCCCGCCCCCGGCAAATACGTTCCGTACAAAGAGTATAAAGATGTTGTTTTTGCCGTAGGCAGCAACTACGCAGGCTCAAAGCTGCTTGAGTACATAGGCTTTGCCTCTGCTTGCTACCTGATTATGCACCACTACAAGCTGCCCTACCTCACCTTCTCGGTTATCAGTATTCTGAATATGCCGCTGGGCTATATTTCGGCGCTGATGTGGTGGTTTGTCTGTGACAACCTCGGCTTCCTGCCCAAGAAGACAGAAAGAAAATTCTACGGTGTTTACGGGTTGATGATGGCTTTCGGTATTTCTACGATACTGTTTGACTACTCACAGCTTTTCGACCAGACAAGTTCGTTTATCACCTACCTCAACGGCCTTGAGGGTATGAACGCCACGGCGTGCTTCAAAACCTTCGGTACGCACTTTTTGTACACAGGCTGGGTGGGTGCCCGAAACATATTCTGGCGCAAAAAGCTGTTACCCAAATACGGCAGATACAAATATTCGCTTTACTGCGATGTCGTGCCCAAGTGTGTAATGGTATTCCTCATCGGCTGGCTGCCCGTATATAACATTCCCGACGTTGCAACGCGCGTCTGGGTTGCCAATCTTCTGTTTGCCACTTACAATGTTTTCGGCTTTGCAAACAATATGGAAACCTGCACAAAGAGCATCAGCCCCAACCTGCAGGAAAGAATTTATGTGCGCAGCTACCCCGTCAAGCTTTCCCACTTCTCAAACACAATTATCGGCGTTGTTGTAACGGCGGTTATCGGCTCGCTTCGCTATGAGTGGGCAGATATCAATATGTACCGCTACGTTATCCCGATAACCTTCACCGTGCTTGCAGCCTGCACAATGATTTTCGCAGGCAAAGTCAAAGAGCGTATCCCCCAGCCGCCTATCGAGAAAAAGGTGCAGATAAAGTTCTGGGACGGTATGTTCGGCGTGCTCAAGAACAAATATCTGCTTATCAAAACCATAGTCGGTCTTATTGATTCACTGGGCAACGGTATGCTTCCGTTTGTCACGATTATCTATTTCTACACATTCCGCCTGAGCGGTCTGCCCTACAGCCTTATCACAATGCTTATTTCCTTTGCAGGCACTCCGCCCGATTTCTTATCCCCCTATTTCCTCAAGCGTTTCTCCTACAAGCAGATTATGATATTCTATCAGCTCACCCGTGCCATAGGCTATGCTATCATCGCTGCGGCAATGTGGTTCTGCGGCGATAACCTCACCCTTTGCGGCACAATCTGTATTGTTGTTATGTTCTTTATGGAAATGACAAAGACCGTTCCCACAACCGCAGGCCATGATATGGACGTGCGTATCGGCGACTATCAGATGTACCTTTCGGGCGAACGCCTTGAAAGCTTTGCAGGCGTTTTCGGCTGGTTTACGGGACCGATTGTTTCCTTTGTCGGCCTTATCATTCCGCTTATGCTTCTCGGCTACGGCTTCAACAGCAACTGGGATGTACTGTTTATTGATGCTTCAAGACGAAACATTATAGTTATCCCGATTATTGTTGACGTTATCGGTTTCTTCCTTATGACTATCCCCTACCTCTTCTGGGATTACGACAGCAAGAAGCAGAATATGGTTATGGAAGTTCTCAAGCGCCGTGCAGAAGTAACCGAAAAGAACGCCAAAGAAGCGGGCGAAACCGTTTCCGGCGGCTACTTGGGTTAAGGAGGTGCGGACAAAATGAGCAAAAAAGAAAAAAAGATGAACAATCAGGATATCGAAGCCCATCTCGATATACCCGAGGACGAAATATGGACCTATCAGGTAGAGGGTCTTGCCGCACCGCACATCAACAAGCCCTATAAACACTACGGGTTGAAGAAGTTTATTTTTGCGGCAGTTATCATTGTTGCAGTCACGCTTTCGATGTATTTCAGCGTGCGCACCGTGCAGAAGGACACCTTCGAATACAAGGAACTCACAAACGGTTCACAGGTAACCTACGAACTTTCAAAGTTCAGCAACACGGGCTATATGACCGAGCTTGATATCGACTACGTTTCAAGCCTTTCCTACGACAAGGAAAACCCCGATGTTTACACGAATTTCTCCGTTGACAAGGACGAGAGCAAAAAGGTCACCTCCGTGCGCGCCTACGCCCTCAACTGCGATGAGAAAATCAAGGTAATCAACATCGGCCCCGAGGTCACAAACGTTGACCCCAAGGCGTTTTACTCCTGTTGGGCACTGCAGAGAATTGAGGTTGACGAAGCCAACCCCAATTACTGCGATATTGACGGCGTGCTCTACAGCAAGGATATGAAAACACTCATCTGCGTACCGTGCGACCACGACACCTACCGTGCCGAATTATACGGCTATGCAGAGTATGACGAAAACGGTTTCAGAATTGAAATTGAAGACAACGACCCGAGGTTCATCGCATACAAAAGAGACGTTCTCACCTATGTTGTTCCATCAAGTGTTGAAACAATCGGTCAGCTTGCCTTCAACTATGCGAATATGACGGATGTCTATATTCCCGAAGGGCTTAAAACCATTGAAACACTCGGCTTTTTTGAAATTCCGAGGCTGAGCGGTATTTATTCGTACAAAACCGATAAAGAAGTAACGACCACAAGGTTTGTCGGCCCCGAAGCACTCGGCGTGGTCTACGAATCCTTGCCTGAAGGTCTCGAATACATCGGCTCGGATGCTTTCAGCTACAACCAGGCAATGACCTATGTCTATATCCCCGAAAGTGTAACCTACATCGGTCACCACGCATTCTGGGACACCTGCTACAAGGCAGACGGTGAGCTTCGCGGCTTAGCGGCAATCAACGTTGCTGCAGACGAGGATAGCTTCAAAGACAATGTCAGCACAGGTAACAGCTGGCGTCCGTCATACGACTATATGCTTTTCAAAAAATCCATAGATGTCAACTATTCAGCACAAAGAGCAAAATAATTGAAAAACCTGCGGTTGATTGGTTTCTGCCGCAGGTTTTTTGCGTTCAGATAATGATGTTTACAATTTTGCTCTGTGTTGTCGGCTTAATTTTTGACAAATCTGCCATTGGAAATTTGCAAAATAAGGTATATAATAAATAACCGTGATTTTATGTATATTGGAGTTATAAAATATGGAGCGCAAAGAAATCAGAAACATTGCCATTATCGCTCACGTTGACCACGGCAAGACAACACTTGTTGACGAGCTGCTCAAGCAGAGCGGTACTTTCCGCGAAAACGAGCAGGTTGAGGACAGAGTTATGGACTCGAACGACCTCGAGCGTGAAAGAGGCATTACCATACTTTCAAAGAACACATCAATCCGCTATATGGATACAAAAATCAACGTTGTCGATACCCCCGGCCATGCCGATTTCGGCGGTGAGGTTGAGCGTATACTGATGATGGTTGACGGTGTTCTTCTGCTTGTCGACGCATTCGAGGGTTGCATGCCTCAGACACGCTTTGTTCTCAAAAAGGCACTCGGTCTTGGCAAAAAAGTTCTTGTTGTCGTCAACAAGATTGACCGCCCCGGCGCAAGACCTGCCGAGGTACTTGACGAAGTGCTCGACCTGTTTATTGAGCTCGGTGCGGACGACGACCAGCTTGAATTCCCCGTTGTCTACGCAAGCGCAAGGGACGGCTATTCTTCGCTTAACCCTGACGTACGCGAGGGTGATATGAGACCCCTGCTTGACGCTATTCTTGAAAATATCGAAGCACCCAAGGGCGATGTTGACGCACCGCTTCAGATTCTTTTCTCATCGCTTGAATATGACGATTATGTCGGCAGAATCGGTGTAGGCAGAGTTGAAAGAGGCGCTGTAAAGAAAAACCAGATTGTAACACTGTGCAAAACAGACGGCTCACAGAAAAACGAGCGTATCACAAGACTTTACCAGTTTGAAGGTCTTAAGAGAGTTGAGGTTGAGGAAGCAAAGGCGGGCGACCTTATCTGCGTTTCGGGTATTCCCGAAATCAATATCGGCGAAACGGCCTGTGCACCCGACTGTGTTGAGCCGTTGCCCTTTGTCAAGATTGACGAGCCCACAATTTCAATGAACTTCATTGTCAATGACAGCCCCTTTGCAGGTCAGGAGGGTAAGTTTGTCACTTCCCGTAACATCCGCGACCGCCTTTTCAAAGAGGTTGAAACAAACGTAAGTATGCGTGTTGAGGAAACTGAAACAACCGACACCTTCAAGGTTTCGGGCAGAGGCGAACTCCACCTTTCAATCCTTATCGAAACAATGCGCCGCCAGGGCTACGAATTCCAGGTTTCACGTCCGAAGGTTATTCTTAAGGAAATCAACGGCGAAATTTACGAGCCCGTCGAGCTCCTTATTGTCGAAGTGCCCGAGCAGTACGTAGGCGCAGTTATCGAAAAGCTCGGCTCACGTAAAGCAGAGCTTGAAAATATGGGCGTGCGTGACGGCGGCTCAACCCACCTTGAATTCAAAATCCCGACAAGAGGTCTTATCGGCTACCGCTCCGAATTCCTCACCGATACAAACGGTAACGGTATTATGAACCAGCTTTTCCACGGCTATGAGCCCTATGCAGGCGATATCCAGACCCGTGAGCGTGGCTCAATCGTTGTTCACGAGGCAGGCGAATCCACAGGTTACGGCCTTTTCAACACCCAGGACAGAGGCAGACTTTTCATCGGTCCCGGTGTTCCCGTTTACGAGGGTATGATAGTCGGCGAGTGTTCAAAGAACGAGGATATTGTATGCAACGTCTGTAAGAAAAAGCAGCTTACCAACACCCGTGCTGCAGGCAGCGACGATGCTCTGCGCCTTGTTCCGCCTTCAAACCTCTCACTCGAGCAGTGTATGGAGTTTATCAAGGACGACGAGCTTCTTGAAGTAACACCCAAGTCGCTCCGCCTTCGCAAAATGATTCTCTCCAAGGAACTCCGCCTTAAAAAGCAGTTCAAAAAATAAGTTTCTGCCTCGCCCGTGCTTGTGGGCGGCAGTGAATATTCCATAGGATAACTGCAAAAATTGTTGTTGAATAATATAATTTATTGTGTTATATTTTCGTTGTAATTTTATTACGGAGGCGCTTTTAAATGATAAGAATCGGTATTTACGGCTACGGCAACCTCGGCAGAGGTGTTGAAAACGCAATAAAGCAGAACAGCGATATGGAGCTTGTTGCGGTTTTCTCACGCAGAGACCCTGCAACCGTTAAAATCAACACACCCGGCGTTACTGTTTACAAAACAGAGGATGCCGAAAAAATGACCGATAAAATAGATGTTATGATAATCTGCGGCGGCAGCGCAACAGACCTGCCCGAGCAGACACCTGCACTTGCAAAGCTTTTCAACGTTGTTGACAGCTTTGACACCCACGCAAAAATTCCCGAGCACTTTGACAATGTTGACAAAGCGGCAACGGAAAGCGGAAAAATTGCAATGATTTCCGTCGGCTGGGACCCCGGTATGTTCTCACTCAACCGTCTTTACGGCGGCGCAATTCTGCCCGACGGCAAGGACTACACCTTCTGGGGCAAGGGCGTAAGCCAGGGCCATTCCGACGCAATCCGCCGTGTTGAAGGCGTTGCGGACGGCAAGCAGTACACAGTACCCGTTGAGGCGGCACTTGAAGCAGTCAGAAGCGGCTCAAACCCCGAACTGACAACAAGAGAAAAGCACACAAGAGAGTGCTTTGTTGTTGCAAAGGACGGCGCAGACAAGGCAAAAATCGAAGAAGAAATCAAAAATATGCCCAACTACTTTGCCGATTACGATACGACAGTCAACTTCATTTCACAGGAAGAGCTCAACGCAAACCACAGCGGTATTCCCCACGGCGGTTTCGTTATCCGCAGCGGCAAGACAGGCGCAAACCTTGAAAACAGCCACATTATTGAATACAGCCTCAAGCTTGATTCAAACCCCGAATTCACCGCAAGCGTTATAGTCTGCTTTGCAAGAGCGGCGGCAAGAATGAGCGCAGAGGGTATGAGCGGCTGTAAGACCGTTTTCGACGTTCCGCCTGCATACCTGAGCGCAAAATCCGGCGCAGAACTGAGAAAAGAACTGCTGTAAAACACAAAAATATTTGTGACACTTTCGTTTTGCGGAAGTGTCATTTTTTTGACAAAGCCGTGTGTTGTTAAAAATAAAATTATATGTATATATTCCGTGAAAAAAAGAAAATACTATTTGTAAATACTTTTTTAAACTGCAACCAACCCAAATATCACGCTTTATGTTACTTTTGTCAGGCGTTACAAAAGTAACCAAAAAAACTTTTGGCTTTACCGCACTCCGCTTACGGCTGACGGAAAAACATTCGCTCGGCAGACAGAACAAAAAATGTTTTGTTCTGCTGCCATAACGGCTCCTGACAACGATCTGACTTTTAAGTTGATTCTATCGCCTATGGTACCCTCGCTCGGATAAAGGAGTAACGCTTGTGCCCGTCAGCCTGCTCCGTTCAAACTACCGACATATTTCATTTTCGTGTAGATTTTTAAAATGTGCATCTGATGTTCCAAAAAATACAAGAGGTGAAAAGAAACAAATGGCAGTTATTATTAACAGCGAAAATTTTGAAAGTATTGTTTTGAAAAGCGACAAAACGGTTTTGCTGGATTTCTATGCAGACTGGTGCAATCCGTGCCGGACGCTTATGCCTGTGATTGAACAGATTTCAGAAGAAAATCCCGATATCACCGTTGGCAAAATCAACATTGACAACAACCCCGAGCTTGCGGAAAAATTCGGCGTGATGACAATTCCGTCACTCTTCGTTATCAAAAACGGCGCCGTTGTTTCAAGCTCCGCCGGTGTCAAGCCCAAAAGAGCAATACTTGAAATGGTGAAATAGGCAAAACTAAAAGCAGGTCTTACGACCTGCTTTTTGCTTTTTATATCGGTTTTGTAAGGTAAGCTTTGCCAAGCTTTGCGGGAATTTTTTCAACACAGTTTTCCGCTTTTTCCTTTGAATCAAAAACGCCGAAAACTGTGGGTCCGCTGCCGCTCATACAGCAGGCAAGACAGCCGCACTCACGCATTATCGCCTTTATATCCGCCCTTTGCGGAACTTCGACAAACTGCTCAAAAACATTGCCGACATTCTGCATCATCCCCTCAAAATCGCCGTTTGCGGCGGCGTGGAGCATCGCTGTGCAGTCGGGGTGGCGGATGTTTTCGCACGAATCAAAGGCGGCAAAAGCCTCTTTTGTGGAAACGCCTGCCTCGGGCTTGACGAGGACAATATAACAATCGGGGAGCCTGGGCAAGGGTGACAGCACCTGACCGATATCCTGGGCGAGCATAGTACCGCCGCAAATACAAAACGGCACATCTGCACCAAGCTTCACGCCGATTTTGCAAAGCTCATCATCGGTCATTTTTGTATCGCACAGAATATTCAGCGCTTTCAATACCGCTGCCGCATCCGTGCTGCCGCCTGCAAGACCTGCCTCAAATGGAATGTTTTTGGTGAGTTTTATATCTGCACCGAAATTTAAACCGTTGGCTTCAAAGAATTTAACAGCTGCTTTGTAGGCGATGTTTCTGCTGTCCGTCGGCAGAGCCTTTTCCGTGCATTCAAGCGTAATTTTTCCGTCATCACGAAGAGTGACCTCTACTTCGTCGCAAAGGTCAACGGTCTGCATAACCATAAAAAGGCTATGATAGCCGTTGGGCAATAATTTAATTATGTCGAGTAAAAGATTAATTTTTGCAGGAGCGTTAATTCTTATATTTTTTTTCATATTTTCCTCCTGTAAATTACAGTTTGTCACCGACAAACCGGAATTCATTTCTCAATCTTAACCATTGTGGGCTTATGCTTTTCGAAGTAAGTCACATACTCAAAGCCTGCGGCTTCGGCAATTGCAAAGCCTTCGTTGATTCCTGCGCCGACGTGCTCGGTAAAGTGAGCATCCGAGCCGAGGGTGAGAAGCTCACCGCCGAGCTCTTTAAAGCGGCGGACATAGTCAACCGTCGGCATAGTCACGCCGATTTTCTGTCGCAGACCGCTCGTATTGATTTCGAGAGCCTTGCCGTTATTGATAACCGTCTTAAAGATTTCGTCAACGATATCATCATACTTTTTAAGGTCAACTTTAATGCCGTAGTTGCCCATAATATAGCGCAAGGGATAGGTCAGGTGGGCAAGTGTGTCAAAGCCGTTCCACTTTGCAAGAAGATGCATTTCTTCGAAGTATTTATCGAGCAGACCGTAAACCTCGTCGATGGTCATGTTGGTATAGTCAAGCTCGCAGAAATCGGGGGTTTTACGAAGGTTGTGTATTGAGCCTATTACAAAGTCATAATCATATCGTGCAAGCGATTTTTCGGTAAGCTCTTGGTCATATGTCGGCTGA
This sequence comes from Acutalibacteraceae bacterium, assembly GCA_045650165.1. Classification (GTDB taxonomy): domain Bacteria; phylum Bacillota; class Clostridia; order Oscillospirales; family Acutalibacteraceae; genus UBA8612. The sequence continues at coordinate 2,829 of JAZRQW010000038.1, read as the reverse complement.
CCCATTTCAATACCGACAAGTACCTGAAGCTTGTCTGCAAATGCATCGCGTGCGGAAACAATATCATCGTAGCTTGTCTGCTGACGTGTGCCGAGATTGTGCTGAGCATAAAAATCGACGTCAAAGTGGTCGGTAAAAGCAATGGTTGCAAGGTCGTTTGCTATTGCAGCCTCGCACATTTCAGCGGCAGGGTAGTTGCCGTCAAACGAGCTGTTTGTGTGCATATGAAGGTCTGTTCTGTTTTTATAAATCGCCATTTTTTACACCTCTGTGAGAATAAATCCATCAATTAGTATATCACATTAAAAAAAGCTTGTAAATCACCTTTACAAGCTTTGGTTTATATTATTTGTTTTTCAATTCGACTGTAAAGGTGGTGCCTTCGCCGAGTTTGCTGTCAACCTTTATTCTTGCTTTGCACAGAATTATAATTCTGTAGACTATTGAAAGACCGAGACCCAGACCGTTGCCGGATTTACCCGAGTTGCCCCGATAATATTTATCAAAAATGCGTTGTACCATTTCTTCGCTCATACCTTCGCCCGTATCGGCAATCGATGCAATTATTTTTTCACCTTCTTGCTTCAGGCTTACCGTTATCGTGCCGCCTTCGGGTGTGAACTTGATTGCGTTATTGAGCAGGTTGAGCCAGAGGTGCTGCATCATGTCCTCGTCGCCGTTATAGATTACCTCATCAATGTCGCCGACAAGGTTTATATTTTTTTCGCCCCATTGATTGGAAAGCATTATAACACAGCGGCGAAGCTGTTCGTCAAGAGAATACGGTGCCGTATCTGCAAGAATTTTCTGCGACTCAAGCTGTGAGAGCAGAATTGTGTCGCTTGAAAGCTTTGAAAGTCGCTCAGATTCCTGCACGATTATTTTCAGATATTTTTTTCTTTCTTCATCAGTCAGCTCATTGCCGTTTTTAAGCAGTATCTGTGCAAAACCGCTGATGGATGCGATGGGTGTTTTAAACTCGTGTGAGTAGCCGTTGACAAAATCAGTACGAAGCATATGCACCTTCTGCAGCTCTTCGCTGAGTCGGTTTATATCCAATGCGAGGTTGCGGAAAACAGTGTATTTGCCGACCTTGAGCTTGTGACCGTAGTGGCCGTGTGCAAGCATTTCTACAGAGTTGTATATCTTTTCAAGGTGTCGTTTTGTTGCGCTGTACTGCAGCAGCATAAACACACCGAGAATTACAATCAGCACACCAACAAATCCGAGCAGACGCAATGTGTCAAACTCAGGTGTATCACGAAGATACTTACTGAGCTGATCCATGACTATTGTCGTGAATCCGCTGATGCCCAGCATAATAAAGGTTTGCAGTGTGTACCAACGCGAAAGTCCTCTGTTGAGCTGTATATCCTTAGCGGCAGATACCTGGTTTTTACGTTTCTTTTTCTTGCTCATTTTGTTATCTCAACCTTGTAGCCGAAGCCTTTGATTGTTATTATCTCAATTTCATTGCAGCCGTCAAGCTTGTTGCGCAGGCGGTTGATGTGAGTTTTGATTGTGTCTTCTGTACATTCGGAGTCAATACCCCATATCTCGTCGAGAATCTGTTTCTTTGTAAAAATCTTGCCGGGGTATGAAAGGAATTTATAAAGCAGGTCAAACTCCTTGCGTGAAAGAGGAATTGTCTCGCCGTCGTATATTGCGGTATGTTCAGCGTCGTCTATGGAGAGCTTGCCTATTTTTATCTGGCGCTCGGTTGCAATTCTTGCACGGCGGAGCAGAGCATTGACTCTGAGCAGAAGCTCGTCATAGTCGACAGGCTTTGTTACGTAATCGTCAGTGCCGAGGTTGAAGCCCTCACGCTTGTCCTGCATTGCCTGCTTGGCTGTAAGCAGGAGCACGGGCGTGTTGAAGCCCTCGCTTCGTATACGCTGAAGAAGCTCAAAACCGTCCATATTAGGCATCATAATATCACTTATAACAAGGTCGATGTGACGTGAATAGAATACGTCAAGAGCATCAAGTCCGTCATCAGCACATACTACCTCAAAGTACGGTTTAAGCCTTGTTGCGGTAAGAAGCTGTGTGTTTTTATTATCCTCAACTACAAGAATAACAGCCATTTTTATCACCTGCGTTAAATACTTTGTTTGTGTATATTTTATCACTATAGTCAGATAATTGCAACACTGCGTTTACTGCTATGTTACAAAGCGTTTACAGTTTTGTTACGGAAATATTTTACTATAACTTTGCAAATGCAAGTGTGGCAGAAGCTTGCTTTTGCAACAGGCTGTTTGAAGTCCTACAAATGCCTTTCTATATTCCCTTTTTGTGTAGCCCGTTAAGGGTCAGAAGCAGTAAAAGACCGCAACGTATGTTGCGGTCTTTTATTTTGCCTGAATTATTGTTTTTTTGCTGTACCGTTTGCCGTATACAAATGGTAAGAATCTCTCTGCAAAAAGGTTTACGGCAAGACAGCATATCAGCGTTACAACCGAAAGTACGGTTATCGCAATAATATTTGAGTTATCGAGAAGTGTGGCTGTAAACGGTATTACGGTATTGAAAAGCATTATCGGGAATTTCTGCATAACGAGTATAGGCAGAGTTTTTTGTCCTACATAGGTGAGCGGCTTTGCGGGCGGTATTAGTTTTGAAACCGCAATTACTGCGGCTATACCCGCTATCGCTGTTATCCAGAAAAGCAGACGGTTGCCGTAATAATCACGGAAATAGTTGACGTGGAATCCCTCGGCTGTCTTCATTTCGTTGAGCTTTGCAAGTACCGCGGTAAGCGCAAAAAGAATAATTGCGGCAACCGAACAGAGTACTGCCGATATTGCCGATTTCTTGCGAGGTTTC
>JAZRQW010000037.1:0-8117 GCA_045650165.1 Acutalibacteraceae bacterium | reverse complement strand
TCTGTTTCAAGAGAAGCAGGTTCAAGAACAAAAATCGCAGTTTGGTCAGATAATGAAAATGTTGATCCTGTTGGCTCATGCGTAGGTCAGGGCGGTAAGAGAGTTCAGGCAGTTGTTGATGCTCTCGGCGGCGAAAAGATTGACATTGTTAAGTACAGCGAGAATCCGGCTGAATTCATTGCCGCTTCTCTTGCTCCGGCAGACGTTATCAGCGTTGAAGTTCTCGACGACGCTCCCAACTCCTGCTGCGTAACAGTTCCCGACAACCAGCTTTCACTCGCTATCGGCAACAAGGGTCAGAACGCACGCCTTGCCGCAAGACTTACAGGCTGGAAAATCGACATCAATCCCGAAAGCGGATTTTTTGAGATTAAAGAATAATAATACAAGGGCGGTGGCAATATGAATAAACCGAAAAAGGTTCCGCTGCGCAAGTGCCTGGGCTGCGGCGAAATGAAGCCCAAGCAGGAGCTTATCCGTGCGGTACGCTCACCAGAGGGTGAGATTTCGCTTGACCTCACGGGAAAGAAAAACGGCAGGGGCGCATATATCTGCCGTAACAGCAATTGCCTTGCCGCCGCAATCAAGGCAAAGCGATTTGAAAGAGCCTTCGGCTGTAAAATTGAACAGCCTGTATATGACAGTATGCTTTCGGAGCTTGAATCCGACGAGCAGAATTAAGGAGGATAACGCATGGCAGCAATCAAATACAGAATCCACGAAGTCGGCAAGGATTTCGGCAAGTCGAGCAAGGTTGTGCTCGAGCTGCTTGCAAAGTATTTTGACGACACAAAAAACCACATGACAGCCCTCGAAGACAGAGAGCTTGACGTCATTTTTGAAACCTTCACCCAGGAATCGGCAGTAAGCAGCTTTGACGAATATTTCGCAACCGCTTCACAGCCCAAGCCCGAGGAGAAGAAGCCCGAGAAGAAGCAGGAAGCTGCACCTAAGGCAGAGGCAGAAAACAAGCCCGAAAAGGCAGCCGCTCCCGCACAGAAGAAGCCCGAAGGTAAGCCGCAGCAGGAGAAGAAGCCTGCTCAGCAGCAGCCCCAGGCAAAGCAGCCCGAACAGCAGCCCAAGAAGAAGGACAAAACAGGTCCGCTTCAGGCAAGAACAAAGGGCGAAAAGAGAACAATCGACACAAGAGCAGACAATGTTCAGCTCGAAAAATACAACGAGCGTTACGAGAACATCGTTCCCGTCAACAAGTCCGAAGGTATTCAGGATTCATCTGTCAGAAAGCAGAAGCTCAACCAGAAATCCAAGCAGTACCGCAAGCAGGGTGGCAACCAGCGCCGCCGTGAGACAGAGGCTGAAAGACTCAAGAGAATTGCCGCAGAGCGTGCAAGCAGACAGATTTCCATTACAGTTCCCGACGAAATCACAGTCGGCGACCTTGCAATGAAGCTGAAGATGACAGCCGCAGAGGTAATCAAGAAGCTCTTCGCACTCGGTCAGATGGCTACAATCAACGACGTTCTTGACTACGATACAGCAGAAATCGTAGCAAGCGAGCTTGGCGCAAAGGTCACAAAGGAAGTTGTTGTCACAATTGAGGACAGAATCATCGACGCCACAGAGGACGACGATGCAGACCTTCAGCCCAGAAACCCCGTTGTTGTCGTTATGGGTCACGTTGACCACGGTAAGACATCACTTCTCGATGCTATCCGCCACACCTCCGTTACATCCACAGAGGCAGGCGGTATCACACAGCACATCGGTGCTTACAGAGTAAAGGCAAACGGCGAGCTTATCACCTTCCTTGATACTCCCGGTCACGCCGCTTTCACATCAATGCGTGCCCGTGGCGCACAGGCAACGGATATTGCCGTGCTTGTTGTTGCCGCAGACGACGGTATCATGCCCCAGACAATCGAGGCTATCAACCACGCAAAAGCTGCAGGTGTCACAATCATCGTAGCCATGAACAAGATGGATAAGCCCGATGTAAACCCCGACAGAATCAAGCAGCAGCTTACAGAGTACGAGCTCATTCCCGAAGAGTGGGGCGGCGACACAATCTGTGTTCCCGTTTCCGCACACACTAAGATGGGTATCGACACACTGCTTGAATCCATACTTCTCGTTGCAGAGATGAAGGAGCTCAAGGCTAACCCCAACAGAGCAGCCAAGGGTATCGTCATCGAAGCAAGACTCGACAAGGGCCGTGGCCCGATTGCAACCCTCCTTGTTCAGAACGGTACTCTCCGTTCCGGTGACATCATCGTTGCAGGTACAGCGGTCGGCCGTGTAAGAGCAATGGTTGACGAACACGGCAAGAACGTCAAGGAAGCAGGTCCGTCCTGCCCCGTTGAAATTATGGGTCTTGCAGAAGCACCGCAGGCAGGCGACGTATTTGACGCCGTTTCCGACGAGCGTCTCGCACGTGAGCTTGTTGAACAGCGTAAGCAGAAGATTAAGGACGAACAGTTCAACTCCGTACAGAAGGTCACACTTGACAACCTCTTCTCCTCACTTCAGGCAGGCGAGGTCAAGGACCTCAACGTTATCGTCAAGGCAGACGTTCAGGGCTCTGCAGAAGCAGTCAAGCAGAACCTCGAAAAACTCTCCAACGACGAAGTACGCGTCAGAGTTATTCACAACGGTGTCGGCGCAGTCAGCGAGAGCGACGTTATGCTTGCTAACGCTTCCAACGCCATCATCGTCGGCTTCAACGTCCGTCCCGACCCCGCAGCTCAGGCAAACGCAGAGCGTGACGGCGTTGAGATGAGAATGTACCGCATCATCTATGACTGTATCGAGGAAATCGAGGCAGCTATGAAGGGTATGCTCGCACCCAAGACCCGTGAGATTGTACAGGGCAGAGTTGAAGTACGTAACATTATCACAATCTCCTCCGTCGGTAACGTTGCAGGCTGTTACGTTCTTGACGGTAAGGTTACAAGAGCCTCCAAAATCCGTGTTGTACGTGACGGTATCGTTATCGCAGAGGACGAGATGGGCTCACTCAAGAGATTCAAGGACGACGTTAAAGAAGTCGTACAAGGCTACGAATGCGGTATCGTGCTGACAAAGTTCAACGATATCAAGCTTGGCGATATCTTTGAGTCCTTCATCATCGAAGAATACAGAGACTGATTGAAAGGTTAAGCGTAAGGACTGCGTTAAACAGTCCTTACGCCTCTAAAAATAATGGCAGGTTATAAAACAGACAGAGTTGCGGAAGATATCAAGCGTGAAATAATCGCAATAATCCGCGACGAAATCAAGGACCCCCGTGTTCAGGGCAAACTCCTCACAGTAGTGAGAGTTGAAGTTTCGGGCGACCTTTCCTATGCAAAGGCTTATATAAGCGCAATGGAAGGTCTTGAAGCCGCACAGGAAGCAGTAAAGGGACTTAAAAATGCGGCAGGCTATATCCGCCGTGAGGTAGGACAGGCGCTCCGCCTGAGAAAGACCCCTGAAATCCGCTTCGTTGCGGACGACTCAATCGAGCACGGTATGAGCATTGCACAGATGCTTAAAGACCTGGGGACTGAAGAATAATTCAAAAGGAGACAGCTTCAGATGATTATAAATCTTAACGATGCTGCATCTTTCTTAAAAGAACACGACAATTTCACAATCATCACCCACGCTCACCCCGACGGCGATACTCTCGGCTCGGGCTTCGGGCTTTGCCTTGCACTGCGCTCAATAGGCAAGAAGGCAAACGTAATAAACAACGAAGACCTTCCCGCAAAATTCCGCTATCTTGAGGTTGAAAAGCAGGATTTTGCGGAAGAAACAGTTGTTGCTGTTGACATAGCAGACGTTAGTCTTATGGGCGACGGCATAAAAGCCGAGTATGGCGAGCGTGTGGATTTGTGCATAGACCACCACGGTGCAAACAGACTTTTTGCAAAACAGAGTTACGTTGATTCTACAGCTGCCGCAGCAGCAGAGATTATTGCGGAGCTTGTCGAATTGCTCGGCATTGAAATGAACGCTGAAATTGCAGACAGGCTGTTTACCGGCATTTCGACCGACACGGGCTGTTTCCGCTACGCAAATGTAACACCCAAAACACACTTAATAGCAGCACAGCTTATGGGCTACGGCGCAAATGCGGCAAAAATCAACGTGGATATGTTTGAAACCAAAACCAAGACCTATGCCGCACTCGAAAGAATGGCGCTCGATTCAATGGAATTCCATTTTGACGGCAAGTGTGCAATCATAACAATTACGCAGGATATGTTTGACTCGAGCGGCTCAAGCGAAAACGAGTGTGAAGGCATTGCCGCACTCCCCCGACAGATTGAGGGCGTCAAAGTCGGCGTAACTATCCGTGAACGCAGAAACGGCGAATACAAGGCATCTGTACGCACACACGACCCCGTTGACGCTTCGGCTATCTGCTCAAAACTCGGCGGCGGCGGTCACCGCAACGCCTCGGGCTGCTCACTCCCCTTCACGCTTGAAGAGGCAAAAGCAAAGCTGCTTGAAGTAATCGGTGAAGCTTTATGACGGGCGTAGTTTTTCTGGACAAGCCGCAGGGACTCACCTCCTTTGTTGCGGCAAACAGAGTCAAAAGAGTTTTAAACGCTAAAAAGTCGGGTCATACCGGCACTCTTGACCCTATGGCAACAGGTGTGCTTGTGGTTATGCTTGGCGGTGCGACGAGGTTTATTGACTTCCTGCCGTCTCACGACAAGGCCTACAGCGCAACGGTTAAGCTCGGCATCACAACCGATACGCTCGACACGGAAGGCGAAATACTTTCGCAAACGGAAAGTCACGTTACTGCAGCAGAATTTGAGGCGGCTATGCTTTCTTTTCTCGGCGAAATTGAGCAGATTCCGCCGATGTACTCTGCAATAAAAAAAGACGGCAAAAAGCTCTATGAGCTTGCCCGTCAGGGTATAGAGGTTGAGCGCGAAGCCAGAAAAGTGAGCATTTACTCACTTGAAATGACGGGTGCAGACGAGGAAAAGCAGGAATTTTCCTTTGATGTGAAGTGCTCGGCAGGCACTTATGTGCGCACCCTGGCAAGCGATATCGGCGAAAAATTGGGCTGCGGTGCAGCACTTTGCTCGCTTCGCAGAATTATGGCACACGGTGCCGAAATCGGTCAATGCAAAACGCTTGAAGAATTGACCGAAAATGATGTTGTCAGCCTCGATTCGCTTCTGCCCTATCCTGCGGTTACGGTATCCGAAGCGCAGGCAAAGCGTTTTTGCTGCGGCGGCGAGCTTGACACAAAACGGCTGAAAACCAAAACAGACATCGGTCTTTACAAAGTATATTCACCCGACGGAAAATTCCTCGGCCTCGGCGAGGTAAAGGAAGATTCAATGTTGTGGGTAAAACGGCTTTATATTGATAATTAAGGTATATAATATGGCTGAAATAAAAAGGGCTGTTGCCCTCGGCAATTTTGACGGCCTTCACACGGGTCACACCGCCGTTATTGAAAAGGCGGTAAATATGGCACAAAACGGGCTTCAACCCTGCGTGCTTTTGCTTGACCCTCTGCCCTGCAATGTGGAGGGCTTCACCGCACACAAGGCACTTATCACCGACAGCGAAAAAGAAAAGCTGTTGAATGATATGGGCGTTGAGGTTGTCAGAATTGATTTTCTCAAAATTAAAGACTATGAGCCCGAGCGTTTCTTTGAGGATATAATAATCAATAAGCTTAACGCAGGTGCCGTAAGCTGTGGCTTCAACTACCGCTTCGGCAAAGACGGCAAGGGCGACAGCGCCCTGCTTGAAAAGCTTTGCAAGGCGTCAGATATCGCCTTTTGTGCAAGCGAAGCCGTAGAATACGGCGGATTGCCCATAAGCTCCACAAGAATCCGAAATGCGCTTGAAAACGGTGAAATTGAGCAGGCAAACGCTATGCTCGGCAGAAACTTCGGCTACACGCTCGAGGTTGTGCACGGCGACAAAATCGGAAGACTGCTTGACTGTCCGACGATTAACCAGCTTTTTCCCGACGAACTCATAGTTCCGAAATACGGCGTTTATTCGTCCGAAACAAAAATTGACGGTAAATGGCTACGCTCGGTCACCAACATCGGCCGCCGCCCGTCCTTTGAAAACGACGAGCAGCGCAGCGAAACACATATCATTGATTTTTTCGGCGATTTGTACGGAGAAAATATCGAAGTAAGACTTCTCTCCTACAAGAGAGGTGAAAGGAAATTCTCCTCGCTCGACGAACTCAAGGAACAGCTGAGCAAAGACAAAGAATAACACACTCACCAAACCAAATAAAACGGAGTGATAATATGGCAACTACAATGAAAAAAAAGTACGGTCTTATGACCGCCATCGCCATGGTTACGGGCGTCGTAATCGGCAGCGGTGTTTTCTTCAAAGCGGAAAAAATTCTTTCCGCAACGGGCGGTAACCTCAGACTCGGTATCCTTGCATGGATAGCAGGCGGTCTGATTATGCTTGCATGCGCTTATGCGTTTTCAATTCTTGCAAACAGAATTGAAAAGGTCAACGGTCTTGTTGACTACGCCGAGGCACTTGTCGGCAAGAAGTATGCATACTTCATCGGCTGGTTTACTTCGGTTATCTACTACCCCTGCCTTACAATGACCCTCGCATGGGTAACGGCACGCTATACGCTCGTTCTTATTTTCCACGACCAGGCAGATATCACGGGCGGCCTTTGTATGACCGTTGCCGCATTTTATCTGATATTCAGCTTTGCAATCAACCTGCTTTCCCCCATTGTTGCGGGTAAGGTTCAGGTTTCCACAACAATAATCAAGCTCATTCCCCTTTTCCTTATGGCTATCGTCGGCACAATCTACGGCCTGACAAAGGGCTACACCGTTGAAAACTTCACAACAATAGTTAACGAGGTTGAAACAGGTCCTGCTCTGTTCACCGCAATCTGTGCAACTGCCTTTGCTTATGACGGTTGGATTGTTGCAACAACAATCAACGCAGAGCTTAAGGACGCAAAGAAAAATCTTCCCCGTGCACTTGTTTTCGGCTCACTTGCAGTTATTATCGTTTACATTCTCTACTATGTAGGTCTTGCTGGCGGTATCACCAACGCCGAAATGATGCAGGGCGGCGAAACAGGCGCAAGACTTGCTTTCGAGGCTGTTTTCGGCAAGCTCGGCGGCACAGCAGTTTTCGTGTTCGTTGTTATCTCATGCTTCGGCACACTCAACGGTCTTACCCTTGCCTGCTCAAGAGGTATGTACGCACTTGCTAGCCGTAACGAAGGCCCCAAGCCCTACGTTTTTGCACAGGTTGACAAGGCAACAAACATGGCACCCAGCTCCGCTACAATCGGCCTGCTGATGTGCATTGTTTGGATGGTCTTCTTCTACTGCTCACAGTTTTCTTCATTCGGTTCAAGCTGGGGCATCATCGCCTTTGACCCGACAGAGCTCCCCATCGTTACAAGCTATGCTCTCTATATTCCGATTTTCCTTATGATGCTCTTCAAGCTCAAGGATGTCGGCTTCGGAAAGCGTTTCCTTGCACCTGTAATTGCTGTTGCCGGCTGTCTGTTCATGATGGCTGCTACCGTTGTTTCTCACCAGAAATTCGTAATCGGCTACCTCATCGTCTTCGCCGTAATTATGGCATTCGGTATGGTGTTCTCAAAGGAAAAGAAGTCACTTAAATAAAAATCAAACAAACAAATTAATCCCCGATGGTTTAACACCATCGGGGATTTTGTTATTCGCAGACGATTAATAAATTCTGAATGTCTTTACTTCAAACGGCTTATATGTAAACTCAAATGTTTCGCCATCGAAGGCTACGGGGGTTTCGTCCTCTTCAATCATATTACACTCGGTAACTGTTTTACCGCCGAGCTTCCAGGTAACCTTACCCTTGCCTCTGCGACGCTCTTCCTCGGCAATACGGATGATGATACCTCTGCCGTCCTGAGCGTTCTTGATACAGTCAACGGTGAAGCTGCCGCCCTCAACCTTGAGGAAGCTGCTGCCGCTTTCGATTGCACCGTCCTGCTTGCCTGCAACTCTTGCAACTGCGGGAACATTGAGGCAAAGACCGTTCTTGACGGTTTCAGCATCCTGCCAGCCGTTCTTATGCGGATAGTAGGCGTAAACAAAGGTGCTGATGCCGTGGTCGCCTGTTCTGTCGGGTCAGGTTGGTGCACGCAT
>JAZRQW010000036.1:0-11185 GCA_045650165.1 Acutalibacteraceae bacterium | reverse complement strand
CCGTGAAGACCGCCTGAAACCTTGTACCCGCCACCGCCGAACTTTCCGCCTGCGTGAAGCACGGTAAGCGCAACTTCAACTGCGGGCTTTTGATATTTTTCATGAATATCAACGGGAATACCACGGCCGTTATCACGAACGCTGATAACATCGCCAGGCTCAATCTCAACCTCGATATGGGTACAGAAGCCCGCAAGAGCTTCGTCGATTGAGTTGTCAACAATTTCATATACAAGATGGTGCAGACCGTTGGGGCCCGTTGAGCCGATATACATACCGGGGCGCATACGAACCGCCTCAAGACCCTCGAGAACCTGAATCTGACCTGCGCCGTACTCTTCGTTAACGGCGGTGTCCATCTGTTCGACGGGCTCGTTGCTCAGTTCCTCTGCGGTGAGCGGTGTTTCCTGAAGCTGAATTTCCTGATTATCCAAAGCAAGATTCCTCCTACTGTAATTTACAATTTGAATTTACATACCCGATAATTTGTTCCTGCTTCGCTTGAGCAGGGTTGAGGGCGATATCGGTGAAATATATACTGTTGTGCCACCGTCTTTATTGCGGCAGACAACAAACGACTTGGGAAGCTCGTAGCCGACGTTGACTACCCTGCCCGTTTTTGTTGCGGTGGCGAGGTAATCCCTCGTCGCCTTGGAAACGGTGGTTGCCTCCAGATCGAATATGCCTAAAATTTCGTCATAGGTTATGACAGTATCCTGTCCGAGGTGAAGATACATTACTGTTCCTCCTGTTTTGCTTTTGCACGGCGCTCACGTAAGTTTGCAAAAAACTTCGTGAGAAGCGACGAGCACTCCTCCTGCATAAATCCGCCCTGAATTTCGGGCTTGTGGTTATACGGCAGGTTGCAGAGATTTATAACGCTGCCCATTGAGCCGGCTTTATAATCAGACGCACCGAAAACAACCTTTTTTATACGGGAATTTATAATCGCACCCGTGCACATCGGGCAGGGCTCGAGCGTAACGTAAAGCTCGCATTGGTGAAGCCGCCAGCCGCCAAGGCGTTTGCAGGCGTTGTCTATAGCCTCCAGCTCGGCGTGCGCAAGGGCGTTTTTGCCCGTTTCGCGGCGGTTGAAGCCCTCACCGACTATTTCGCCGTCTTTTACAACAACGGCACCTACGGGCACTTCGTCAAGCTCTGCGGCTTTTTTTGCAAGCTCAATTGCGCGAAGCATAATTTCGTTTTCTGTCATTTTTCTGCGCTCCCCTACTCGATATAAAGAAACACACCTGCAACAAGGTAAGCAAGAGAAAGAAGCATCGGAACATTTAAAAAGAATGCACGGATTCGTCTGCCGGTTGACAGGATTGAATCCACCTGCTTCAGCTTTAAGTCACGCCTGATAAACAGAGCCGCAAGCGAGCCAGCACCAAGAGCGAAAACGACAGCCGTCAACACAAGCTGCGGCAACGAGCTGAACGATGGGAAACGATTGTAAAACTCGTAAGAAGCAACGGCGTAGAAATTATTGAAAAAGTGCACAATTATGCCCACCCACAGGCTTTTCGAAGCGATTACAACAAAACCCAACACGACGCCGCACAGAAAGGCAAAGACGATGTTTGAAGGAGCGCCGTGAGACAGACCGAAAAGAAGTGCAGAAGCCACAACGGCAAACGCATTGCCGAAGCGGCGCAGAGGCTGCATTATAACGCCCCTGAAAACGAACTCTTCAACAAGCGGAGCAACAACCGAAGCGCAGAGAAAATTGAGAAAAGTATCGCTGCCGCCGACAGAGGGCACAACCTCGTTTTCGACCGTACCCACGCCGACACCGTTTAAAAGAGCATCGAAATAAATTGCAAGATAGTTTGAAGCAAGGCAGAGCGCAAAGCCCGCAAGTATAAGATAAAATGTCTTGCCCTTATCCTCGGGAAAGTTGAAGGGCAAAGCCCGGCGGTAGCTCAAAGAGCCCTTGCGGCAACTCATCAGCAAAAACGGAAATCCAAGACAGCCTGCTGTGACGAAAAGGGCACTTGCCGCATACTGAAAAGAAGCGTTGCCGTAAAACGCAGCCTGAAGACCGAAAAGGCGCAAGCCAAGCACAAACACGTTCTGCAGCAAAAAATAGCCAAGCAGACAGGCGCTCACAAGAAGGCCGTGCTTGCGCAGAGAGGAATATTCCTGACGGTGCATATCGTAGCTAGTGTTTACAGTTTCCATCCGCTCTCCTTTAAATATTTGCGTAAATATTTAATATTATTTTCAATAATAATATATAACGCATTGATTATACCATACAAAAATAAAAATTGCAACAAAAACATTTAAAATATCGGCAGTTGAAAACGTAGAATTTGTGTGATAAAATGGATTGGTATTTGTGCAAAGAGAGGTTAAACAATGAAAAAATTTATTTCTTGGAACGTAAACGGACTCAGAGCCTGTATGACCAAGGGCTTTGCGGATATATTCAACGAGTTTGACGCAGACATTCTCTGCGTACAGGAAACCAAACTGCAGGAGGGTCAGATTGATTTTCAACCGGACGGTTACTATCAGTACTGGAACTACGCAGAGAAAAAAGGCTATTCAGGCACGGCCGTGTTCACCAAAGAAAAGCCTCTTTCCGTATTCAACGGAATTGACATCGCAAAACACGACACCGAGGGCAGAGTTATCACGCTTGAATTTGAGGATTTTTACTTTGTCTGCGTTTACACACCCAATTCTCAGGACGGGCTGAAAAGGCTTGACTACCGTATGGAATGGGAGGACGATTTCAGAGCATATCTCGTATCCCTTGACAAGACCAAGCCCGTTGTCGTGTGCGGTGATATGAACGTTGCACACAACGATATCGACCTCAAAAACCCGAAAACAAACCACCGTAACCCAGGATTCACAGACGAGGAAAGAGGAAAATTCACCGAACTGCTTAACGCAGGCTTCACCGACACCTTCCGCTATTTTTATCCCGAGCTCGAAGGCGCATACTCTTGGTGGAGCTACCGCTTCCACGCAAGAGAAAAGGGCATCGGCTGGAGAATCGACTATTTTGTAACGAGTGCTTCAATCAATGATAAGCTCGTTTCGGCAAAAATCCATGATCAGGTTTTCGGCTCAGACCACTGCCCCGTAGAAGTTGAAATTGATTTTTAAGGAGATAAAACAGGATGTCCATAGAAAGAGTAAGACCCTACCTTGAAGAAAGAGGTATGGCAGACAGAATAAAGGAATTTGACGTATCCAGCGCAACGGTTGAGCTTGCAGCAGCCGCACTCGGCTGTGAGGGCAAGAGAATCGCAAAAACGCTGTCTTTTATGGTTGACGGCAAGGCAATACTCATTGTTGCCGCAGGCGACGCCAAGGTTGACAATCCCAAATACAAAGCGTTTTTCGGCGTTAAAGCAAAGATGCTCACACCTGACGAAGCAGTTGACCTTGTCGGTCACGCAGTAGGCGGTGTATGTCCGTTTGCGGTAAACGAGGGTGTCAGAATATATCTCGACATTTCACTCAAGCGCTTTGATATCGTTTACCCTGCTGCAGGCAGTTCAAACAGCGCAGTGCGACTCACACCTGCTGAACTTGAATCACTCTGCCCCGATGCAGAATGGGTCGACCTTTGCAAAGCGTGGCAGGACGAGGAATAAGCAATGAAAAAATCCGCTCCCCTGCTGATAATTATTGCCGCCGTACTATGGGGTTCGATGGGGCTGTTCACACGCACACTGACCTCGCTCGGTTACACAACATTTCAGCTTGTTTTCTGCCGTGCCGCGCTGACATCGGCTTCACTGATAGTTTATTTTCTTATCCGCGACCGTGAAAAGCTAAAAATCGAGTTCAAGGATTTGTGGATGTTCTTACTTCCGAGTCTTGTCAGCGTAATACTGTTCAATTTCTGCTATATGAACGCCATAAACTCAGGTTCAATAAGCATCGCCGCAACCTTGCTTTACACAGCACCGATTTTTGTTACGGTGATTTCGGCGTTTATGTTCAAGGAAAAAATAACGCCGCTCAAAATCGCGGCGCTGATTATGGCATTTACTGGCTGTGTGCTTGTTTCAGGAATAGTCGATTCAGGCAATTCTCTGTCCTCCGCTGCTTTACTTTTCGGCATAGGCTCAGGCTTCACGTACGGAATGTACAGCATATTCACAAAAATAGGTCTGCGTAAATATTCTCCGCTCACCTTCACGGCATATACGTTCCTGATTTCCGCGATAATATCAGGATTCATCTGCAAGCCGTCGGAATTCGTAAGCACCACGGTAAGCAAGCCCTCAAACATAGTTATACTTATTCTTTTCGCGCTTGCAACGAATGTAATACCTTACATCTGCTTTACAAGCGGACTTAAGTATACGGATGCAGGCAAAGCAAACATAACCGCAACCATCGAGCCGGTTGTAGCAACGCTTTTCGGAATATTTGTTTTTCACGAAAAGCTGACTATCGTTTCGGCACTCGGAATTTTCCTTGTGCTTTTCAGCGCAGTAATCCTCAACATCCCCCACAAAAAGCACACATCAAAATATTGAAAATTTGCCGTCAAAAAAGGACTTTCGGAAAATCCGAAAGTCCTTTTACTGATTTTATGCGAAACATCGCAAAATATTAAAAATTTGCCCCATATTTGGCGACAAGCTCTTTTGCAACAAGAAGAGTGTCTTCTTTGCCGACAGACTCATTCTCAGGAGCATATTCGGCAATCCACGCTTTTTCCACCTTGGAAAGGCTTATGTTAAAATCGCTGCCGAGGTAAGCATCCCTGTCAAAAACCTGTGTTTTTGTCTTTTCAGGCAGACGTCTGAGCTTTTTGAAATTGGCAGCAAGCGTTTCAAAGAACGCACGCCAACGCTTTGCGTAAAAGGTATTGAGCACACCTGCCCACTCCTTCCAGCACATATCGTAAAGCACGCTGTCCTTAATCGGACCGAAAGAAGTAATCTGTGCAAGAACGTTTATTTCAAAATTCTCACTTTCCTCCGGAGTGTTACCGAAGGAGCGTGCAAGCTCAAGATAATGCGGCAGAGCAAACTCCTTCTTTGTCATAAGAAGTCTGTCCACATCCTCGATTATGCCGAGGAAGAGGTTTGAATTGGTTTCAAACTGCTCAACATTCTTGGTCTTATAGCCTTCAAGAGCATTTTTACAGACCGTGTTTGCAAGGTCGCTGAGCGCCTGCCTTAAAACATCGCAGACATCCAGCTCGTACTCGTAGGTCTTGCCCTGTGCATCAAGCAATTTTTTTGCCGCAGAAAATACATCGGCAATATCGTATGGGATATCGTTACCGCTGTCGCCTACGGAAGTATGGCGGAGCAGGGTTGCAGGTCTTGTACAGATTGCACTTCCGTGTTCACGCACAGGCTGTCCCTTACGCCAACAGCTCTTTTTTAGCAGTTGCAAAGCTTCGAAAGCCGACTTATCATTCGTCTGATAACGGTTTGAAACAAAGGTTTCAAGCCAGGAATCGGCATCCTTCACGCCGCTCATTGCAGCGTAGCTGAACTGACGGAAGGCTTCGTTGGAATAAGCTCCGTCGGAAAATACACCGACACCGCTTACGCTTTCACCTGCCGCAACGCCTGAAACAGCGTCAAAATCGCCGTGTATTGATGTGACATCAGCATTATTGAACTGAGAGCCGACAATAAATTCAAAGCCGTCAAAGCGCTGACTTTCGCTTTCCTCTTTGCTGCCTATGACAAGCACCTTCTCTTTGGGAACAGCACGGAACATAGCATCACGTACAGAGGAAGAATGAACAACCCAGACAGCGTTTTCATCACCGTCCGAAATAAGCTTGTATATAGCCGCACCGACACCTGCGAGGAAGGCAGAATCACGCTTGGCAGGCTCGTGAGCAGTGAATGGATCTGCAAGGAAACAACAACTCTCGCCCAATAAAAGGCTGAGGTTTCTGTAGTAAAGCGCACCTATTCGGTGGAATGTTGTATCTCTTACGGAAATATGGTACTGCTTCGGAAAAAGGCACCATTCATCGGTTTTGCTTACTCTTGCACGAATTTTGGACTGAATGAAATTACGTGAAATATAGCCCGAATAGCCGTGCATAACAGGCGTCATACCGAGCTGTTTTTCACGCTCTATAATCTTTCTGCCAAGCTCAATGCGTTTATCGACCGTAACGGCAGAGCTCTGCGGAAGATAGCCGTCAAAACAGTTATAAAGCTGCCATCCCCAGAATGCAGGGCCTGAAATGCCCGCAAGAGCAAGATCCTCTTTTATACCGAGATCCTTCATTGTCTTGAACCATACAGCCTCGGTACCAACAACCGTAAGCGGCATATTGACACCGTTCATAGCCATAAAGTCTATTTCGTTTTCCCATCTTTCCCAACTCCACCAGCAGGCGGCGCAGGAAAAAGCGGTATGCTCAAAGCAGGTGCGGTATTTCTTTTCTATTACGCCCTCTTTTTTCTCCTCGGGAAGCTTAAATTCACCAACCTTAAGAGCGTGGTCAACATCGAAATAAGCACCACAATTATCACGCAGAAAGGCATAATAAGCCACAGCCATATCGATGGCGTTGCCACCTTTTATGAGCACCTTACCGTCGGCAGATTCATAGCTCCAGGTGTTTTCACTTTCTGCCGATTCAGTTATAAAACTGTCCGCCCAATCAGGTGTGCGGCGCAGGATAAGTTCTTTAATCATAGTCAGTTTTCCTTGATTTTCTGCATTTTCGCTGCCGTTACGGTGTTTTGCATAAGCATTGCAACGGTCATAAGACCTACACCGCCGGGCACGGGTGTGAGGTGAGAAGCCTTCTCCTTGACGGAATCGAAATCAACATCACCGCAACGGTTGCCGTTTTCATCCCTGTCCATTCCGACATCGATAACAACCGCACCCTCTTTTACCATATCGGCAGTAACAAATTTCGCCTTGCCGATTGCAACCACGAGGATATCAGCATTGCGGGTAACCTCTGAAAGATTCTTTGTCTTGGAATTGCAGACAGTAACAGTACCGCCTGCATTTATCAGAAGCATAGCCATAGGCTTGCCTACGATATTGCTTCTGCCGATTACGACACAGTTTTTACCTTCAATTTCAATACCCTCGTACTTGAGCATTTCCATAATACCGGCAGGTGTGCAGGGCTTAAGAAGGCTGTCGCCTATCATAATGTGACCTGCGTTTACGGGGTGGAAAGCATCAACATCCTTTTCGGGGCTGATAGCGTTGAGAATAACCTTTTCGTCGATGTGCTTCGGGATGGGAAGCTGGCAGAGTATACCGTGAACGCTCTCATCCTTGTTGAGCTTTTCAACAAGCGCAAGCAATTCTTCCTGCGTAGTTTCGGCAGGCAGAGCAAACTCGAGAGATTTTATACCGACATAATCACAGGTCTTTTTCTTGTTGTTTACATAGGTGCGCGAGGCAAAATCGTCACCCACGATAATAACGGCAAGACAGGGCTCAACACCCTTTTCCTTAACCTCATTCACCTGCTGAATAACCTGCTGTTTGATATGTTCGGATATAATTTTTCCGTCGATAAGCTTCATTGTATGACCTCGCTTTTATAGCAAAATTGGGCGCACCTTGGGTGCGCCCTGATATTATATGCACTTTTGGATTATTTCTTGTCGTTGAAGAAGTTGAGGAAATCGAAATAATCGTCATCGTTGTTGCCCATACCGGCATCAACAGCAGGAGCTGCGGGTGCTGCAGGTGCAACGGGAGCAACAGGTGCTGCGGGAGCATCTGTAAGGAGAGTGTCCATATTGGGGTGTGCTGCGCTGCTGAAGATTTCTGCTGCGGTGGGAGGAGCATCGATAGCGCCGTCGGAACCGAAGCCGAAGCCTGTAGCAATAACAGTGATGTAAAGCTCGTCGTTGAGAGAATCGTCGAAAGCAAGACCCCAGATGATGTTTGCTTCGGGATGTGCTGCATCCTTGATCTTCTCACTTGCAAGCTCGATATCCTCAAGACCGATATCGGGTGAGGATGTAATACTGATGATAACGCCCTTTGCACCCTTGATGGATGTTTCAAGAAGCGGGCTGGAGATAGCTGCCTCTGCAGCAACCTCGGGCTTGTCCTTACCCTTTGCATAGCCGATACCCATGTGAGCGTGACCTGCATCCTTCATTACGGAGAGAACGTCCGCAAAGTCGAGGTTGATTACGCCGGGAATCTTGATAAGCTCGGAAATATTCTTAACGCCCTGAAGGAGAACATCGTCTGCCTTTGCGAAAGCGTTGCTCATTGTGATTTTGGTTTCGCTTGCAAAGCGAAGGCGCTCGTTGGGGATGATGACAAGGCTGTCAACATGCTCTGTGAGCATATCGATACCGTTTTCTGCCTGAGTCATTCTGCGCTTACCCTCGAAGTTGAAGGGCTTTGTAACAACACCGACGGTAAGGATACCCATATCCTTTGCAATCTGGGCAATAACGGGAGCTGCACCTGTGCCTGTGCCGCCGCCCATACCTGCGGTGATAAAGACCATATCCGTGCCCTTGAGGGTATCGGAAATAACGTCACGGCTTTCTTCAGCTGCCTTCTGGCCAACCTCAGGTTTGCCGCCAGCACCCATACCGCGGGTAACCTTTTCGCCGATCTGGATTTTGTGTGTAGCCTGAGAGCTGAGAAGCATCTGCTTGTCTGTGTTGACAGCAATGAACTCAACGCCTCTGATACCGGAAGTGATCATACGGTTAACAGCGTTTCCGCCGCCGCCGCCGACACCGATTACTTTAATTTGCACCACGTTTTCTATTTCGTTATCAATTTCGAAACCCATTCTTCTGTGCCTCCCAAAATATATTTTAAATTCACATAATTTTTGATTATAATTAATCAGTTAAAAGAATAATAGCATAGATTCAAGTCAATTACAATAGCAATTTATAAAATTTATAAAAAAAGTAAAATTTTAGGGCAAAGAGTGTGTTTACACTCCTTGCCCTTGATGATTTTTTATTCTGTTGCCTGTGTATCTGAAGTTTCTTCTGCAGGTGCGGAAGTTTCCTCCTCACCGCCGGAATAGTCATCCGGATTTTCTTCGGGGCGGAAATAGACCTTGTTGTCAACCGTCAGGTCAAGCGTAGCGTGCTGATTGGGGTCTATTTCATTTTCACGCTCAATAACCTTCGCCGCAAGAGCAAGTTTGACATCAATGCCGCTGGTCGAACCAACAATCAGCTTATATCTTCCGTCGTAAAGTGCCTGGATATAGTCCGTATCGGAAAGGTTTACGGTTGTGAGCTGGTTGATTCCCGCCTCATCAAACGCTGCACCAAGTTCCTTGACAAACGAAAGCGGTACATCCTCACCAAGGATTATCTCCTCACCCGGCACAGCATAGGTGACAACAGCACCCTGCACAATTGTTGCTTCAAGTGCTATTTCGGGCAGACCAATCTCAAGCACCTTACCCGTTTTGTCAATAATCACAGCTTGTTCGCCGTTGAGAAATGACCACTCAGGCACGGCTTTTTTTACGGTTATGACAACCTTACCCGAAGCCGAACGATCAACGGTTGCCGAACTGATATAGGGCAATGATTTCGAAAGATTTCCGCTTACTTTATCCGCACCGCAACGGATGATATTTTCACCCAGCGAAATTCCCGATGCACCGATAATCTGCTCCTCTGTGTAGGGCGAATCACCTTTGACGGTTATTTCGTTAATCTGGAAAAACACTGTGAGCGAAAGCACCACAGCAATTGCAACAACTGCCAGTCCAAGTGCAATATAAGTCATAATCTGTTTGCGCCTGCGCTGTTTTTTACGCAATTCGTTATGCAGTCTGCGCTTTTCATTGGCAGACATAGGCTGTCTGTCATCCTGAGCCTGTCCCGATTTACGGCGCGGCGAAGCCTGCTGCTTTCTGCGTACAGGCTGTACCGCAGACGGTCTTGCGGACGGTCTGACAGGTGTTGGTCTTTGCTGAGGTTTTTTCTCAACAGGACGCTGCGGCGGCAGATTGAAAGGCTGTGTGCTGTCCGCACTGCGCCTGTAGCCGTCGCTGTTGTCGCCCAGTATAAACTTGTTCTCCTTTTCCGACATTTTCATTCTCCCCTGATAATTTTTGCACCCAATGCCGAAAGCTGACCGTCAAAATCCTCGTACCCTCTGTCAATGTAGTGTATTCCGTTAACACGTGTTACACCCCGGGCACAGAGCCCTGCAACAACAAGTGCACTTCCGCCCCGTAAATCGGGTGAACAAACCTGTGCACCGTGAAGCGACTGCACGCCTTGTATAACGGCCACCCTGCCTTCCGTGCGGATATCCGCACCCATTTTTGTCAGCTCGGCAGTATATTTGAACCTGTTTTCAAAGATGTTTTCGATTATAACGCCCGTACCACGGGCAACGCTTGCCATAACACCGAAATCCGCCTGCGAATCAGTCGGGAAGCCGGGATAAGGCATAGTTCTCACCGAAGAAAAGCTACCCAGGCTCTCCGGTGCTTTTATGCGAAGACCTTTTTCGTCCTGCACAAATTTACAGCCCGTTTTTTCAAACGGCTCAATTACGGGCATAAGCACACCCTGCGTCATACCACGCAGAAGCACATCGCCTTTTGTAACAGATGCCGCAGCCATGAAAGTGCACGCTGCTATTCTGTCACGGGACACGATGAACTCCGTACCGCAGAGAGCTTTCACACCCTCAACGGTTATTATGCTCTCGCCTGCGCCTTTTATTTTGGCACCGCAGGCATTGAGAAAATCGGCAAGCTCTTTTATTTCGGGCTCCCTTGCCGCATTGATAAGCACAGTTTCGCCCTTTGCCGTACACGCCGCAAGCAGAACGTTTTCCGTTGCACCCACACTCGGAAAAGAAAGGGTGATTCTTGCTCCCTTCAGCCCGTCGGGACAAACGCAGATAAGTCTGCCGCTCTCTTCGGTAATTCGGGTACCGAGTGCACGCATTGCTTCAAGGTGCAGGTCTATCGGACGCAGGCCTATTTCACAGCCGCCGGGCGAAGAAAGCTCCGCCCTGCCGAATCTGCCGAGCAACGCACCGAGAAAAACAACGGAGGAACGCATTTCCTGCATAAGCGAATCGGGAATATCGCACCGACAGGCACCCGTACCGTTTATAATCACGCTTTCACCGCAACGCTTTGCCTGACAGCCGAGATATGTAAGAATATTGACCGCCGCATCAACATCGGTAAGACGGGGACAGTTTTTAAGCACGGTTTCACCCTGGACAAGAA
>JAZRQW010000035.1:0-13003 GCA_045650165.1 Acutalibacteraceae bacterium | reverse complement strand
GATTCGGGAGTGGAAGCACCAAGGTGAGGCATTGCAACAACGCCTTCAACACCAATCTGCTCATCTGTCGGGAAGTCTGTAACATAAGCTGCACACTTGCCGCTTGCGAGTGCCTGTATAACAGAAGCGTTATCAACAAGCTCACCTCTTGCAAAGTTGAGGATACGTACGCTGTCCTTCATCTTGGCAAATGTATCGGCGTTAATCATACCCTTTGTGCTGTCGTTGCAGGGAAGGTGGAGAGAAATATAATCGGATGCGGCATACACCTCATCAAGGCTACCGACAACCTTAACCTCGGGAAGGAGTGCTGCAGCGGCAGCATCCGTAAGGAAGGCATCGAAACCGACAACATCCATACCGAGTGCAACAGCGGCATTTGCAACCTTTGCACCGATAGCACCAAGGCCGACAACACCGAGAGTTTTACCCATGATTTCGGGACCGACAAACTGTGACTTGCCTTTTTCGACAAGCTTGGAAACGTTTGCGCCCTCGCCCTTGAGAGTCTTGCACCAGTCAATAGCGGCAGGAATTCTTCTGGAAGAGAGGAAAAGACCACAGAGAACAAGCTCTTTAACAGCATTTGCGTTTGCACCGGGTGTGTTGAAAACAACGATACCCTTTTCTGTGCACTTGTCAAGCGGAATGTTGTTGACGCCTGCACCTGCACGGGCAACAGCAACCGTTGCGGCATCGAATTCCATATCGTGCATTGCGGCGGAACGAACCATTATGGCGTCGGGTGCCTGAACATCGTCAGCAACAACGTAGTTTGCGCCGAGTCTGTCTGTACCGCAGCTTGCAATTTTGTTAAGAGTAAGAATATTAAACATTGATAATCACCTAAAATCTAAAGAATAATCAGGAATTTGCCTTTTCGAATTCTGCCATAAACTCAACGAGCTTTTCAACGCCCTCGTAAGGCATTGCGTTGTAGATGGATGCACGCATACCGCCTACGGAACGGTGACCCTTGAGGTTTACAAGACCTGCGGCTGTTGCTTCCTTGACAAATTTTGCATCAAGGTCAGCATCACCGGTTACGAAAGTAACGTTCATCATTGAACGGTCCTCTTTCTTAACACCGTTTTTGAAGAGCTTACTGTTATCGAGGTAATCGTAAAGAAGCTTTGCCTTTGCTTCGTTGCGCTCCTTCATTGCCTCAAGACCGCCTATGCTCTTGATCCACTCAAGAACGAGCTTGCAGATATAGATTGAGTAGCAGGGAGGAGTGTTGTACATTGAATCGTTGTCTGCCATCTCTTTATAGTTGAGCATTGCGGGAGTGTAATCCCTTGCATTGCCGAGAAGGTCTTCGCGAACGATTACAACCGTAAGACCTGCGGGACCGATATTCTTCTGTGCACCGCCGTAGATAAGGCCGAACTTTGTTACATCCATAGGCTCGGAAAGGAAACAGGAAGAAACATCGGCAAACAGCGGGACATCGCCTGTATCAGGGATATATTTGTAGGTTGTGCCGTAGATTGTGTTATTGAAGCAGACATAGACATAATCGGCCTCGGGATCGAAATCCTTCTTTTCAAGCTGAGGAATATATGAGAAGGTGTCCTCCTTGGAGCTTGCAACAACACGGCACTCGCCGTACTTTGTTGCTTCTTTGTATGCCTTTGTTGAGAACTGACCCGTAAGGACATAGTCTGCCTTATTGTTCTTATTCATAAAGTTGAGCGGAATGGCCGCAAACTGTGTTGAAGCACCACCCTGAAGGAAGAGGACTTTGTAGTTTTCGGGTACACCGAGTACCTCACGGAAAAGTGCCTCTGTTTCAGCGGCGATTTCCATAAACACCTTTGAACGGTGTGACATTTCCATTACTGACTGGCCGCTACCCTTGTAGTCGAGCATTTCTGCAGCCGCTCTGTTGAGAACGGACTCAGGCAGCATGGACGGACCCGCTGAAAAATTATAAACTCTTGCCATTGTATAGACCCCCGGATTTTAAGGTAAAATTATATATGAAACTATTATATGCACGCTGTTTTCGTAATGTCAAGGAATAATTTGAGAAATAGCAAATTCAACAAAAATAGCAGCCCGTATCCGCTAAAACTGCAAACAATTTTATGTTGAAAATATTTGTAAATTAGTATAGAATATATCAGAAAGGCTTATAGTCTTAATCCGGCAAAAATTTTAGTAATATATATCACGAAAGGATGTCACAGTAAAATGAGCAGTGCACTTAACAAAAAGACCGTTGAAGATATTCAGGTCAGCGGCAAGCGCGTACTTGTACGCTGCGATTTCAACGTTCCGCTCAAGGACGGCGTTATCACAAGCGACAAGAGAATCGTATCCTCCCTCCCCACAATCAAGTATCTTCTTGACAACAACGCAAAGGTTATCCTTTGCTCTCACCTTGGCAGACCGAAGGGTGAAGTTGTTCCCGAGTTCTCCCTTGCTCCCGTAGCAGCACGTCTTTCCGAGCTCCTCGGTAAGGAAGTAAAGATGGCAACAGACGTTGTCGGCGAAAGTGCAAAGGCTCTTGCAGCTTCTCTCAACGACGGCGATGTTATGCTCCTTGAAAACGTACGTTACGAAAAGGGCGAGACAAAGAACGACCCCGAACTCAGCAAGGCTTTTGCTGACCTTGCCGACATCTTCGTAAACGATGCTTTCGGTTCCGCTCACAGAGCTCACTCCTCCACAACAGGTGTAGCAGACTACATCCCCGCAGTCTGCGGCTACCTTATTCAGAAGGAAATCGCTTTCATCGGCGGCGCTCTTGAGAATCCGCAGCGTCCCTTCGTTGCAATCCTTGGCGGTGCAAAGGTTTCTGACAAGATCGGCGTTATCACAAACCTTCTTGACAAGGTTGATACACTTATCGTCGGCGGTGGTATGGCATACACATTCATGAAGTTCCTCGGCCACATCATCGGCACATCTCTCCTCGAGGCTGACAAGGTTGAGCTCGCAGGTGAAATGATGGCTAAGGCTAAGGAAAAGGGTGTTAACTTCCTTATCCCCGTAGATAACAAAGTTGGTAAGGAATACGATCCCAACACAGAGGCTATGGTTGTTGATTCCGACGACATTCCCGATGGCTGGATGGGTCTTGATATCGGTCCCAAGTCACAGGAAATGTTCGCAAACGCTATCAAGGGTGCAGGCACAGTTATCTGGAACGGTCCGATGGGTGTTTCCGAGTGGGAAAACTTCGCAGCAGGTACAATCGCAGTTGCAAATGCTGTTGCTGAAAGCGGCTCCATCTCTATCATCGGTGGCGGCGACAGCGCAGCAGCTGTTCAGAAGCTCGGCTTCGCAGACAAGATGAGCCACATCTCCACAGGCGGCGGTGCTTCCCTCGAATATATGGAGGGCAAGGAGCTTCCCGGTATTGCAGCTCTTAACGAGAAATAATTAACCCGTATAATCTATCCGCCCGTGTATTTCGCGATACACGGGCAAAGTTATAGTAAATAAATCTGAAAGGATGTTATAAAATGGATAAGAATCTCCGTAAAGTAGTTATCGCAGGTAACTGGAAAATGAACAAGACTCCCGATGAGGCTGTTGCTCTCATCAATGAAATCAAGCCCCTCGTAGCAGATGCTGACTGCGATGTTGTTGCTTGTGTTCCCTATATTGACCTTTTTGCAGCTATGGAAGCAGCAAAGGGCTCCAACGTTAAAATCGGTGCAGAAAACTGCCACTGGGCAGAAAGCGGTGCTTTCACAGGTGAAGTTTCCGCAAAGATGCTCAAGACAATCGGCGTAGAATATGTTGTTATCGGCCACAGCGAGCGCAGACAGTTCTTCGGTGAAACAGATGTAACAGTTCAGAAGCGTGTAAGAGCAGCTCTTGACAACGGCCTCAAGGTTATCCTTTGCGTTGGCGAGCTTCTTGAAGAGCGTGAGCAGAACATTACAATGGAAATCGTACGTATGCAGACAAAGATTGCTCTCCTTGGTGTTTCCGAAGCAGAACTTGAAAACGTCATCATCGCTTACGAGCCTGTCTGGGCTATCGGCACAGGCAAGACAGCTACTGCTGAGCAGGCTAACGAGGTTAACTGCGCTATCCGTGCTCTCATCGGCGAGCTCTACGGCAAGGCAGCAGCAGACAAGATTGTTGTTCAGTACGGCGGCAGCATGAACGCAGGCAACGCAGACGAGCTTCTTGCTCAGTACGACGTTGACGGCGGTCTTATCGGCGGTGCTTCTCTCAAGGCCGCTGACTTTGCAGCTATCGTTAAGGCAGCAAGCAAATAATTTCGATTTACAGAGGTTAACAAAATGAAAAAGCCTATTCTTCTTTGCATTATGGACGGCTTCGGCAAGAACCCGAGCGACTACGGCAACGCAATTGTTGCCGCAAAGACTCCCAATCTTGACAGCCTTTTTGCAAACTATCCCCTCACATACATCGGTGCTTCCGGTCTTGACGTCGGTCTCCCTGACGGTCAGATGGGCAACAGCGAGGTCGGTCACACAAACATCGGCGCCGGCCGTGTTGTTTACCAGGAGCTGACCAGAATTTCCAAGTCCATCTCTGACGGCGATTTCTTCGAAAACGAAGCATTTATGGCAGCAGTTGAAAACTGCAAAAAGCACGGTTCCGCACTCCACCTTATGGGTCTTGTATCCGACGGCGGCGTTCACAGCCACAACA
Organism: Acutalibacteraceae bacterium; assembly: GCA_045650165.1. Lineage (GTDB taxonomy): Bacteria > Bacillota > Clostridia > Oscillospirales > Acutalibacteraceae > UBA8612. The sequence goes on along the minus strand of JAZRQW010000035.1, from coordinate 8,362 downwards.
CACACCTCTACGCTCTTCTTGAGCTTGCAAAGCGCAACGGCCTTGAAAAGGTTTTCGTTCACTGCTTTATGGACGGCCGTGACGTACCTCCCACAAGCGGCAAGGATTTCCTTGTTGAGCTTTACAAGAAGTGCGGCGAAATCGGTGTCGGTACAATTGCCAGCGTAATGGGCAGATACTACGTTATGGACCGTGAAAAGAAATGGGACCGTGTTGAAAAGGCATACCGTGCAATGACAGCACTCGATGCTCCCAAGTTCACCTGCGCAAAGGAAATGATGGAAGAGTCCTATGCTAACGGCGTAACTGACGAATTCATCGTACCCTGCGTAAACGAAAAGGCAGAAGCAGTAAAGAACGGCGACAGCGTTGTATTCTTCAACTTCCGCCCCGATAGAGCAAGAGAAATCACCCGTGCTTTTGTCGATGCTGAGTTTGACGGCTTCAACCGTGAGGAAATGCTCAGCCTTTACTATGTCTGCATGACACAGTACGACGAGACAATGCCCAACGTTGAGGTAGCTTACAAACCCGAGAGAATCACAATGCCTCTTGGCGAAGTTATCAGCAATGCAGGCATGAAGCAGCTTCGTATTGCTGAATACACAAAGTACGCTCATGTTACCTTCTTCCTCAACGGCGGTGAAGAAACCGTTTACGAGGGTGAAGACAGAAGCCTTACAGATTCTCCCAACGTTGCAACCTACGATATGCAGCCCGAAATGAGCGCATATATCGTAGCTGACAAGGTTGTTTCCGCTGTTGAATCTGACCAGTACGATGCTATTATGCTCAACTTCGCTAACTGCGATATGGTTGGTCACACAGGTATTTTCGACGCAGCAGTTGCTGCAGTTGAAGCTGTTGACGAGTGTGTTGGCAAGGTTGTCGACGCTGTTATGGCAAAGGGCGGCGTTGTGCTTATCACCGCTGACCACGGTAACGCAGACAAGATGTGCGAGGATGACGGCTCACCCTTCACCGCTCACACCACTTACCCCGTTCCCTTCTGCGTAGTCGGCTACGACTGCGAACTTAAGGAAGGCGGCAAGCTCTGCGATATCGCACCCACAATGCTTCAGATTATGGGTCTTGAGCAGCCCGCACAGATGACAGGTTCATCTCTTCTTAAATAAAATATTCAAACAGTAAAACACCGCTGTACCGATTTCAGTTCGATACAGCGGTGTGATTTTTTATTAAAAACAGATTAAAGAATAACCTCTTTGCCAGTCTTTGCGGATTCGTAGATAGCGCAGAGAATCTTGATCATATCGATACCCTGCTGGGGCTCGAAGATGGGCTTTGCGCCTTCGATAACAACATCGTAGAAATGGCGAAGGTTATACATATGGCCATGCTTTTCGTTCATGTTTGCGGGAGCGATATCAAGCAGCTCTCCGTCCTGCTCTGTAAAGATTTCAAGAGCGCCGTTATGCCATTCAAGGCCTGACTTTGTGCCGCGAAGCTCAACAAAGCGGTTTTCACGCTTGATATTGGAAGCCCAGCTGAACTCAATCTGAAGAACAGCACCATTATCAAAGCGAATCATACCCATTGCAAGGTCTTCAACATCGAATGTGCCGTCTGCATTCTTGTCGCCGAAATCGGAATTGACAGAGTCACTTGAATCGTTGTCGGCAAACTTGCAGTATGTATTGCCCGAAACGGCAACAGGTGTGGGGTTACCCATAAGCCAGATAGAAAGGTCGATAAGGTGAACACCAAGGTCGATAAGCGGACCGCCGCCCGACTGCTCTTTTGTTGTAAACCAGCCGCCCTTGCCGGGGATACCTCTTCTTCTCTGCCAGCCGCAGCGACCGCAGTAGATTTCGCCCATTTCGCCTTTTTCGATATATTTCTTGGCATATTTCGATGCGGCAACAAAGCGGTTGTTACGCATAATCATAAGCGTTTTGCCTGCCTTCTTTGCTGCCTCGTCCATTCTGACTGCTTCAGAAACGCTTATTGCATCGGGCTTTTCGCAGAAAACGTGCTTGCCTGCTTCAAAAGCGGCAACAGCTATAATTGAATGGAGATAGTTGGGGGTACAGATATCAACAGAGTCAATGGTTTCATCCTTAAGAAGCTCTTTATAATCAGTATAAACAGCTGCCTCGGGGAAGTAGTTATCCTTGAGATACTGCGCTCTTTCCTCTATAATATCGCAAAGGGCAACAACCTCTACTCTGTCATCGTTAAGATACTCCTCAAGGTGAGCACCCTTACAGATTCCGCCGTTACCGATAATGCCTACACGCCATTTTGCCATGGTTATTTCCTCCTGTGTTTTCATTTTATACTTCAACATTATCACCGCAAAAACTGTTTGTCAACCGTATAATGTTAATTTTTTATGTCGTTTATTGACAGTATATATTTTTTATAGTAAAGTCTATTTTATACCATTGTATTTCGGGGTGAGAAATAATGAAAAGAATTATATCATTACTGCTTACGGTTATAATTTGTTTTTCGCTTTCCGTACCTGCCTTTGCGACGGACAACGCACGCAAACAGGAAGAAAAAAAGAGTCTTAACGAATGTCTTTTCAGCTTTTATCCGGACAACCAGGCCGAATATATCGCAATCAGAATTGCAAAGAGTGCAGATTACTGTGCCGAAATAACCGGAAACGGCATCGAATCCGTATTTACAGGTGTCAGAATCAGTACGCATCCCGAGCTTGCAAACCCGAAGGTTTTCAAAAAAGCCGTAGTAAAAATGGTTGACACAAGCAAAACCTATATACCAAACCCGACTGAAGCAACACAGTTTCTCGGCTATCACCGCTTTGGCGGCGAGCTGGCACTGCACATTGTTGCGCTCATGCTCCTTGAGGCCTTTAAAAGCACAGGCATTCCCGACTACGATGCACTTTACGAAATGTTTGACTATGCGGAAATGAACATTGCCGAGGACCGTGTTTCGCCAATGCTTATGAACCTTACCGGCGTTATAATAATGGGTATATTCCCGTAATCTGCAACGAGGTTAATTCTTTATAGGCGTTAGAAAGTCTGTGTACCAATCGCAAACTTTTAAAAATATATTGAACAAATAAACAATATATGATATAATGAGCATTACTGAAAAAACAACAAAAGAAAGGAAATCCAATTATGCTTGAAGCAATTTTCGCATCAAAAGTATTCCTCAAGGTTCTCTCTGCACTTTCAGCTTTCCTGATGCTGTTCCTCAGCCCAGGTGGTGCAATCCGTCAGCCTGCAGCAGCTGACAAGTGCCCCGATTTCATGGGCAGTTCCGTAACAGCTAAGCCTATGGACGATATCGTCGTTCCGCAGAACCCATACCTCGCTGAAGAGGGCAGAAACGGTATGCACGGTAACTCCTACAACACAGGCTGCTACAACCTTATGGGCCCTCTCGGCGTAAACCCTGTTGTAAAGAGCCGTTCGCTGAACGTTTTCGGCGGCCTTGTTGCTACCTGTATGTTTGACAGCAAGGGCAGAATTATGTGTATCAGCGGTAATGTTGTAGGCTTCCGCCTTCTTCTCCTCGACCCCGATACACTTGAAATTCTTGCAGAAACACGTCTTCCCCAGCGCCCCTCAACAATCGAAGCCATCAAGAGATTTGACTTCGCATCAATCTCAAGTGATACTTCAGGCGGTGCTTACTGCCACCTTTACGATGGCGACAAGCCGATTATCGGTAACTCCGAAAATGTCATTCAGATTTACTACATAGACGAATCCACAGGCACACCCGAGTGGAAGGTTGAAAAAGAGTACGACGTAAACAGCTACCTTCCCGAAGGTTCATACATCACAGACGCTATGCCGGACTACAAGGGTAACATCTGGTTCGTAACCCGTCCCGGTGAAGTAGGCTACATTGAAAAGGACACAGGCAAAGTTCACCTTACAAAGCTTGAGTTCGAAGGCAAGGGCGAGGAAATTCAGAACACATTCGGTATGGCAATCGACGGTGTTTACATCGTGTCTGACCACGCTATGTACCGCTTTGATATCAAGGAAAACGGCGATCCCTACTACACATGGAGAACTTCTTATGACCGCGGCACAACACTCAAGCCCGGTGCCATCAACCAGGGTAGCGGTACAACACCCACACTTCTCGATGTTCCCTGTGCAGACGGCAGCATCAAGAAGGTTGTTGCTATCACAGACAACGCCGACGAGCAGGTTCATGTATGTATCTACGACCGTGAAAACGGTGATATCATTGCTGAAGTTCCCGTATTTACAAAGGGCAAGAGCGTAAGCGAAAACAGCCTTATTGCTCACGGCCGTTCCTTCATCGTTGAGAACAACTACTCCGAGTCCGGCTCAGGCTTCCTTGTAACAGACCCCACAAGTGAGCCCGGCGTTGTAAGAATTGACCTTAACGAGAACTGCACAGATGCATTCATCGCATGGGAAAGCAATGAAGCCTCCTGCACGGTTGTTCCCAAGCTCTCCACAGCGAACGGTCTCGTTTACCTCTACACAAGAGAGTACGACGATGCAGAGGATACCGATGATGACGGCATACCCGCAAACAAGGTTGCATGGTATCTCACAGCTGTTGACTTTGAAACAGGCGAAACCAAATTCAAGGTATTCACAGGTGTTGGCAGAAACTGGAACAACAGCTACGGTCCGATTACAATCGGTCCCAACAATACTCTTTATGTCGGCGTATTTAACGGCATTATCTCCGTTAAGGATGCACCCGCAAACTAAACCGTATTTTTTAAAGCAGTTCAGCCAAACGGCTGAACTGCTTTCTTTATTTATTATAGTATTGTTAAATTTTAAAAGATATGCTATAATTTTTATTAACAAATTCAAGGAGTTTGAATTTTATGAAAACCACAAAAAAGATAATTGCATTGCTCCTTTGCTTTACCTGTGTGCTTTCCTGCATCTGCTTTACGGGTACGGCTCAGACAGAAAAAAGCGACGCCGTAACAGGCTTCACACCAGCTGATTTTCTTTCGACCAAGGGACAAAAGCTCTTCAATCAAAAAGGCGAAGAGGTACGCCTGAAGGGTGTTAACCTCGGCGCATGGATGATATGGGAAGACTGGCTTTGTCCATACGGTCCGTACGAAGAAAAGCTTGACCATTACACCGTGCTCACGGAGCTTGAAAACCGCTTCGGCATAGAGAAAGCATACGAGCTTTTCAACACCTATATGGACAACTGGATTACGGAATATGACCTTGACGAAATCAAGAGCCTCGGCTTCAACGCCGTGCGAGTTCCGTTCTGGTTCAGAAACTTCTACTACGACGACAATGGTACAAAAATTCTTGATAAAGACGGCAACTGGGATTTCTCCCGCCTTGAATGGGTTGTCAGCGAATGTGCAGAAAGAGAACTCTATGTTGTGCTTGATATGCACGGCGCTGTAGGCTACCAGAGCGATGCTCCACACAACGGCAAGGGTGATTCCTGCGGACTTTATGAAGATACGGAACAGGGCGAAAGATACCGCGAGCTGACAGATGAGTTGTGGACGGAGATTGCAACACGCTTCAAAGACGAGCCTGCTGTTGCGATGTACGACCTGCTCAACGAGCCGATGTGCGACGTTGAGGCTGACGAGATTGAACGCAGAAAGAACAATGAGTTTATTTACACCCGTCTTTACAATACGGTAAGAGCCGTTGACGAAAACCACATTATCACAATGGAGGCTATCTGGACGGCAATTGCTCTTCCCCACGCATTTATGAAGGGCTGGGACAACGTTGTTTATCAGGTGCACTTCTACAACAACTCGAACTTTATTTTTAATCTCTTCGCCTTCTTCACAAAACTTATTTTTGCCGATGTACCTATGATGATGGGCGAATTTTTCCCGCACGGAGACACAACCTGGGAAAACTGCTTCAACACAATGGATAAGCTCAACTACAGCTGGTTTCTGTGGACATACAAAGCAAGCTCTCACGGCATGTGGGAATCCGACTGGTGTCTGAGAGGTGCTAAGGACGGCTTTAAAAGAGCCAATATTTACACGGACAGTTTTGAGGAAATCAAGTTTAAGTGGGGAGAATGCTTACGCACTGACGTCGGTTTTCAGGACAGCGGACATTATGACAGAAACGTAAAGAACCGTCTTTAAATTCATGTTCAAACGGAGGAAACATTATGGCAATCTTTAAAACAGCAATTACACTTTTCTGGGCAATCTTTATGTTTGTTTACAACGGTATCGCCGCGTACATTCCCGGTGTTATTCCTGAGCCCTTAAGCGAACAGGAATTGAGCGAAGTGCTTTACGATTTTGACGTAAAGCCCCTTGCAGACGAAATCGTTGTCGTAAGCGGACTTAGCAAGGATGAACTTGCAGCCGTACAGTGCCTTCAGGGTCTTGTCGGCAGAACAGAGGCTTCCGTTTTCATCAACTACGGTTATCAGTCAAAAAATGAGCTTGCTGACCTTGAGGCTGCAGGAAGTACGCTCCTCTACAAGGACGAAAACGGCAACAACTGGGATCTGACAAGCCTTATCAAACGCTATTCAGAACATATTGCGGATAAGGGCTACGTTCTCTATTCAGACGCTGACACCCACGCACAGATTAACCTTGCATTCAACTACGCTACCGTATACGGCTGGCTTGCTGTGCCCGTTTCGGCAGAAGCCAAGGCAATTGCCGCCGGACTTGAAAAGAAAGCGGATTTAAGCACAACCGTGCTCGATTTCACACACGAGCGTGATTTTTATGACGAGCACAAGGACGTTTTCCGCAAGGACTGCCTCGTTCACCTTTATGCCTTAGCAAGCGGTCTGCGTGACCTTGCTGTACAGCAGAAAATTTTCATAACCTACGTTGAGGACGATGACTACGTTGCACGTGCCTACCGTGACAAGCTTTACAGTGAGCTTGAGCCTGCCTCGATGATACTCGGCTGGTGCAAATTCGAGGTCAAGCACACGGAATGTGCAGGCCGCTTCGGTCACTACGTTATCCCCTCCGACCACAGCTTCAACACAAGCATACTCACCTGTAACAGAGTTGAAACCGGCAGAATCGGAAACGAAAACGTTACCGCTCCCGAGCTTGACCCGACAAAGCACTACGTTGCAATTGTTTACAGCGACGGCGACAACGCACAGTGGATTTCAAACGGCTTCTCCGAATTCCACACATGGCAGAGTTACGATATCGATATCCCGATAACCTGGACCTTTGCTCCGCAGATGTATAAATTCTCCTCTACCGCAATCAAGAAGGCGCTTGACAACAAAGATCCTGAGGATTCATTCATCACAGGTCCTTCCGGCGCAGGTTACGCAAGAATTTCAATGATGTCCTCGGGTGAGGTAAAGGCATATTCCGACTTTACCGCGGCAGCAATGCTCGAATCCGGAATTTCAACAATGACTCTGCTTGACGAAATCAACACCGAGATAGATTTCGCTTCCTACGCAAACAAGCTCAGTTATTTTGCAAGATATGATAATATCAACGGCGGTATTCTTCAGGTTGACCCCGACCCGTACACAAACGGCTACGGCGGCGGCAGAGGTAGGGTGTTCTTTGTAAATGACAAGCCCTTCGTTACCGTCGGTTACTCACTGTGGCACCCGAGCGGTGATGCCGCACAGGTTACCCAGGAATGGATCAAAGAGCAAGCAGACGTAATCAACAGCTACCCTGCTGACATCACCACAATCAACGGTTACACCGTAATAAACGTTCACCCGTGGACTGTAGGACCCGATGACCTTGCATATTTCGTCAGCCAGCTTGACGACGGTATTGAGGTTATTTCGGCTGACGAGCTTATTGCCGCAGTAACAGAGAATATTCCTCACAAGAACGCAACAAAAACTTTTGCTGAATAATAAACAGGAGAATACTTATGTTTGAAAAATTTCTTACCGAAACCTTAAAGCTCGCACCCAGACAGATGTGGGGCGTTGAGCAGCAGAAAATCCACCTCAAAAAGCTCTTTACCGCTAAAAGCCTCAAGGTTGCAATTGCTTCTCTGCTTGCAATAATCGAGCTTTTCGGACTTACGATTCTTGATTTACCCACAACCCCCAGAGGCGAAGAGCTTGACCTGACGGGCTACAGCCTTATTTTCGAGGATGAGTTTGAGGGTACACAGCTTGACACAAGCGTTTGGAAATACTGCAACACGGGCGTTCGCAGAGGCGGCTACCGTACCCCCAGCCAGGTTGAAGTCAAGGACGGCAACTGCGTTATCACTGCCGAATACCTTGAAGACGGTCAGTTCGGCGCAGGCTGGTACGCGGGCGACCTTGCGCTCAAAAAGTGGTACAAGCAGGGCTACTACGAAATCCGCTGCAAAGTAAGCGACGGCGGCGGCTTCTGGAGTGCATTCTGGATTATGGCTGCACATCCGTATGAGGC
>JAZRQW010000034.1:0-5673 GCA_045650165.1 Acutalibacteraceae bacterium | reverse complement strand
CCTCGGTTATGAAGTTATCTTCCAGGAAATCGAGTGGAGCAGCAAGTACACAGATCTTGACTCCAACACAATCGACTGCGTATGGAACGGTTTCACAGCTAACACAGCTGATGATGACGGCGTTCTTCGTTCAGAGAAGGTTGACTTCTCCTACAACTACATGGAAAACCGCCAGGTAGTTGTTGTTAAGGCTGATGCTGCTGTTGCTACAGCTGCTGACCTCAACGGTAAGTTCGGCGTTGCTGAAAGCGGCTCCGCTGGTGAGTCTTATGCAAAGGGCTTCGAAGGCACAGCATTCAAGGGCTTCATCAAGCAGACAGAGTGCCTCACAGAAATCAAGGCTGGCACAGCTGATTTCGCAGTTGTTGACGCTCAGCTTGCAAAGAGCTACGTCGGTAAGGGCGATTATGCAGACCTCAAGGTTGTTGACGCACTTTCCAGCGATGTTGAGTACTACGCTATAGGCTTCAAGAAGGGTAGCGACCTCACAGCACAGGTTAACGCTCAGCTCGAAGCACTTGCAGCAGACGGCACAATCGCTGCTCTTGCAGAGAAGTACGGTGTTGCTACAACAGCTATCACAGATTTTGCTGATCAGAAATAATCTGATTTACCTCTCTAAAGATATTAATTAACCGGAGTTTAAACATGTCCTTTTTAGAAGTCACGGCTTTTTTGTTCGACGGCTTTAAAATATCTTTGCTTATCTTTGCGGTGACGCTGCTTTGCGGCGCACCGCTTGGTTTGCCTATTGCCTTCTGTTCAATGAGCCGATTTAAAATTGTAAAGTCAATTTCCAAGATAATTGTCTGGATTGTCCGCGGTATTCCGCTGATGTTGCAGATTTTCATTATCTATTACGTGCCCGGCCTGTTGTTCGACTATCAGCTTTTCGGACAGATTGACCGTTATATGTTCCTTGAGTACGGCATTGCCGATGCAGGACGAATTACAGCAGTTCTCATTGCTTTCACACTTAACTATGCCTGCTACTTTTCCGAAATTTACCGCGGCGGTATCGAAAGTATTTCCAAAGGTCAGTATGAGGCGGGTTATGTCCTCGGTCTTACCAAGTCGCAGATTTTCAGAAAGATTATCCTCAAGCAGGTTATTCAGCGCATCGTTCCCCCGATGTCAAACGAAATAATCACACTTATCAAGGATACGGCACTTGCAAACTGTATTATGGTTTGCGAAATCATCAAAAACGCCAAGGAACTCGCCGCAACAAAGGCTCTTATCTGGCCGCTGTTCTTTACTGGTGTGTTCTATCTTGTGTTTGTCGGTATTCTCACCGTTGTACTAAACAGAGTTGAAAAGAAGCTCAGTTATTTCAGGAGTTAAGCTATGTCGATATTGGAAGTAAGTAACATAAGAAAAAGCTTCGGCAAAACCGAAGTCCTCAAGGATATAAGCTTTACTCTCGAAAAGGGTGAGGTTCTCTCGATTATAGGCTCCTCAGGCAGCGGCAAGACAACGCTCCTACGTTGTCTCAATTTCCTTGAAAGTATTGACAACGGCAAGATTGTTGTTGACTCTCAGGTGCTTTTCGACAGCGCAGATACTGCAAAAATGAGCGATGAGAGGATAAGAGAAAACAGATTGAATTTCGGCCTTGTCTTCCAGAATTTCAACCTCTTTCCTCAGTACACGGTTCTGCAGAATCTGACCCTTGCGCCCACTCTTCTCAAAAAGGGCAGTGATGAGGAAATAAAGCAGAAGGCGCTCGAGATAATCCGCAAAGTTGGCCTTGAGGAAAAGGTTGATTTCTATCCGTGCCAGCTTTCCGGCGGACAGCAGCAGCGTGTTGCAATTGCACGTGCGCTTGCGCTCAACCCGAAGATTCTTTTCTTCGATGAGCCTACCTCTGCGCTCGACCCCGAGCTTACCGTTGAGGTTCTCAACGTTATCAAGGGTCTTCGTGATGCGGGCTGTACAATGGTTGTTGTAACACACGAAATGGATTTCGCACGCAATGTTTCCGATAAGGTTATCTTTATGGCGGATGGCGTTATTGAGGAGGAGGGCACACCCGAAGAAGTGCTCGTCAACCCGAAATCCGAGCGCACAAAGGCTTTCCTTAACCACATAGGTTGATGAAAATATAATAAAATATTAAGCACACTTACCCTCGCGTATCGCGCAAAAACGGCGATATAAGGGCAAAGTGTGCTTTTTGCTTGTGTTTGTGTAAAAGGCACTTATTTTGCGATTTTGGCATAAAAACCTAAAAATAAAGTAAAAAACTTTACAAAACGGCTCAAAAAAGGCTTGACAAGCAGTAAAAAATACTGTAAAATACTTAATCACCATTAAAATGGAAATGTATCGGCTTAAATAAATTTGGCAAAAAAATTCTGTGCATTGTGCACAAAAATCCGTCTGATTTTCGTTTAATTTTCTCCCCACGATTATTATATAAGAATGGAGTGATTTGCCCATGGCAAAAGCAGCCCAAATGGTCAAGCACGGCAAAATCGAAAGATTGAGCTACAGCAGGATCAACGAGGTCATGGAGATGCCCAACTTCATCGAAATCCAGAAGAACTCTTATCAGTGGTTCCTTGATAAGGGTCTGAAGGAGGTTTTCCGTGATATCGACACTATCACGGATTACACGGGTAATCTCGAACTGAGCTTTGTCGATTTCCGTATGGACGACAAGCCCAAGTACACCATCAAGGAGTGTAAGGAGCGTGACGCAACTTACGCTGCTCCCATGCGTGTCACAGCAAGACTTTACAACAAGGAAACCGGCGAAATCAAAGAAAACGAAGTTTTCATGGGCGATTTCCCGATTATGACGGAAAGCGGCACCTTCGTTATCAACGGTGCAGAGCGTGTTATCGTTTCTCAGCTTGTCCGTTCACCCGGTGTCTATTTTGACATCGACCACGACAAGGTTGGTAAGGAGCTTTACAAGGCTCAGATTATCCCTAACAGAGGTGCATGGCTCGAGTTTGAAACCGACCAGAACGACCTCTACTATGTCCGAATCGATAAGAACAGAAAGATTTTCATCACGACCTTTATCCGTGCTCTCTTCTGCGGCACAGAGCTCGGTCTCGGCACAAACGATGATATCATCGATATGTTCGGCGACGATATCAGACTCAACGCAACTCTTGAAAAGGACGAGAAGCAGAACGCAGAGGAGGCACTTCTTGAGGTTTACCGCAAGCTGCGTCCCGGTGAGCCCCCCACGCTTGAGACGGCTCAGTCACAGCTCGACGCTCTCTTCTTCGATCCCCACCGCTATGACATTTCCAGAGTAGGCCGTTATAAGTACAACAAGAAGCTTGCCATTTCCGCAAGAATCGCAGGTTACAGTGCAGCCGAAATGATTATCAGCCCCGCAACAGGTGAAATCCTTGCCGAGGAAGGCGAGCTTATCACCAAGGAAAAGGCAGCAGAGATTGAGCAGGCAGGCGTTGACAAGGTTTACATCGACCTTGACGGCAAGAAGCTCTGCGTTATCTCCAACGCTATGGTTGATATCGCAGGTTACTTCCCGCAGTTCACAAAGGAGCAGTTTGAGGAAGCAGCAATCAACGAAAAGGTTTGCTTCAGACCCCTCAAGGCTCTTGTTGATGCAGCAGCAGAGAACAACTGGAGCGACGAGGAAATCCTCGAGCAGCTTCTTGCACACTGCGATGACCTTATTCCCAAGCATATTGTCCGTGAGGATATCTTCGCATCCATCAACTACCTCAACTGCCTTGCTAATGGCGTAGGCACAAAGGATGATATCGACCACCTCGGTAACAGACGTATCCGTTGCGTAGGTGAGCTTCTCCAGAACCAGTTCCGTATCGGTATGACCCGTATGGAAAGAGTAGTCCGCGAGCGTATGACAATTCAGGCTCAGGACGCAGATAAGATGACTCCTCAGGCTCTTATCAGCATCCGTCCCGTTGTTGCCGCTGTTAAGGAATTCTTCGGTTCTTCTCCGCTTTCACAGTTCATGGATCAGACCAACCCTCTCGGTGAGCTTACTCATAAGCGCCGTCTTTCCGCGCTTGGTCCCGGCGGTCTTTCCCGTGACCGTGCAGGTTTCGAAGTCCGTGACGTTCACTACAGCCACTACGGCCGTATGTGCCCCATCGAGACTCCCGAAGGTCCCAACATCGGTCTTATCTCTTACCTTGCAACATTTGCAAAAATCAACGAGTACGGCTTTATCGAGGCTCCCTACCGCAAGGTAGATAAGGAGACAGGTATTGTTTCCGACGAAGTTGTTTATATGACAGCGGATGTTGAGGATGATTACATCGTTGCTCAGGCTAACGAACCCCTCGACGAAAACAACCGCTTCAAGAACCCCAGAGTCAACGCACGTCACCGTGACGAGTTCCTCGATATCGAGATAAACAGAGTTGACTATATGGACGTTTCGCCCAAGATGGTTGTCTCCGTTGCAACAGCAATGATCCCCTTCCTTGAAAACGATGACGCCAACCGTGCGCTCATGGGTTCAAACATGCAGAAGCAGGCTGTTCCGCTTCTCAAGACAGATGCTCCCATTGTTGCAACCGGTATGGAATACAAGGCTGCAGTTGACTCAGGTGTTGCCCTCATCGCAAGAAATGCGGGTACGGTTACCTACGTCAGCGCAGACAGAATTGAAATTCTCACAGATGCAGGTGAGGTTGACACCTACGAACTTATCAAGTTCCAGCGTTCAAACCAGGGTACCTGCGTAAACCAGCGCCCGATTGTCAAGTCCGGTCAGCGTGTTGAGGCAAGAGAAGTTATCGCAGACGGTCCCGCAACAGACCTCGGCGAAATCAGCCTTGGTAAAAACGCTCTCATCGGCTTTATGACATGGGAAGGCTACAACTACGAGGACGCCGTTCTCGTTAACGAAAAGCTTGTCAGAAATGACGTTTACACTTCAATCCATATCGAAAAGTATGAGCTTGAAGCCCGTGATACAAAGCTTGGTCCGGAGGATATCACAAGAGATATTCCCAACGTCGGTGACGATGCACTTAAAGACCTCGATGAAGAGGGTATCATCCGCATCGGTGCCGAGGTTCACTCCGGCGACATTCTTGTCGGTAAGGTAACACCTAAGGGTGAGACAGAGCTTACCGCAGAAGAAAGACTTCTCCGTGCAATCTTCGGCGAGAAGGCAAGAGAAGTCCGTGACACCTCTCTTCGTGTTCCCCACGGTGAATACGGTATCGTTGTTGACGTTGAAGTATTCACAAGAGAGAACAGCGACGAACTCAGCCCCGGCGTTAACAAGGTTGTCCGCTGCTACATCGCACAGAAGCGTAAGCTCTCTGTCGGTGATAAGATGGCCGGTCGCCACGGTAACAAGGGTGTTGTTTCCAGAATCCTTCCGCAGGAGGATATGCCCTTCCTGCCCGACGGTACTCCGCTCGATATTGTTCTTAACCCCCTCGGCGTTCCCAGCCGTATGAACATCGGTCAGGTTCTCGAGGTTCACCTCGGCTTTGCCGCAAGATCAATGGGTATCAAGGTTATGACTCCCGTATTTGACGGTGCAGACGAAACCGATATCGTTGAAGCATTCAAGATGGCAAACCAGAAGCTTATGGACGAAGCAAGAGCAAAGGCTCTTGAAAAAGGCGAGGAGTTCGACGAAACAAAGGTATTCCAGCTTCGCGACGACTGTAAGTCAATCCTTACAGACGGCAGAACAGG
>JAZRQW010000033.1:0-2076 GCA_045650165.1 Acutalibacteraceae bacterium | reverse complement strand
TGTAACCAGATTGATGTTTTCGGCAAGAGTCATATGTGACTTGAAGACGGAGAGGTTATATTCACGAAGTGCCTTGAATATGCACTGCATAACGGCATTGATGAAATGAGCTGCGAATAAGGTTCTGAAGAAACAGGAGTTCCGATAAGCTTTGTAAATTATGATCAGTTTGAGCAAGCATTGATTAATCAGCTGTAGTATGTATCTTATAATGCCTGCAGCAGTGCAAACACATATCAGCACCTTCGTGGTGTGTTTGAACCTCATCCTTTTCGCTCCTGTCTTATTGAGGGTTGTCTTGAAAAAGGTCGTGACTACCGAAACGGAGGTCCGCTTTATAATCACGGACAGATTCTTGCAGAGGGTATTGCCGATGCAGGCGACAGTCTTTATGCAGTTAAAAAACTTGTTTACGACGAAAAGAAATACACAATGTCAGAGCTTATTGATGCTCTCAGCAAAAACTTTGAAGGGTACGAGCAGCTTCACCACGATTTTAAGAACTGTGAAAAATTCGGAAATGACATTGAAAATGTTGACCGGATAACTGCACGTGCACTCAACCGTTTCTTCACCGTTCTCAAGCGTAACAATACATACAGAGGCGGAGTGTTCACAGGCGGATGCAGTACATTTAACCGTGCCGCAGGCTACGGATGTCAGACTGCTGCTCTTCCAAACGGAAAACTTAAAGGTGAACCTCTCCTTGCAGACAGTATCGCCGCAACACCGGGTCGGGATACAAACGGACCAACGGCACAAATCAAATCCGTTCTCAGGTATAACCACACCGATGCTTGCAGCGGATTTGTTTTTCAGAATAAGTTTGAAAAGAAAATGTTTAACAGCGAGAAAGGAAAAGCTTCTTTCATTGCTCTTGCAAAAACATTTTTTTCATATGGCGGTCAGCAATACACCGTTACGGTTGTTTCTCCCAAAGACCTGCTTGATGCAAAAGAACATCCTGATAACCACCGCAATCTTATTGTCCGTGTCGGCGGCTACAGCGATTATTTCGTAAACCTCAATGAAGCACTTCAGGATAAT
Organism: Acutalibacteraceae bacterium; assembly: GCA_045650165.1. Taxonomy (GTDB): domain Bacteria; phylum Bacillota; class Clostridia; order Oscillospirales; family Acutalibacteraceae; genus UBA8612. The sequence continues at coordinate 1,029 of JAZRQW010000033.1, read as the reverse complement.
GTCATTAAGAGAACATTTACGGAAATTTGACTGCATAAATTAAAATCCGATGAGGTACAATTATGCCTTCAAGTAAAGAATATCTGGATTTCATTTTAGAACAGTTATCCGAATTGGATTAAATATCATACAAAGCGATATTGACGGCGGAATATATGACGACAGACTGCTTTGGAAACCCGTTAAATCAGCTGTTTCTCTTATACCTAACGCAACTTATGAATTCCCTTATGAGTGGGCAAAAGAAATGCTGTTGGTCGATGATGTTGATGACCGGGATTTCCTTGCAAAGATTTTAACGTTATGTATAATGAGCTTCCGCTACCGAAGAAAAAGAGATAGATAAATAAGAATTTTTCGAACATCAATCCATATTTTTTCAAAAGGGTATTGACTCTCACGCTCCGTCATAGTGTATGCTCTTGTTGTGAGGTGATAAAATTGAAAATGAAGATTAAAGAATTTGCCGATTTTACGGGTGTAAGTGTGCGCACACTGCATTATTACGATGAAATAGGATTGTTGATGCCAGCCTTTGTTGACAAAACTACAGGCTATCGCCTTTACGACGAAAAATCTTTTCTTCGTATGCAAGAGATTCTCTTTTACCGTGAACTTGACTTTTCCTTAAAGCGCATTGAAGAGATTTTGTCATCCCCGAATTATGACAAAAGCAAAGCACTGAACGAGCAAAAACAACTTCTCACACTCAAAAAAGAGCGGTTAGAGCGGTTAATTTCTGCTATTGACGGTGCCGTGAAAGGAGAAAATATTATGACAGCATTCGATAACAGCGAATTTGAAAAGCATAAGGCTGAAGCTAAAGAAAAATGGGGCAAAGCAGATGCATACAAAGAATATGCAGAACGGACTAAGCACAACTCCAAACAGAAGTGGAATGACCTTGCCGAGGGAATGGACCATATTATGGCAGAGTTTGCACTCTGCATGAGAAAGGGCGAAAGTCCTGATTCCACTGAAGCACAAAGCCTTGCAAAAATGCTGCAGAACCATATCACCGAGAATTAC
>JAZRQW010000032.1:0-20697 GCA_045650165.1 Acutalibacteraceae bacterium | reverse complement strand
GCAGACCGCAAATTGAGCAAAAAATCTCACGGGGACATGAACGAGAACGCCTATAGCGGAGAATCCAACGATGCGGTAATTGATGATTATGAAGAAAACGTAGGCTATTTCCATCTTTCCGATAAGGAAAAGAGACTGTTTGAAAATATCCAACGTTCAAACCCCCAAAATGTAGTGGTGCTTCTCAATATCGCTTCCACCGTGGACCTTTCCTTCCTTGAGCAATATCCCAAATTAAAATCCGCGCTTTTGGTGTATTGTGCCGGTATGGAGAGCGGCACTGCCATTGCAGATGTGCTTTGCGGTGACGTACCTCCCTGCGGTAAGCTTGTGGATACCATCGCATACCGCTCCGAAGATTATCCCTCTTCCCAGAGCTTCGACTATGATCCTCTTATCACGGAGTACAAAGAAGGAATCTACGTGGGCTACCGTTACTTTGAAACTTTTGCCAAAGATAAAGTCCTGTATCCCTTTGGCTATGGTCTGTCCTATACCGATTTTACTTATTCCAATTGCTCCTATCGCATCGATGGAGAATTGCTGATACTTTCCGCCGATATCAAAAACACCGGAAAGTTTTCCGGAAAAGAAATCGTGCAGGCATATGTCATTCCTCCTGCAGGCGCTTTGGAAAAACCTGCCATTGAGTTAAAAGGTTACAAAAAAACCAGGGAACTGGCTCCCGGCGAATGTGAGCATATTGAAATCTGCTTTCCTCTAAAAAACATGGCCTCCTTCGACGAGACCGGTGCCACAGGTCATACTGCTGCCTGGGTTATGGAAAAAGGCAGCTATGAACTCTTTCTGGGAAAATCTATCCGTGAACTTTTCCCCTGCGGCAGCTATCAATCGAACGAGACTGTTGTAACCGAACAGTTGCAGCTTCGTTTCGACGGCAGCACTTACCAAATGCCGGAACAAGAAAGATCTGAACAGGAAAGAACTGTGCAAGAAATCAGTAATGATTTGCCCATTCAGAGCCCCATCTCCCTTTACGATGTGGCTGAGAACAAGGCAACTATGGGCGAATTTATCAATCAGCTTTCCATCGATGAACTGATCCATTTATCTCAGGGGCAGCCGCCTGCATTTCCTTTGGGTACATCCGGTATCGGCAACCTAAAGAAATACGGGGTGCCGAACCCCCAGACTGCTGACGGTCCTGCGGGAATCCGCCGTTCCGTAAGTACCACTTACTTCCCTTGCAGTACCCTGGCAGCCTGCTCCTGGGATGAAGAACTTCAATATGAGATCGGTAGGGCAATGGGTTACGAAGGTTACCATACCGGCGTTGACATTTTGCTGGCTCCTGCCATGAATATCCACAGAAATCCTCTCTGCGGCAGAAATTTTGAGTATTTCAGCGAAGACCCGCTTTTAAGCGGAAAAATTGCCGCTGCCGTTGTTCGTGGTGTTCAGTCAAGCGGTCTGAGTGCCTGCCCGAAGCATTTTGCCTGTAATAACCAGGAAACCAACCGCTGTTACAACGATTCAAGGGTAAGTGAAAGAGCACTCAGGGAAATTTATCTCAAAGGCTTTGAAATATGTGTAAAAGAAGCCAAACCCAAGTGTATTATGACATCATACAATAAAATAAACGGTGTATGGGGTCATTACAACTATGAACTTTGTGAGTCTGTTCTTCGTAGAGAATGGGGTTTCCAAGGTATGGTTATGACCGACTGGTGGATGAGAAAGAGTAAAAGTCCTGAATTTCCCGCTATACGCAATAACGCCTACCGAGTACGTGCAGGTGTTGATGTTCTTATGCCCGGCGGCGACAGAAAACCCAAACAAAAGCCCGACGGTACTTTGCTTGAAACATACGGTAAGTCCGACGGTATAACTCTCGGCGAAATGCAGCGCACGGCAAAGAATGTTCTCAATCTTATTCTCAATCTTCCCGAAAAAGATACCGATAAAGATTGACTTTATAAGAGCGTCAATATATAATAATTTTTATGTTTACGGGGGTGTCGCAAATGGGTAACGGTAAGCAGAGATTGCTTGCTACAGCAGAATTCTTCAGGAAATACACCGACGAAGAGCATATTTATTCTGCTGTTGAAATCTGCGAATTTCTTGCCGAAAAAGGCATTGATGCCGAGCGTAAAGCGCTTTACGGCGATATTGATGCCCTGCGTGAAACCGGTATGGATATTGTCTGTACACGAAGCCCGAAAAAAGGCTATTTTCTCGCCTCACGTGAGTTTGAGGAAGCTGAAGTACGCCTTATGAGCGATGCCGTTCAGGCTGCTAAGTTTATTACCGCTAAGAAAACGGATGCCCTTGTCGGCAAAATTAACGGACTTCTGAGTCAGCCGCAGGCACAAAGGCTTGAATCTCAGGTTTATATTGATCGCTCAAGAAAACGCAAAAATGAGGAGATTTACTACACAATCGATACTCTGCACAAAGCTATTCTTGCAAAAAAACAGGTCAGGTTTACTTATTCTCACCTGGTAGTATCCAATGAACTTGAAGTTGAGCTAACTGAAAGGGAATTTACGGTAAATCCTTATGCGCTCATATGGTCAAACGACCATTATTATCTCGTTTGTAACAACCCTAATTATAACAATCTTATGCACACGCGTCTTGACAGAATGAAGGCTGTTGAACAGCTTGACATACCCGCAAGGCATTTCAGTCTTGTTTCCGGATACAGGGACAGATTTGATTCCGCGGATTATGCAGGTAAGCTTTTTAATATGTTTTCCGGTCAGGAGCAACGCGTTTCTTTGCGGTGCTCAAATAAAATTCTTGAAGAAATTGTCGATCGCTTCGGAGAAAATATCAAGTTTAAATCCCAAAATGCAGACTCATTTACTGCGGAAATTACCGCTATAACAGGTGAGGGCTTTGTTTCTTGGGTTTTGCAGTACGGTGCGGATATCAAGGTTATTTCGCCCGTTGAGCTTCGCAATGCAATATGCGAAAGAGCTTCGCAAATAGTTAAAATATACAGCAAAGAATAGTGTGGTGACGGTTTTCAGAAATGCAATATGTAGTTTTTGACCTTGAATGGAACAATGTTTATGGCCGTAAAATCAACGGTTTTATTAATGAAATTATAGAGATAGGTGCAGTTAAGCTTGATGAAGAGCTAAATGAGCTTTCAAGCTTTTCAAGCTTTGTAAAGCCAAGTATCGGCAAACGGTTGCGTGGCAGCGTAAAAGAACTGACACATATCACCAACGATGATGTTCTCGGCGGCGAACCGTTTACACACGTTTTTTCGTCATTCAGAAAATGGATAGGTGCCGAGCCTACTGTTGTGCTCACATGGGGTGACGGTGATATCAGAGTACTTATCGAAAATTACAAATATCTTAACGGTATTGCTTTTATACCTTTTCTTACGGATTATGTAGACTTGCAGAGCTTCGTTCAGCGCAGACTTGAAACGCAGAAGGGCCAGCAGATTGGTCTTGGTAAGGCAGCCGAAATGCTTGGGATTGATGATAACAGCTATTCGCATCACCGAGCTCTTGATGACAGCCGTCTTAGTGCGGAATGTTTCAAAAAGGTGTTTGATTGGGAAGAACTCAGGGAATATATCAGAGTTTGCTCATCAGATTTTTACGCAAAACTTGCTTTTAAACCTCATCCTATCAGTAATCTGAAAAATCCGCTTGTCGATAAAAAGCAGTTAACTCATTTCTGTCCTGATTGCAGTGTTAATGCACACAGGCAAACCGAGTGGAAATATTCCAACAGATTTTTCAGGGCTGTTTTCAGATGTCCGTGTTGCGGCAAAATGTCCCGTGTTTCTGTGCGTTTTATGAAAATGTATGACAGAATAGATGTCAAAAAGACTGTTGTGCCGTATGTTCCGCCCGAACAGGATAAAGCAAAAGAATAATGATTTGTAAATAAAATACGGCGGTTGCTGAGTGTTAGCAACCGCCGTATGTGTTTTAAAAATCAGGATATTACAAAAAGAATAACCGCCATCAGAGTGTGGATAAGAATAATTGCAGGCAGACCAAGCATAAATCTTTTGTGTCTGGTCTTATGGTTGATTATTTTCATTGTAAGCAGCATTGGCAAAGCTCCGCCTATACCGGCCCAGAAGAAAAGGACTTGTTCGGGTATTCTTCGCTTCCTTTTTTTGGCTGCTGCCTTATCGTAAACGGTTACAAAAACAGATGCTAAACCGATCGCAATGTAAATAATTGCAGCATAAATTAAATATTCTTTCATATGTAATTCCTCAATTATCTATTGTTTCATAACAGAAATATAATATAATTTTTAATTGAAAATGTCAATATGGCAGGTGTGATAAGTGAAATTTAAATTTATTTTGATAATTACTTTATGTTGTTTTATTTTCTCTGCGTGCACGGTTATCGGTGATACACAGGAAACAAAAACGCACGAAGAACCTTCGCAATTTGAGCCTATAAGGGCGATGTGGCTCAGTTGCTATGAACTTCAGCCGATGTTTTCTGCCGGCACGAGTGAGTTTTTCTCTTCACAGGTAACTGAAGTGTTTGAAATCTGCAGAAAAAACCAAATCAATACACTTTTTGTTCAGGTGCGTCCGTTTTGTGATTCCTTATATCCATCTGAATTGTTTGACTGGTCCGAATTCGCACTTTCTTCTTCAGGTGATATTCCGGATTATGACCCTTTGGCGATTATTGTGACAGAAGGCGAAAAATACGGTGTTTCAATTCACGCGTGGATAAATCCTTACCGTGTATCGTTTAATCACGATACGGAAATTTCCGAGAAAATTAAAGACTTTGCCTTTATCTGCGATCAAGGTGTCTATCTTGAGCCGTCAAGTATTTATGCGCAGAAACTTGTACTCGACGGTGTTCGTGAGCTATTGGAGAACTATAATTTGGATGGAATACATATTGATGATTACTTTTATCCGCTTACAGAAGAGCCGTTTGATGAAAATATATATTTAAAATACTGCGAGCAGGGTGGACGACTCACAAAAAATGCATGGCGCAGAGAAAATGTGAATTCATTGGTCGGTAGTATTTATGCACTTGTTCACTCAGTCAAAAAAGAAGCTGTTTTCAGTATAAGTCCGGCGGGTGATATAGATAAAAATTTTAATAATTATTTTGCTGATACAGATTTGTGGATGAATAAAAGCGGGTATGCTGATTGGATTATTCCGCAAATTTATTTTGGTTTTGAACATGAAACAATGCCGTTTGAGTATGAAGCTGAAAAATGGATAAATTTATGCCGTAACAACAAAGTAAAGCTGGTGTGCGGATTGGCGTCATATAAGCAGGGAGAGCCTGACAGGAATGCGGGAAAAGGAGAAAACGAGTGGCTTAACAGCGATGATATTATTCGTGCTCAAGCGGATTGTGCAATCGCTCTCGGTTATGCCGGTTATGCTCTGTTTTCATATTCGTCGGTAAAATAAGTGTAACAATATTCGACTAATACTCTGCTTTTTTCTTGTAAAAATAATATAAATATGCTATACTTACTATAATTATTATAATAATATCGTGTGATATTGTTACAATTAGGAGTAAAAGCAAATGAAAAAGGAAAAGACGAGACAAGCAGGTATTGCAATATGTATTGCTGTTATGTTAATTGGTATTATTTCGCTTGTGCTTTATCTTGGCGGATTTGTTGAAAAAATTGCCGCCTGGCTTCCTTCTGGTGAAGAGAAAACCGAGGTTACAACTCAGGCTGATATTGAATTGAAGGACATTTATGTCAACGGTCCTGACGATGGTCTTAATTTTGTCTGGCTTGAAAAAGGTGCAGATTATACTCAAATTGAATCGGCAAGTTATGCATTGAGTAAAATATCCGAATGGGGTATGAATTCTGTTATTTTCAGCGGATGTAATATTGATGAACTGAATGAACTTTGTGCTCTTGCAAAGGAATTTGGTCTTTTCAGTGTTATTTTTACAGATGCCTCTCAGGTGCTTAACGGCGGTGCAGCAGATACTGCCGCAGTAAAAGCTTTTACCGGCACCGGAGCAAATTCTGTTCTTCTTGATTTTTCTGACGGATTTTCTGACAGAGAGATACGCACAGCAGCAAAAGCATTCCGAATAAATGCTCCCGAAACATATCTGGGTGTTTATTCATCAACACAGCAAAATGACTATGCACCTGTCTGCCCTGCGGGCATTTTTGATTATAAATTTGTCGATATTTTTACTCCGATAACGGCTGTTGACGGCGATTATTCTGACTTTCTCAGCAATTATATTGACGGTACTGCAGCTGATACCGTCTTTGGTATGCGTGTCGAGCTTGTTGGCAACAAGGAAGGTTTCGAAAAGCCTGAAGAAATACTTTCTCAGTTTGAAACAGTTACCCGTCTTGACTATTCGGGTTTTGGTTTTTATCGCTTTGATGTTCTTGAAAAAAATGCCAACGGCATTACCGATGCTCTGCTTGAGTATATGCAAACCGGTATAATGAAGGACTTTTTCAAAGAACTCATAATATCCAAACCCGAAAAGAAAGCCTTTACAACAGATGAATCGAGTATATCCTTTGTCGGTACGGGTGATATTTCACAGCCTCTTACGCTTAACGGTAAAAAAATTGAAATGATAGATGACGGCTATTTTTCAGCCGAGGTTCAACTGAAACCTGGCGAAAATATTTTCAACTTTAAGCATAAGGATAAAACCGTTGTCTATAAAATAACTTACGAAATGGAACTTATCAGGTCTGTTTCTCCGATGGGTACTGTAAGTGCACCCGGCGGTTCAAGTCTTGATATTGCTGTTGTTGCTCATAAATCCGCAAAGCTTACTGCGGTTATCAACGGCACAACGGTCACGCTTAAACGCTCTGATGAATTCAGCGACGATGCAACTGCTGATGACAGTTCTGACTATACTTATTTTGTCGGCAACTATGTCCTGCCCGAATCAACTTCAACGGTGCAGAATCTCGGCAAAATCAAAATAAATGCCGCTTATTCCGGTGTTACTCAGACGAAGAACGGTGCATCTGTTTCGGTTAATGCCAAGGTCGAGGTGGTGCCGCCCGTTGTTGAAGTACCGCCTGCATCAGCTGTACAGACAACTCCTGTAAGTACAACTGCTGAGCCTGTAACCGATGATATATCTGAAATATCTTCCTCCGAGGATGAAAACTCTTCTCAGGCTGCTGCTACCACACAGGCGACTTTGCCAACGACAACAGAAAGGCCTTCAGTTCCTGCTGAAATTTTTAAGTTGATAACTCCTTACGAATATAACGGAGTAAGCGGAAAGTCCAAAATGGTCGTTGTGAAGGCTTCACTTGCGGAAACTCTTCCTGATACAACTACCAACGATGTATCGGTTCCTTATTTCACTCCGCTTCCTGAGGGTACAGTGGATTATGTAACAGGCACATTATCATATAGCGGAATTAATTATTATGTACTCGCTTCAGGCAGAAGAGTTTACAAAAGCGATGTTGAATATCTTGCAAGCGGATATAATATGCCTGCAAACGAAATAAGGACTGTCGGCGTCAGAAAAACATCATCTTCAACGGATATCACATTCACAACAAGGTGGAAGGTGCCGTTTAATGTCCGTGAGAAGCCCCAGTCGTTTTACGAACAGACTGCAGGCAGACCGTACAGTGTTAGCAGTTTTACTGCTGAATATGTCGATATAGTTTTTTATCACACAACTAAAACGGATGCCGCACCCCAGTTTAACAGCAATGTTATAAAAAAAGCTGAATGGATTAACAATGGGACAAATCAGACACTTCGCTTGTATCTTAACAAAAAAGGCGGTTTCTACGGCATAAAGTATTACTACAACAGTAACGGTACTCTGACTTTTTCAATCAAAGAAAGGCATTCTGGTTCTGTTGCAGGTAAGGTTATTATGCTGGATGCCGGTCATGGCGGAAACGATCCGGGTGCAATTGGTACGGTGGTTGTTGGTTCAAAGAACGTTTATGAAGCAACCATAAATCTTGCTCTCGCAAATAAGATCAAGGCAAAACTTGAGGCCTTGGGTGCAACCGTAATTATGACACGCACTTCTGCAACCCAATCACTCAGTCTTGAGGCAAGGGTTGCCGCCTGCAGAAGCAAAAATCCTGATATTTTTGTTGCAGTGCATTGTGACGCATCCGAAAGTCAGTCACCTTCGGGTACAACAGCGTATTATTACAAGAGCTATTCCTATCCTCTTGCAGACTGTATGAATAAAGGGATAGTCAACGCATATAAAAACACCGTATACGCTCAGAACAGCGTTATGGCTTCAAAGGTTGATAAAAAAAGCGCCTTCAAAGGCTTTAAGGTTACAAGAGTTGAAGAATGTCCTGCTGTACTGATTGAGTTCGGTTATGTCACCAATGTTGTTGAGTGTAAGGCACTTACGATTGATGAAAACCAGAACGCACTTGCTCAGGGTGCAGTTGACGGTATTGTCAATTATTTCAGAAACAGTTGATTTAGTTTTCTTTTTTGATTGCCGGTTGAAAACAGTCTGTTCTTGATAAAGAAGGACATCAATACAGCCGGGATGCTGATTAAAAACCATACAAGACAGAATAGCGGGCATATCTGTCCGAGGATATGCCCGGGTCTTTGTGAATAATCCCATACATTCAGATGCAGTTTTCTGTTTACAATACATCCGACAATAAATTCAAGCGCAGTGATTATTCCACAACCGGACAAGCAGCGGATAAACAGTCCCTTTGTCTTTATACGGAAACTCGTAATGTATATCAGCAGATAGGCAAGACCTCCGGTGAGTGCCATTGTCCAATGCGTAAAACCCCGGAAGGCTACTTCAATTCCGCTGTAAAGTACGGCACCAAGGCAGTAAATAAATGAATACTCTTTGAATTTTTTCAATATCATCACCTTCATATATTCTTGCCGGAAATATGCGTATATTTCACCGGTACAAAAAGTTTTTTGTACAGATTAAAAGATTGAATTTCACAGGGGAACAATTACATGAGAAAATCATCAAACAAATACAGTTTTGCATTCAGGTTTTGTGCGGCTTTGTCTGCCTTTGTTATGCTTGTCGGGCTTTGCGGTTGTGGCGGAAAAGCTGAGTCGTTATTGAAGCTTCAGGTGGGTGCACCTGTTGCTTATCCTGAGTCAACAGATATGTCTGCACATTACTGTGATTCTGAAAATCTCACAGAAATTGCCACATCGGGTCTTATCACACTTTTGTTTGATGAGATCAGTAGCTCTGTTGCAGTACGGGTTAACGGCAACAGCAATAAACTCTGGTCTGCTCTCCCCGAATATAGTGAAGGCGAACCTCTTTCTGATGAAGCGGAAGTAATAAGTCTTGAAATTATTCACAATTCAAGCAGATATTTTCTTAATTCTCAGGATTGCTGTGTTTCTAACGGAACAGTTTCACGAGGTAATACCAAGGATGGCTTTACTGTAGTTTATTATATTACCGATAAGCCTTCGTTTCTTAAAGATATTGATGCCGCTGCATCCGATGAAATTTATTCCGAGGCGGCAGGGGACAATATCCTTTACAAAGTATCGGTTTGCTATACACTCAAGGATGGTTGTTTTTATGCTTCACTTGATTGGGTAAATCTCGGCAATAAAGATGATGTGCTTGTCAATATAGGTTTTCTTGAACATTTCGGTGCTTCTTCTTCGGCGCAGCAGGGCGATTTTCTGCTTGTACCCGACGGAAGCGGTGCGCTTATAGATACCGCTAGCGATGAAAATCTTGAGCCTGTCAGTGTTGCTGTTTACGGTAACGATATCGGTGGCACTATACCTCTTGAGGCGGTTGCCCCTGTTTTCGGTATCAGAAACGGCAACGATGCCTTTGCAGCAATAATTGAGCAGGGCGATGCGGTTGCTGTTATTAATGCGGCAAAAGCACATAATAACAGCTCATATAATCGTGTCGGTGCAAATTTCAGAATAACACCTTCGCAGATTGACGGTGAAACAGAGATTTTCTCTGAATGTATCTATTCTGACACCATTGAGATCTGTTACAGATTTTTAAGCGGTGCTGATGCAACCTATTCGGGTCTTGCTGCGGCTTGCCGTGAGCAATTTATCAGAAATTATACGCTTTCTTCTACGGGATTGCTTTCGGGCGAAGCTATGCCTGTGCTTGTCAATGTTATTGGTCAGGCTAAAAAAGATGGTATTTTCGGTTCAAATAAAAAACTTACTACTTTTTCACAGGCGCAGGATATTCTCAACCGTATAAAATCAAAGGGTATCAACAATGTTTATCTGCGATACAGCGGTGCTTTAAACGGTGGACTTGATGCCGAAAACATAAGCAACGCCAAGCTTCTTTCGTCTTTGGGAGGCTCGCAGGGTTTCCGAGCACTTAACGATTATGCGGCAGGACTCAACTTTAATGTTTTTGTTGATATTTCTTTATTTAGCGGCAATGATGTGGGTAATAATGCAATCGGAAATCTTGTCAATTCAAAAACATCTTTTGACAGAGAAACCATACTTACAAAAACAGGATTTAACAAGGAAATCCCCAAAACCTACTATACGGAGCTCTCCGGCCTTGAAAAAACAGTGCTTTCTGCACTTGAAAAGTTTACGGAATTCAATTCGACCGGCTTTTGTGTAACCGATGCGGGTGAAAAACTTTACACGGATTTCAATGCTGATATCAACAGACAGACAGCAGCTTCAATAATCAATGAGAAGATTTCACCTTTGGCAACACAGAATATTGTTATGGTTCAGAAGGGTAATTTCTATGCTTTGAAAAATGCTGATATTATCTGTGATATACCGATGAGCTGTAAACACGTAAAAAGTGAAGGGTATATTTCCATTCCATTTGTTCAGCTTATTTTACACGGTATTGTTGAATTCAGCGGTTCACCTATAAATATCTCAAGTAACAGTAAAGCAGAGTTCCTGCGCTGTATTGAATACGGTGCCGTACCGTCTTTTGTTCTTACAAACAACAGCCTTGACGGCAGCGATGAATATAACAAAATTTTTACTACCGATAACTGGCTTGCATTTATTTATAATTGTTACAACCAGTCTTCCATTGTGTTTGCAGATCTGAGAGATTCAAGAATAACTGACCATTTTATGGTTGCTGAGGGTGTATATTGCACTGAGTTTGAATCCACAACAAAGATTTATGTAAACTATACTGATGAACCTGTTTCGGTAGGCGGAATAACTGTTGAGCCTCTCAACTTCTTCAGAGTTAACTGATTTTTGAGAAATTTTTCAAAAGTTTTAAACTTTCTCTTTACTTATTATCTTTTATCAAGTAAAATAAAATAGATAAAACATAATTTCAGAAAGGATGAGTTAAATTGACTTATAAACGAATCCTGTTAAAAGTAAGCGGTGAAGTGCTTGCAGGTGCAAAAGGACACGGTATTGATAATGAAACAACGCTTTCTGTTTGCCGTGTAATCAAGGAATGCTGTGATCTTGGTGTTCAGGTCGGTGTTGTTGTCGGCGGCGGTAACTTCTGGCGCGGACGCTCAAGCGAAAATATGGACAGAACAAGAGCTGACCATATCGGTATGCTTGCAACAGTTATGAATTCTTTGGCCTTGGGCGATTATCTTTCACAGGTCGGTGTTGATGCAAGAGTTATGTCAGCCGTTTCATTGCCTCAGCTTTGCGAGACATACAACAAACAGCAGGCTGTCAGACACCTTGAAAAGGGTAGGGTAGTTATCTTCGGAGGCGGCACCGGATGTCCGTTCTTCTCGACAGATACTACTGCAGCACTCAGGGCTGCTGAAATCGGCGCTCAGGTATATTTCAAAGCAACCAATGTTGACGGTGTATATGACAAAGACCCCAACAAGTTTGACGATGCCGTCAAGTATGATACGCTTACCCATACGGAGGTTCTCACAAGGGGTCTCAAGGTTATGGACAGCACGGCAGCTTCCCTTTGCCGTGACAATTCCATTGATATCCTTGTTTTCGATCTTACCGATCCTCAGAATGTAATACGCGCCATTAACGGCGAAAAAATAGGCACACTTGTTACAGAATAAAAAATAAGGAGATTTTAATTTATGAAGACAGTATTCAGTTTCGCAGAAGAAAAAATGAGCAAAACTATCAGTGCTCTCAACAACGAATATAATTCAATCAGAGCAGGCAGAGCTTCTGCTGCTGTTCTTGATAAGATAAGAGTTGACTATTACGGCACACCTACTCCCATCAACCAGCTGGCTGCTGTTTCTGTTGCAGAAGCAAGAATTCTTACTATTCAGCCTTGGGACAAGAGTGTTCTCGGTGCTATTGAAAAGGCCATCCAGACATCTGACATCGGTATCAATCCCCAGAATGACGGTAGCGTTCTTCGTCTTACGTTCCCTCCTCTTACTGAAGATAGACGTAAGGAAATCGTGAAGACGGTCCGTTCAACTTCTGAGGATTCAAAGGTTGCAATCCGTTCAATCCGCCGTGACTGCATTGATAAGCTCAAGAAAATGCAGAAGGATTCGGAAATTACTGAGGACGATCTCAAGCAGGGCGAAAAGAAGATTCAGGACACAACAGATAAGTTCATCAAGGATATTGATACTATTGCTGCTGCAAAAGAAAAAGAAGTAATGGAGATCTGAGATGGGTATTGAATTACCTCGTCATATAGGCTTTATTATGGACGGTAACGGCAGATGGGCTACCTCGCGTGGTCTATCCCGTTCGGAGGGTCACAAGGCAGGTGCTGATGCTTTTCGCAGAATTTGCGAATATGGCTGTGATATCGGTATAAAAAGTATGACCTTCTATGCCTTTTCCACAGAAAACTGGAAGCGTCCTCCTCAGGAGGTTTCCGCAATAATGAATATCTTCCGTGACTATCTTCACGAAGCCCAGGACCGCAAGGAAGAAAATGCCAAGAAGGGTATGCATATGCATTATATGGGCGAGCGTGATGGTATGCCTGAGGATATACTGGATTTGTTTGATACTGCCGAAAATGAATCGGTCAATCAGACAAAAACAACGGTTAATATCGCCGTGAATTATGGCGGCAGGGCAGAAATTCTGCACAGTGTCACGCGTCTTGCGCACAGCGTTGCTGCAGGTGAACTTGCCCCGGATTCGATAACTGAGGATATGATAACTTCGGGGCTGTATACGGCGGGTCAGCCTGAGCCCGATATTATTGTCCGTCCCAGCGGTGAACAACGCCTCTCAAATTTCATGATATGGCAGGCAGCTTATTCTGAATTCTGGTATACAGATAAGCTCTGGCCCGATTTTACAACCGATGATTTTGACAAGGTTATTGAAGATTATTCAAAAAGGCACAGACGCTTCGGCGGTGTGTAAGGTGATTTTATGAAATCCAGAGTTATTAGCGGTGTTTCATTCGGATTATTAGGTATAGCTATAGTTGCTTTACTCTTTTCTCCGTTGCCCGATATTGTGGTTTATGCCGTCGCTCTTATGTCAGTTTATGAACTGATGAAGGTGTTTGGCGTTGTAAATAAGCTTATGTATGTTTTAGGTATTGGCTATTCCGCTTTACAGATTACATATATGGCTTATTCGTCACAGCTCGGTATGTCAATTAATCCCGTTCTGGTGATGATTATCTATTTTGTTGCTATGCTGATGCTGACACTTATTGACTTCGGCAGAACAACATTTAACCATGCGGCACTTTCTGCTTTTGTCAGTATGGCTTTCCCCGGTGCATTGGGCTGTTTCCTTAAAATGAGGAATATGGTAGGTGAATATGGCGATGTTCTTACAAGAGGCCATATGAGATTTCTCATATGGTTCTGCCTTGCAGGTGCTGTTTTCTCTGACACCTTTGCTCTTTTTGCCGGTGTTAAGTTTGGTAAGCACAAGCTTTCGCCGAGAATCAGCCCTAAGAAGACGGTAGAAGGTCTTATCGGTGGTGTAATCGGCTCTGCGGTAATCAACATTATTGCTCTGTTTATTTGTAATGCTGTTTGTTATAAGCCGTTTCCGATTCCGGTTGGGTTTATGGTGATTGTTGCGCTTGCAGTTCCGTTGGTGGGCACACTTGGTGACCTTACAGCCTCAGCAATCAAGAGAAGCTACGGTATTAAGGATTTTGGTAATCTTATCCCCGGCCACGGCGGAATAATGGACAGAATGGACAGCATAAGCTTTGTTGCACCGTTTGTTTACGCAGTGCTGTATATTTACCTTGAGCTTACTGTATAAGCGGCATATTTTGCGGCGAAGCGGCTATGTGCAGCTGCTTCGCCTTTTTGACTAACTGCTGATTATGTTTTTGTAAACATCAATTAATTAAGAATTGTTGTTTATAAAGCGTGAAAGGAAAACGAAATAATTATGGCAGAAAAGATAATTTCCGTTCTTGGCTCAACAGGTTCTATCGGTGAGCAGGCACTTGATGTTGCACGTTTGCACGGTTATAGAGTTAACGCTCTTACTGCAGCAAAAAATGTTGATATTATTGAAAAGCAGGCGCGTGAATTTACTCCTTCAAAGGTTGCAATGGCTGATGAAAATGCGGCAAAGGATTTAAAAATCCGACTTGCTGATACCGGTATCAAGGTGCTTTCGGGAGTTGAAGGCGTTTGCGAATGTGCTGCTGATAATTCTCAGGCTATAGTTCTTAACAGTATAGTCGGTATGGCGGGTCTTGAACCCACGCTTGCTGCAATAAATAAGGGATGTAAAATAGCACTCGCAAACAAAGAAACTCTTGTGGCAGGCGGCCAGCTTGTTATGAGCCTAGCAAAGCAGAAAAATGTGGATATTCTTCCTGTTGACAGTGAACATTCCGCAATTTTTCAGGCTCTCCAGGGGATGAACAATAAAAAAGAGCTCAAAAGAATTATCCTTACTGCTTCGGGCGGCCCGTTTTTCGGTAAAACTAAAGAAGAACTCCGAAACGCTACCGTCGAAAACGCTTTGAAGCACCCCAACTGGAGTATGGGCGCTAAAATAACCATCGACTCTGCTACAATGATGAACAAGGGCCTTGAACTCATAGAAGCAGTCTGGCTGTTTGATGTGGCACCTAAAGATGTTGATATTGTTGTTCACAGACAGAGCATTATCCATTCTTTAATCGAATATGTTGATAATTCCGTTATTGCTCAGCTTGGCGTACCCGATATGAGAATACCGATACAATATGCCCTGACATATCCTGAGCGATTTGTTTCACCTGTCAGGCAGTTGCTTCTTGAAGAATGGAAAACACTTACCTTTGATGAACCTGATTATGAAACTTTTGAATGTATTAATATATGCCGAGATGCAATTGAAAGAGGCGGTCTTTGTACAGCGGTTGTAAATTCCGCTAATGAGAAGGCAAACGAACTTTTCCGTGCAGGCAGAATTGGTTTTCTTGATATTGCCCGTCTTGTCGGCAAGGCTTTTGAGAATTCTCCGAAAGTCAAAGAATATACTTTAAATGATGTACTTGAAATAGATAAATGGGCGCGAGAATTTGTATTGAACAATATATAAGTGGTATTTTCAGAGTAAATGAAAAATTTTAAGGAGGAAGCAATAACTTGCTTTTGTCAATTTCCGCAGTCTGGGATAAGGCGTGGCCGATACTTTTTGCCATACTCTTCTTTGGCGTAATTATCATTTCGCACGAGTTGGGACATTTTAGCGTTGCCAGACTATTTAAAATAAAAATCAATGAGTTTGCTATAGGTATGGGTCCTGCAATTCTCAAAAAGAAGGGTAAGGAAACCAAATATTCCCTTCGCATTCTTCCGATTGGCGGCTTTGTCAGTATGGAAGGCGAGGACGAGGACAGCAAAGATGAAAGAGCATTTTGCAACAAGCCTGTGTGGCAACGCTTCCTTGTTGTGCTGGCAGGCGCAGTAATTAATATTATTCTTGGCGCCGTTCTTCTTGCTGTGCTGATTTCTCAGCAGAATCTTGTCGGCACTACACAGATTCACTCCTTTAAGGAAGGCTCTCAGCTTGAGGCAAGCGGCTTGCAGGCAAAGGATATCATCAAAGAAATCAACGGCAGACACGTTTTTTCAGATAACGATATTTCTTATCTTATGTTTACTGACGATGACGGTAAGATGGATTTTGTTGTTGAACGAAACGGCGAAAAAAAGAAAATCAACGGTGTTGAGTTTACAAAGGTTGAAGAAAACGGCGAAACTAAAATAATCTATGATATGACGATTGTTGGTGTAGATAAAACTTTTTTGTCTGTTTCTTCGGCTGCTTTGAAACAGACTGTTTCCGTTGCCCGTATGGTCTGGATGAGCCTTGGTGATCTTGTAAGCGGTAAATACGGAATTAAGGATGTTTCGGGCGTTATCGGTACGGTTGGCATAATTGCTGAAACTGTCGAGGATTCGCAGAAAACAACTGATTATTCCGCACTTATCAATATTATGGCGTTTATTACAATTAACATCGGTGTTTTCAATTTGCTTCCGGTTCCGGCATTGGATGGCGGCAGACTGTTCTTTATGCTTATTGAAATGATATTCCGTAAGCCTGTTCCGCAAAAGTACGAAAGCTGGATTCACGCCGCAGGTCTTGTATTGCTTCTTATCTTTATGGCTGTTGTGTCTTTCAGCGATATTTTCAAATTTATTAAAGGATAATTATAAGAGGATAACTTGATGGTTGACAGAAGAAAAACTTCCAGGGTTAAAATCGGTAATATTTACATTGGTGACAATGAGCCTATTGCTGTTCAGTCTATGCTTAATCGCCGCTCGGATGATTTTGAGGGTAGCGTTGCTCAGGCAAAAGAACTTGAGGCGGCAGGCTGTGACATTGTCCGTGCAGCTGTGCCGGATATGAAGGCGGTAAGGCTTATCAGCGAACTTAAAAATAATATTTCAATACCGGTCGTTGCGGATATTCATTTTGATTACAGACTGGCGTTGGAATGTGTCAGTGCAGGTGTTGATAAAATCCGCATAAATCCCGGTAACATCGGCTCTGAGGACAGGGTAAAGGCAGTTGCAGATGCTTGCAGAAATGCAGGTGTACCTATAAGAATCGGTGTCAATTCAGGCTCCGTTGAAAAAGAATTGCTTAAAAAATACGGCGGTCCCACACCTGAGGCAATGGCTGAAAGTGCAATGTATCACGCATCGTTACTGGAAAAGTTTGATTTTAACGATATTGTTATTTCAATTAAATCCTCAAGTGTTCAGAATACGGTCCGTGCATATGAAACTGTCGCTGATATGTGCAGCTATCCGCTCCATCTCGGTGTTACGGAAGCGGGCACAAAACATATGGGCATAATCAAATCTGCTGCAGGTATCGGTTCACTTCTTGCACACGGAATTGGTGACACCATTCGTGTGTCATTGACCGATGAGCCCGTTGAAGAAATCAAGGCAGGTATTGATATACTCAAAGCACTCAATCTCAGGGAAAATTGCGTTGAAATTGTTTCCTGTCCCACTTGCGGAAGAACAAGAATCAATATGATTGAAATTGCCGACAAGGTCACAAATGCCCTTGCAGATTGCAAAAAGCCGCTTAAGGTTGCCGTAATGGGCTGTGCCGTAAACGGTCCGGGTGAAGCACGGGAAGCGGATATCGGTATTGCAGGCGGTGACGGTTGCGGACTGATATTCAAAAAAGGCGAAATAATAAGAAAAGTTCCCGAAGAGAATTTGGTTGAAGAATTATTACTTGAAATTGAAAAAATGTAACGAAAGGATACGCTTTGCGGCGTATAATGCGAATATATGACAGGCAAGGAATTTGCCGTTTTATTTAACCCGAGTATAGGCTCGGATATCACTAAACGGTTTGAAGAATTTGAACATATAGAAATAAAGGTTAACACCTCACAGCGAATTATGCTCGTTGAGGTGCTTGATGCTGTTTCAAACAGCTTTGATGTAAAACCGCTCGAAACAGCTCTTTGCGGTGCGCTCAAGCTCAATAAAGCAACCGTCAGCCTGAACGTAGTTGAGCAATCTGCTGACGGCAAAGAAATAAATATTGAAATAGATAAGGTAAGTACACTTCTGAAAAAACGTGTTGCTTCGGCAAACGGTTTTATGAATGAGGCAACGGGTGAACTTAAAGATAACTGCTATATTGTTACCGTTTCTGCGGCAGGTGCAGCGATTCTGAAAAGCATGAAGGCCGATAAGGATATTGCGGCAATTATTAATGAGCTTTACGGTGTTGATGTTAATGTTGAAATTGTTGCAGGTACTTCGGTAAAAGAAATGACTGTAGAAGAAATGCAGCGTGCCGAAGATTCAAAGGTTGTTAAGGACAAGCCTGTTGAAAAGGTAATCAAAAAGACCTTTGAAGACCTTCCAATATGCACCGATTATGCGAAGATTATTTATGGTGAAAAAATCCAGTCAGACAGACATCCTGTGCCGATTTCTGATATTACGCCCGAAAGCGGTACTGTTTTCGTTTGGGGCGATGTTTTTTCGCTTGAAATCCGCTCCACAAAGGACGGCAGAAACAGAATCATTACCTTTAATTTTTATGACGGCACAGCCTCATATTCCGCTAAAATTTTTGGCGACAATATGAGCACACAGTATATTAACGACAAACTTAAAGATGGTATGACTGTACTTATCAGAGGTACGGTTATGTATGATAAATATGCCCGAGAGAATACTGTTGACGTGCGCTCAATGGCATTGATTGATAAACTAACAAAGACTGATGACGCACCTGAAAAGCGTGTTGAATTGCACATGCATACCCGTATGTCTGCAATGGACGGTATGGCTGATGTAAAGGACCTTGTCAAGCGTGCAATCAAGTGGGGGCACAAGGCAATTGCCATTACTGACCATGGTGTTGTCCAGGCTTATCCCGATGCTGTAAAAGCTGCAAAGGGCAGCGATATCAAGCTTCTTTTCGGTATAGAGGGTTATCTTGTTAATGATGTTGATGGTGATGAGAAAGATTATAAAAAGCTTCCTTCTTACCATATAATTCTTATTGCACAGAACAATACCGGTCTTAAAAACCTGTATAAACTAATATCAAAATCAAACCTCAACTACTATCACAAGCGACCCAGAATACCCAAGAGCGAGCTTGAGGCGCTTCGTGAAGGTATTATTGTAGGTAGTGCTTGTGAAGCAGGTGAACTGTTCAGAGCTATGCTTCACGGTGAAAAGGACGAAGAACTGCTCAGAATAGCATCATTTTACGATTATATTGAAATCCAGCCTTTGGGAAATAATACTTTCCTGCTTGATTCTCCTGATTTTCCGCAGATTCAGAGCTATTCTGACCTTGAAAATCTCAACAAAAAGCTTATACATATTGCCGATAAGCTTCATAAGCCTGTTGTTGCTACCTGTGACGTGCATTTTCTTGATGCAGAAGACAGTGTTTACAGAGCAATTCTTATGTCCGGTCAAGGTTTTAAGGACGCAGACAGACAAGCACCTCTTTACCTGCGAACAACGGAGGAGATGCTTGATGAATTTGCTTATCTCGGCGAAGAAACCGCAAAAGAGGTTGTTATAACTAACCCCGGTAAAATTGCCAATGCCGTTGACAGACTCATTCCCATTCCCAACGGTAACTTTCCGCCTGATATTCCCGGCTCAGAGGAAGAACTCACAAGAATCTGTTGGGAAAGAGCAAAGGATATGTTCGGTGATCCCGTGCCTGAATATGTTGCTCAGCGCCTCGAAAAAGAGCTTACATCAATTATCAAAAACGGTTTCGCCGTTTTGTATATGATTGCACAGAAGCTTGTTAAAAACTCCGAAGACCATGGATATTATGTTGGCTCACGAGGTTCTGTCGGCTCATCTTTTGTTGCTTCTATGGCAGGTATATCAGAGGTTATGCCGCTTGCACCGTTTTATCTTTGTAAAAAGTGTAAGCACAGCGAGTTTTTCCTCAACGGTGAGGTTGGCTCGGGCTTCGATCTGCCGCCCAAGGACTGTCCGCATTGCGGTGTTCCGATGGTTCGTGACGGTCACGATATTCCCTTTGAAACCTTCCTTGGCTTCAAGGGTGATAAGTCACCTGATATCGACCTTAATTTTTCGGGTGAATATCAGTTCTATGCTCACCGATATACCGAAGAACTTTTCGGTATTACTCACGTTTTTAAGGCAGGTACGGTAAGTACAGTTGCTGATAAAACTGCATTCGGTTTTGTTAAAAAGTATTTTGAAGAGCGCGAAAGAAGCGTGCATAACGCCGAAACCGACCGCCTTTGCAAAGGCTGTACCGGCATCAAGCGTACTACGGGTCAGCACCCGGGTGGTATGGTTATTGTTCCCAACCGCTATGAGGCTGAGGATTTTACGCCTGTTCAGCACCCTGCGGATGATGTTTCTGCTGCTTCAATTACAACGCACTTCGACTTCCACGCTCTGCACGATACAATTCTTAAGCTTGATAATCTCGGCCATGATGTTCCTACACTTTATAAATATCTTGAAGATTTTACAGGTGTTTCGGTACTTGATGCCGATGTTTGTGATAAAGAGCTTTACAGAATGATAGTCAGCCCGGAACCGCTTGGTGTTACGGCAGAGGATATTGACTGCGAAACAGGTACGCTTTCTATTCCTGAAATGGGTACTGCTTTTGTTCGTCAGATGCTTCTTGAAGCTCAGCCCAAGGGCTTTGCCGACCTTTTGCAGATTTCAGGTCTTTCACACGGTACAGACGTTTGGCTCGGTAATGCACAGGAGCTTATCCATAACGGCACGTGTACAATTTCAGAAGTTATCGGTACACGTGATAATATTATGGTTTATCTTATGCATAAGGGT
>JAZRQW010000031.1:0-32243 GCA_045650165.1 Acutalibacteraceae bacterium | reverse complement strand
GATGGAGATGGAGCTGGTTGAGCCCATCAAGCTTCTTTACAAGGACGAGGTGCGCGTTGTGGGACGTGCGCTCGGTCTTCCCGCAGAGATGGTTGACCGTCAGCCCTTCCCCGGTCCCGGTCTCGGTGTACGTTGCCTTGGCGCAATCACACGCGACAGACTTCACGCACTTCGTGAGGCAGACGCAATCCTCCGTGAGGAGTTTGACAACGCAGGTCTTGCATACAAAGTATGGCAGTACTTCATCGCTGTGCCCGATATGAAGAGCGTTGGCGTAAGAGACGGCAAGCGTTACGAGGGTTGGCCCGCAATCATCCGCGCTGTAAACACAACAGACGCTATGACTGCAACAATCGAGGAAATCCCCTACTCTGTCCTCAACACAATCACAGCAAGAATCACCGCAGAGGTAGAAGGCATCAACCGTGTCCTCTACGACCTCACTCCCAAGCCCACAGGCACAATTGAGTGGGAATAATAACAACAAACCCCGAAACCCTTGATATTTCAAGGCTTTCGGGGATATTTTTTGCCCAAGCGTACTAAAATCGTACTATTTTTTATACATTTATCACATCTGACAGCATTTTGGCTACATTCTCATCTTTATTCGGGTACAGATGAGAATAGATACCGAGCGTTGTTTCGATGTTCTCGTGACCGAGTCTCTCGGAAACAAGGAGAATAACGACACCCATCTCAATAAGCAGGGATGCATGCGAATGTCTGATGTCGTGGATACGAATCTTTTTGACTCCGGACAGCTGACAACCACGCTGCATCTCCCTTGTCAGCACAGACTTGGATGTTAAAAACAGCCTGCTGTCAGGGTCATAGTCGTACAGCATATTGTAATAATCACGCACCATATTCATAATCTCAACAGGCAGTGTCACAATACGGGTACTCTTTGGGGTCTTGGGTGGCTGAATAATCGCAGTTGAATTCACAACCGCATACGTCTTGTTGATATTGACCGTGTTCTTGTCAAAATCGAAATCGTTATAAGTAAGAGCCAGAAGCTCGCCCTCACGCATTCCGCTGTAAAAAAGCAAACTGAAAATAACCTTTGACATTGGCTTGTCCGAAACAGCTTCAATAAAGCTGTTGAACTCATCCACAGTCCAGAACTGCATACAGTCTGCCTTCTTTTTACCCATAGAGCCGCACTTTGCAGCGGGATTAAAAGGAAGTCTGAAAAACTTAACACCATAATTCATAATCGCAGAAAGCTGGTTGTGTATAGTTTTCAAATATGTAGGCTCATAATCCTTTTCGTCGGCAATAAGCTTGTTCTGCCACTCTCTGACCATAAGTTCGGTAATATCACAAGCAGGAACATCACCGAAATACGGTGAAATTTTTGTACCGATAATAGCCTGTTTATTAGCGAATGTTGTGGGTTTCAGACGAGCCTCGCAATCCGTCATATATCTCTCCGTAAGATTCTTGAAAGAAATGTCCGGTGAGCTTTTCTTCTTGTCGAGAAAATCCCTCTCAAAGTCTTGTGCTTCCTTTTTTGTTTTGAAACCCTCTTTCTTCTTTTGCTTTTTTTCACCGTTCCAATCGATGTAATAGAACTTGGTATACCAAGTACCACGTTTGTCTTTTTTCACAGACATAAAAATGTTTCCTTTCATAATTTGTTTTGATAGCCTTAAATTCAGCTTTCACGGAAAGTATGTAAGATTTATTTCAAAAAAGTGTTTTCTGAACAAGAAAGCAAAAATTATATCCCTGCAAAAATTAATTTGCAGGGATCGCTTTTATATTAAGAAAGGTTTAATCGCAAGTGTTTCTTCTTCTCCCGGTAAGCGATACGCTGAAAGATTACCTTTAACTACCAACAGGTCGGACGGTATCATTAAATCAGCGAAAAAATCAGATAGGAATATAAGTTTTACCATACCATCTTCTTTGGGACTGACATAAGCGGCAAAAATTATGCCGGCAAACTCCAACGCCATAAGACCAACCGATGAAATTGATTGCGGGTCGTAGCACACAACTGAACCCGCAGGAATGCCTGAATTTGAAAGGCTGTTATCCCTGATAACAAATTCATTCACTTTAAGAGAGTTTTCATCAATATCCTCATCAAACAAGTAACGGGCGGTTTTTCTTTCTGAAAGAATATTCTTAACATCTTCTTCCGGTACATCTATGCTTGCAAGAAGAGCTTTAGCAAAGGGATACGGCAAATTACCCTGAACACAGTTCAGATAAATTTCACTGACTGTTGACGGCAAGCCGAACTTTTTAAAAGATTTTTCACTTAAATGTTTGAGAACTCGTTCATAATTTTCCATATTTTATCACTCCTTGCAATTAATTTTATCAGAATAACTATCGTAACGTCCACGCGTAATAGCGCACGAAGTTTTACGCGAATAACGAAATATGGCCGTCTATAGCGCACAAATAACGTATAAATCACTAAGAAAATGTTAATAAACATATTCATTTATTTTTCAAAATCTATAGCTGTTACATTAGGCAATCAACATATTCGTAATTAATATATTTATTCATTATATTAGAAGATGTCTTGACAAGTTGAGATCGTCGAAGAAATAATATACATAAAAAAATCTGATACAGTGAAAAATTTTTATGGTTTCAATTGTTTTATTAGCGAAAGGAGGTTAACGTCCTATGAATTCATTTGGTACCGATGAATACATAAACAGAATTGTAAGAATATATAGCAATTCAATGCTGAAAACTGCGTTTGCAATTTTAAAATCTACTGCCGATGCAGAAGACGCAGTGCAAGACGTGTTCCTTAAGTTAATAAGAAAAAAACCTAAATTCAATGATAGTGAACATGAAAAAGCATGGCTTTTAAGAGTGACAATCAACACATCAAAGAATATGCTTAAATCTTCATCGAGGAATAATGTGCCCATAATTGACGAAATGCCATATTCGGATGAAAATTCTGAGCTTTTAACCATTGTAATGTCGCTTCCGGAACGATATCGCACGGTTATTCATCTTTATTATTATGAAGGTTACTCAATCAAAGAAATAGCCGCCATTTTAAGGTTGCCCGCTGCAACTGTCGGAACACGTCTTGCACGGGCAAGAATTTTGCTAAAAGGAGAGATTTCAGAATGAGTTTTGAAACTAAATATAAACAGCAGATAGATAATGTTCGTTTCAATGCAAATTTTGAAACAAACGCAGTTGAATTAATGAAAACGGCGGCAGAAAGAAAAGGAGAAAATGGTATGAATAAAACTACAAAATCTCTTGTTATCGCTGTATTAATTGTTGCTATTTTATCATCAACTGCATTTGCAATCTCAAAATTACTGTCTGCCGGTGAAGTGGCTGAACACTTTGGCGAAAGTCAGGTTGCAGATTCTTTCGATAAGCAAGACAATAAAGTTGAATCTATAACGGACAAAGGATATACGGTAAGTTTTCTGGGTATTGTAAAGGGTGAGAAATTCGAAAGCAAAGAAATAAAATCCGATTGCAGTTATTACGTAATATCCGTTGCCGCTTCAGACGGTTCAGCTCTTTCACTTGTTGAGGGAAATCCGTTGGGTATGTCCGTTATTATTGAGGGTTATCCAGCATGGAAAATCAACACATGGTCGCTTAATACAAGTGCAAACGGAATGGAAGAAAACGGAATTCTTTACTATCTCTACGATTGCGAGAATCTTGAAATTTTCGCTGATAAGAATGTTTATCTTGCAGTTTATGAAGGTATGGTTCCCGGTATTGATATCATAACTATGAATCCGGATGGCACATTTGAATTCGCCGAAGGTTATAGAGGTTTCAAAGCAATGTTCAAAATTCCCCTTGATCCTTCAAAGGCAAACCCCGAAGCTGCATACGAAATTCTCAAAGAGTATCTTCAGGAAGAAAACACGCAGCTTCAGCAACAAGATAGCACAACTAAGAATAACAATGAAGCACAAAGTCCTTTAGAAAAATATGATGCAACTGAAAAAGAAGAAGGGCTGCGAGAAAATGAATTCCAAACAGAATCGGAACTCATTCCGGAATCTGATATGGAACCAATGTCTAATCCAAAAGAAAAATGGACAATAACAAACTGAGTTTTAGTTTAATAAATTCAGTTGTTTAGTACAGTAAGGCATTATTTAATTTGATGATTTTTGAAAACAGCTTTCTGTATTCTACTGTTACAGAATCTTTATAGTTAGACATCACAAAACACCCGACTTGAGTAATGAACTCAGGTCGGGTGTTGCTATTTGCAGGCATAAAAATCAAGCAAATCCAAGCTGGCTTAACATAACAATTCACGCTCCTCACGCATCCGTTTTATGGGTGTGGTGAGGAGTTTTTTGTTTCAAAACCTCAGTTTGATTTTGTAACATTGGTCAGTCTTACATACTTTTAGCAAATATTTGTTTGATGCACTTAGAAAAACAATAATTTGTGACAGGCAAAAGTTCAGTTTTCAGAAAAAGGAAGTGATGAGTAAAAGAGTAAAAAGCGGTCTTTTTTGCAAACCGTACAAACAGAACCGTACGGTTTGGATGACGAAGTAACAGCACATATCAAAGCTGTAGAAGTGATGTTGCTTCGTCTGAGGGAGAAGTCCGCAGACTTCGGGAGAGCATCTCTCATACCCCCTTGCCCCTCCGGCATGAGGAGCGAAATGGGGGGTTGTGCCGCGCACAACCACTATTGAGTTATCGGTTATGCGCAGCAAACACGAATGCGACTTGATATAAAACTGTGTGAGTGGGGGCAGGTTTATAAACAAACAAGTCGCAGAGGGTTTGCAAGCAATACCGATCAAACAGAAAGGAGTGTCAAAAATGGGAATAAATATTCCAATGACAACAGCTGTTCACAACGGACCGAAAGTTGCACAGTTACACAACGCTCGCGATCCGAGAGTTGTGTCAAAAGAAGACCATATCGATCCGAACGGTTATTTTGAGATATGGTATCACGAAATGGTCCAAGACGCATACGAAAGAATTTTCGGAGATTCTGTCGAGGAATATAATGACAGGCAGCCCGACAAACGCCGGCAGATTGACAATTATTATCAGGCAATCAATAAGTCAAAACAGAAGAATCCGTGTTACGAGGTAATCGTTACAGTCGGCAACAAGGACCACTGCCCGCCGGAAATTGTATCAAGAAGAATTGTCCAAAAGTATACCTTGGACTGGGAAAACAGAAATCCAAACTTTGAAATTATCGGTGCCTATTGGCACGCAGATGAACCGGGCGCTCCGCACGCACATATCACCTATATACCTGTTGCATATGAAAACAAAAGAGGTATGCAGACACAGTGTTCACAAAGCGGAGCTTTGCGTGAGATGGGTTTTACAAACAAAAACGGTAAGTATTCGGAAACAGAAATTATACAGTGGCAAAACAGAGAACGAGATGTTTTAGATTCCATTTGTCGTGAGTATAGCATAGAGGTTCATCACCCGGATGCAGGCAAAGGCAAAAAACATCTTGAAAAAGAACAATATATTATGAAGCAGCAGATTGCAGAGCTTAAAACTCAGCAAGAGGATGTCCAAAAAGAAAATGAGTATTTAAGCACTATGCAACTTTTGCTCAACTATAACAAGGAAACAAGTATACAGCAGCTCCGCAAACTTAAGAATGAAATTGCAAAAATTAATTATTCAAATTGGTACATAAAAGACGCAACAGATTTTTACGATGCATTCATAAAAACATCTATTGAACGAGAGTTTGATCCTGAGTTCAATAAGTTCAAAAAAATCATAGAAGACAAAGTAAAGTATGAAAACAGTTTATCCCAAGATCAAAGTTACTCATCTTCACGCGACAGCAAAACTATCAGTGACAAAAAAGATCAGTTATGTATTGATTAAGAGCATTAATCTCACAAACCCACACGTATTTTTGCATAATACACATTTTGCAAATCAATCTTACATACTTTTATTGAGTTAGTTGAAAATGATGTTATTCATTTTTCAATTATTTGTCAATTTATTAAACACCCCTTTATGACATAAGAAACGAAAGGAGAAATCAACTATGGTTGAAAACAAGTGTTTTTACACAGCCGACGATATCGCGCAAATGCTCATGGTTTCTCGCCCTACAGCGTATCGCATTATCAGAGGACTCAATGATGAGCTTGCAAGCAAAGGCTATATCATTATCAGCGGTAGAGTACCCAAAAAGTATTTTGATGAGAAGTTCTACTGCTGATAGTTAAGGTTAACTTAATAATCGAAGAAAAGATCTGCATTAGCAGGTCTTTTCTTGCTTTTAAAAGTTTTACAGTTTATAAGATGCGATATAAACTTTATGGTTGATTTCAAACTCTTCGGGATATTCTGAAAGCTGCTTTTTGTGAGCCTTTTCCCATTTATCCAAAGTTTCTTTGTCCATTGAAGCCTTTGTGCCACGGCAGGCGAGCATTCTGCCGTGCCAACTTTCACGGGTAAAAGGAAGTTTGCACTCGAATATATCGAGTTTCCCCTTTTCAAAAGGATGATTATACATATCTTTTGAACCTGATGCGCCTGGAGTCCAGCTTGTGTTTATTTTCTTAACAAGCTCGTGCGACCTTTTGGCTATCTCATCATCGAGTGTATAGCTCATATAAATTTTCACGAAAACTCCATTCGGTTTTAATAAACGTTTAATTTCTTTGATAATCTTTTCACGGTCAAAATACCAAAAACACTGTGCCGCTGTGATACAATCAAAACTGCTGTTTTCAAAAGGTGTTTCTTCTGCAGGCGATACAGAAAACTCAATATTATCTGCACCTTTTTCTTCAGCCAAAAGTTTAGCGGCGGTAATCTGACTTCCCGAAATATCTATTGCCTTTATTTCGGCTCCGTAAGAGAACATATTAAGAGGTAAAACACCTGTTCCTGTGCCGATATCAAGCCACGAACAACCCTTGCGACCTATACCGATTTCATAAAGCTTATCATATAACTCTTCGGGATAAATATCTCTGTATTTTGCGTATTCGGCAGAGGTTTTACCAAAGTCAAAAGCATTGCCGTTATCAATATTATTGAATTTCAAATAATTCGCCTCTCAATCAATATGCATTCTGTAGTTTTGGGTTTTATAGGTCTGAGAGCCGTCGCGTTTGGAATGCTCGCCATAGCTTTCAAATTTTAAACCACATTTTTCCATAACTTTGCCTGATGCAGGATTATCAACTGCATGAGTTGCAGTGAAATCTTTTATGCCATGAACTTCGTATGCAAACTTTATAATTCTCTTTGTAGCTTCGGTTGTAAAACCATTGTTCCAGTATTCACATCTTATGTTGTAACCGAAACCCCATGCGCCGTCATCGTTTCCTATTGGTCCTATACTGATGCTACCGATAAGGACATTGTTTTCTTTCAATACGATACCCCAATGAAAATCCTCTTCAATCGGGACTATATCATTAATCCAATGAAGAGTCTGGCTTATATCGGTATACAGGGGATATGACATAAACTTGTTAACTTTTGGATCACTGTGCCACAAAAATGCCGTTTCTGCATCCTCGGGAGTTAAGGGTCTTAAAATCAGCCGTTCCGTTTCAAGAACGGGAGTTTTTTCGTAATATAATTCTTGATTTGTTTTATTCATTACTTTCTTCCTTTCTTTGTTTCTATTGCTATAAACGGTACGGTCATTTCTTCTTCGGTAAGTCCTGCATGAACACCAATAAATGAACGTTCTTCTCGCTCAATAAACAATGATTTTCCACCTATTGCAACAGCAAGAAAATCGCCGACAAAATCATATGTTCTCGGGTGAGGTTTACCAAAACCCAAAAGATTTTCTGCAAACACTTCTTCTTTTGTCATAAGCTTGAAATCATCACCGAAATGCTTGTTGAACTCCGTCTTAAATTCTTCCTGCTTTCCGTCTTTTACAAAAAAGCTCAAGGCTCTCGGCTCAATTGATGGAGGAACCTTTAGCATTGCAGAAAGCTTTGGATAATCTTCAAGATATTCATTCACACCGTCGCACAGTCCATGGTCTGCCGTGATGATAACAAGCGAGTTTTTAAGTTGTTTGCAAAGTTGCTCAACCTCTTTGTTTATCATTAAAATCTGCTCGTGTGCCTCTCGGCTTTTAACACCGTAATCGTGCATCGCTTTATCAGGCTGATACCAATAAGAATATATGTATTTCTTCTGTTCCTCTTTTGACAGCTGTTTTATCACTTCGCAAATATCAGGCACACTTTTAATATGATGTTTAGAAAACGGAGATACATAGTAAGCTGTACCTTTACCATTTACTTCTTCGATTCGCTCAAATATTCTTTTGTAAGGGATATATTTCCACGCAACGTTAAAGTCTGCTGCAGGTTCACCGTTTTTCTGCAAAGCATTACGGAATACCGCAACATTCTCACCAATTTCATCAAAATACAAATCCCATCCAAGCCAACCTGTTTCAGCAGGAGAATATCCGCTTTCTATTGATGTTGTAGCCGCAACGGTTGTGGAGGGGAATACAGACGAAATCTGACTGACAAAATGTTTTCGCAAAAAGTCGTTTTCGTTCAGGTGTTCATTAATTGCTGAAACACCCAAACCGTCAAAAAGCATAACTATAATATTTTTGTAATCCTTGTTCAGAAGTTCATCAAATTCGGGCAAGGTTTTATGTTGACAGTCTTTAACACCGAAATGATTTAAAACAGACGAAGCAATCGATAAGATGCTTCTGTCATAATTCGGGTATGTAATCATAATTTTTACTCCTTTCTCAACACGTCAAGCGTGTGGTGTGATAAACCGATTAAATCCTGTCTTTCGCAGGTTTTGAAATGATATTTCAGATACAGTTCGTAGGTTTCAATATCCATTTTGTCTATTACTTCAGGCATATGAAGGGCATATCCGTCAGTAGCGAGAAAATGCAGTCTTTGAGCATTCAGTTCTTCCGTCAGTTCAAAGATTTCATCTCTCGTGTATAGCTTAAAAACGCCGTGCGGAGGAAAGAATGTTTCAAAAGTTTCGGTGTCAATAAGACCGTTTTCTATACTGTACTGCACCTTATTGTTTTTGAAAATTCCAGTTAAAACAGAAGGGTCAACCATACAGTATGCAACGAAAACATAGCCGCCGCTTTTAGTGATTCTCAAAGCTTCCGACAGGGCTTTTTTCTGATCTTCAAGTGTATAGAGATGATACATCGGACCGAGCAAAAGCGTAATATCATAGCTACTATCGGGATATTCAGACAAATCGATTGCATTTCCTTGTCTGATGCTGACTTTTTCATTCGGTTGAGTTTTAGATTTGAAAATATTGATGTTATGCTCAATAAGCTCAACCGCATCAACCTCAAAACCTTTTTGAGCAAAGTAATGCGAGTACCTGCCTGTAGCAGCACCGATTTCTATAATCTTCATACCGTCTTTCAGGTTCTTCTCAACATATTTTACTGTTGTCAGAAACTCGATTCTGCCGTGTTTCGATAAAAGGCGTGAATCCTCATCGATACGGTTATAGAAATCCACAAGATGGTTGCCTGTTTTTACAGGTTGCTTTTTGAAAAGTTTTTTGATTAATTCAAACAATTTCATAACAATTCTCCTTTGGATAAAAATAAACGGTGTAAGTTTCTGCAGCAACTTACACCGTTATAAACATATGGAAATATAATTTTATTTATCCCAAAATGAATATAGAGGTATAAGCCTGCAAGCTGACTGATAATCATGCTGTGCAAGCCAATTCATATCCATATCATATTTTGAGAAAAGATATGTGTTCATAAATTTACCTCATTTGGTTTTTTGACACTATAACACTTATTGGCACTATTGTCAAGATTTTTTATTTTTGTGCTCTTGATTACTTAATATGAGTTCTATTAGTTGTTTTCCAAATACTCTAAAGTTAATAGATTTTCGTTAATGATATTTAACATGTCCATATGAAACTTACAATCTTTAGCCTTATATTCAATCGTTGTGTTATTTGACCAACAAGGGTCAAATAACATCATCCATTTTTGCGGTTTCAAAGAGCTGGGGTTCATTCCAGAAATTTTAAATATTATATCACTATCATTTTCTTGTTTTTTCTTATCTAAAATAAACATTCGAAAACGAGGTCCAACATCAATAGACCCTTGCCAAGAGTAACGAAAGTCTGAGAACATCAACTGTTCTAATGAACTTGTATAAACAATTATTGCTGTTATTTTTTTATATGCATCAGCATTGATAGGTTTTTTATAAGGAAGACGCGTCCCAATTTCAGGGTGTGTTAATACTCCATTAACTTCATTTGCAAGCAACGACCAGGCCTCCAAAAAACCGTTCGAGGAGAAATCGCTATATGACCAATTAATATATAGAAAATTGTATTCGTTATCTTTCGGAAATTCGAATTTCTTTGTAGCACTATTAATAAAATCTACCAGTTTAGTTACTCTTGGCAAAATACATTTTATATCGTTTTCAGAACACAGTTTTTGTGCTTTTTCTCGTCCAGCATCGGTTAATAGCACTGCTGGAATTGCGGTTTTAGTAGTTTGGGGGTGAACTATTGGAAACTGAGGCGTTTTTACTTCTACGTTAACAGTGATATAGTTTTTGTCATTATGACCCTTCCAAACAAATCTTGCTTCAGGATTAGAACCATTTTTATCAGTTGAAGGTTCATATATTGCTTTATGCCAATAAGTTTTTGCACAATAAAAACTTAAAATTTCTATCTCTGATAATGCTTGAAAAAACGAATCTTGGTTGTAAGAGCTTTTTCCTGCGGATAATTGATTTATAATGAAATTTTTAATTTCTGCTTCACCAAGCACATTGCTCATGTTCTTAAGCTTTGCTGAAAGATTAAGAATAAAGTTTTTAGAAAAAGTATTAAAATCAACATCACCATTATGTGTAATTGGAGTATTAAACGAAGTTGTGTTATTATTAATAAGTTGGGATGCCCAATCAATATTAGTTAATTTATTGTTAAGAGCTTTTATCAAAAAATGATCTTCCGAAAACTCATCCAACCAACCTTCTTTCCAAGCTTTTTCTAAATATCCCGTAATATCAAGCGTAAAAGGGAATTCTATGCTACTTCTGTTACTCATATAAAATCCTTTCCATATATCATTACATTTTTGAAAACAGTAAATTGCATGTTTTTAATAAAACATATAGGTAATTTATTGCTTTTCAAAATGGTCAATACAATAAAACTTTCCATTTTCAAGAAAATCTTCTGTTATCAAAAAGGCATTACCAATATCATTTAACGTTAATAATAAACGATAAAAATCCACCTCTCCAGCACCATTTCGATACGGATATATTCCATCTTGTTTAGGCGAATAAAAGATCTCACTATATTCGTCATATAAATCCCAATTTTGCGTATCGTCCATCTCATAATTATCTTCATAAAAATCTTTATCAATTCTGACATCAGCCCATGGAAACAACTCTTGAATTACTTCGTCATAACTTTTAAGACCAAACCCCAAAATTCCACGCTCAAAAAGTATTCTTTCTTCTCCTGTTTCACCAAGAGTTTTTAGAATAAAAGTACCTCTTCCAGAGGATTTATTAATCCACTCTTCGACTTCTAATATTAGTGAACCTTGCTTACGAGCTTCAATCATCCATTCTTTTGCAAAAACCAAAGAGGCATGCCTATGTTCGTATTCGCTTATATTCTTAGCTATTTCATATAAATCGGTACCATTTTCTTCTATTGTTTTATCTTTCGGAATACGAATTTTCCATTGTCTACCACATAATGTTAAAGTTTGCTTGTTCACATTCTCCCAAATGCATTTATCCAGCATCGGTGAATAAAGAACAATTATTACTGGTAAAGAATGATTTATCCAATAATTGCGATGCTTTTCATCAACACGATAAATAATATATTCTCCATCAGTTTCTTTAAAGTAAGATTCTCCAGATTTGATTTGTACAGCAATCATTTTGCCAGTAGGATTATCTTTTTCCCTTGTTTCTATTAACGCGTCAATTCCATAATCTGAGATTGGTTGTTCTCTGAAAATAAACTTGTTTTTTTCGAACAAAAAGCTACACTTGCTTACACCTATTCTTTCAATAGAGTTTGTGCTCAAAACATTTCATCTCCTTAATTTTTATATGCCTTTTTAACCACAAAACATCTACACTTTTGGGAGATGCTTTGTGGTTTTTAGAAAGATATATATATTCCATCAATCGCAGACGGACAAAATAGCACTCCAAATTAGACTATAAATAATCATTGCTTTCTTTGTACATCTATCTTTTAAAGCACTCTGTACCAAGAAAGCAATATTTCAATGAACATTTAATATAAATCAGTTAGTATTAAATGTTGTATTTAATTATCATCTTGCGAACCAATTGGTTTTAGCAATACAATTCTTTCTCTGGATGAGGATATACTTTTTAATGTATCGCTTTCAAGATTTAAAAGGATTTCTAACTCTGATGGGTTCATTGCAAGCCCTGCATTACTAAGTTCTTCAACTAATTCCTGTGGTGTAAAAACATTATTTACAAGCAACACATCAATTGCATCCGAAAACAAAGATGGTTTGGGAGATTTTATAACTTTATCAAGCGGTTCGCTTTTTCTCCAATCTTTACTTTGCATAATTCTTATCAGATATTGATATTGATTTTGAGTGATTATACCTAACGAACAACTTCTATATAACATAGCAGCAATGGAAACTTTCCATTTACGCTTAAGCTGAACATAATAATCTAAGTTTTGAGGGTCCAAAGCAACTTCTTGGGAAAACTCATTTTCAGGCAAAAGAAATGCGGAGGCAAATTCATTGGCTTCTTTCTCTTTCTGCTTGAAAGCGTCTCGAGATATTACATCCGCATCTTCACTCCACTCGTGAAGAACTATATGTCCAAGTTCGTGAGCAATATCAAAATTAATTCTTGCAGCGGATTCTTTGTTGCTTGATAAAGCAATCAAATATATTTCTGTACCATCTAATTCAACAAATTGACTAAATGCATCTATGTCATCCGTGTCTGTAGCAAAAGTGGTTACTAATATGCCGTTTTGCTCAACTGTTCGTATGATATTTTCTATTGGTTTATTACCTAAATCCCAATATTCTCTAAGAGCATAAGCAGCTTCCGTTGGTGAGTCTATACTACCAATCCAATTTGGCAGATTTAAATTTGGGAAGGAGAGATATTCATTTAAAAAAGCATATATTTCAGCAATGTGTTCCATCTTTACAACTTGAGCTGTTCTATATTTTTTGCTTGTTTTCATTAGTGAACGAAAATAGGTCGAACCAGTTTTAACCGAACTGTTGCTATTTTGAATAAAATAATGATATGGGAATTGAAGTTCATTTGAAAGAGATAAAATCTTTTCAAATGGAACATTCTCTATAACTCCGTTTTCATACTGAGATATTGTTTGTTTGCTTACATTGATTTGTTGTGATAGTTCTTCTACTGTTAAACCTCTATATTGTCGCGCCGATTTTAAACGACTGCCATTAAATACTTTCATATCAAAACTCTCTTTGTTATTACAAATTTGTTTAAGCTTTATTTTGTTCTTCTTGTTCTTTTATCATAACAAGTTCTTTCTTGCGGATTCTTTCAAGAGCTTTCGGTTTTAGAGAGGGAACGATTTCTCTTTCGTCTGGCTGTAAAGTCTCTGGAATTGAACTCAAAATAGGCTTGGTAATATCTAACCAATCTTGCTCACAAACAATATCGAGATCGCTATCCAACAAATAAGCTTTTAAAGAATTAATGCAGCCAAATTTATTAGAGAACACGACCATAACATGCTGTGAGTTTTTTGTATCTATGCCACTATCAAAATTAGCACAAAGTTCGTCAAGTGTTTTTTCAAGTTCTGACTGTGTAAATTTCGATTCATCTGGGAAAAGTCGCAATTGCTTTGCGGGTGATTGCAACTCAGAATTCAAGTTAATCAATGCTTGTACATATTTAGGACGAGCTGATTTCTTCTGATTTCTGATATTTTTAAATCGTGTATCTCTCATAAACGAGAATAAAAGCTTGCTATTCTTATCATATAGCAAAAGCACTGTCCACATCCCATGTTTTGTAACTGAATATTTCAGATTACCTTCATCAAACTTATTCATAAGATTTCTATAAATTAGATCCCAATTTAAAAAAGGGTCTGATACATGGGTTCTTAACTCCAAGTGCACAGTAGCTTCTTGACGGTCATCTCCCACCGCTTGAGATAGACACTCAAAAATATCCTGTATATCCTCTTGGCGAATTCTTTGAAGCATATTTTAATACGCCACCTTTAACTTGTATTTGTCTATTATTTTACCATATTTTCAAATTTTGTCAAGTGGTTTTAACAAATTCTTTCTTTTTTTCTGTTTTTGAAATAATTTTAATGAAAATAGCTTGGTCTCTATTCAAAAAACATTTTTGATTTCATATATTATATGATTTTTGCGAAGAGAATAGATTAAATAGGTTTTGTGCACTTTTTCAAAATAGTTATACAAGCTGTTTTTAAATTAACTTAAGTTTTTAAACAGAAGTGATTAATTACGGTAAAAGCGGTATTGCTACATCAGCAAATCCTATCTTTAAACCTCACGTCCCCAGTATTGTACATATTATGACAGAATTGTATCTTTGAAAAAGAACGGTTCACGATATGTGTGCGAGAGCTCTGTATGTAGCAGAACTTTTTGGTTTTATAAGCGTACTAAAATCGTACTAAAAAATTTGAGACTCGATTTTTCAGTTGCTTTTTTGATATAATTCTGATAATATTTATACCATAAAGCATAGAAAAACCGCTCTGAAAAGCCGCTGGTGACAGAGTGGGAATAATAACCGAGCGCTGCCCGGGATAACATTCTTTCAGAATTTCTGAAAATTGATAAGAGCTGACTGATTTTAAGTTTCGGTCAGCTCTTTTTGTTGTAGCATTTATTTATCATTTGTGGTATTATTCATAATGTAAACATTTTATAGGGGAAGCATTATGTATTCACGGGTTTATGTTGAAGTTACGAATATATGCAATATGAACTGTTCATTCTGCCACGGTCATTCGCGTGCACCGCGCAGGATGAGCAGGGAAGAGTTTGCGCTTGTGCTTGGAAAGGTGCAGGGGCTTACCCGTTATATTTACTTTCATCTGATGGGCGAACCGTTGCTGCACCCTGATTTACCGCTGTTTATAAAGCAGTCGAGAGAGAGCGGACTTTTACCTGTCATCACCACAAACGGCACGCTTCTTGCAAAACGCAAAGAAGAAATCATTGCTTCAGGTGTGCACAAGGTGTGTGTATCGCTCCACAGCTTTGAAGGCGGCGACAAAGAATCGCACGAAAAATATCTTGCAGAGGTTGCGGATTTTGCCGAGGAAGCTTCCGCTTCGGGCATAGTAGTTGTACTGCGGCTCTGGAACAGAGGTGCGGACGACAGCCTGAACGCTTGCGTACTTGAGTTTTTGCGCTCACGCATTGACGGCGAATGGGCACCAAACACGAGAGGGCTTCGTATTCACGGCGGACTTCACCTTGAATGGGGTGACCGTTTTGAGTGGCCCGATAAGGATGTTCCTGTAAAGAATAATAATGTTTTCTGCTATGGGTTGCGTGACCATTTCGGGATTCTTTGCGACGGTACGGTTGTACCCTGTTGTCTGGACAGCGACGGCGTGATAAATTTAGGTAATGTTTTTGAGGATGATTTGAAGAATATCCTGGCCTCACCCCGTGCGCAGAAAATGAAAGAAGGCTTTGATTGCCGTACCGCAACCGAAGAACTCTGCAAAAGATGCGGATATGTCCAACGGTTCGGATAAACGGTGCTGGTGCCGGTTGTGAGCTTTGGGGCTTTTTCAAAAAAACTATTGACAAATCTGCGATTATTGTTATAATAATTTGTGTTGCGATTACGCAACTGCAAATGTGGCCCGGTAGTTCAGTTGGTTAGAACGCTAGCCTGTCACGCTAGAGGTCGACGGTTCGAGCCCGTTCCGGGTCGCCATGTTTGCTGCTATGGCTCAGGTGGTAGAGCACATCCTTGGTAAGGATGAGGTCGGCAGTTCGAGTCTGCCTAGCAGCTCCAAAAATCCCGTTTGCGTTTAAGCAAGCGGGATTTTTTGCTGTACGGATTAATCGAAAGGAGTCAGTATTTATGGTTTACCCCGAAAAAAGTAAGCGCGTTTCAAAAATTGACACATACTTAAACTGTGCGGAGGTTTTTGCATACAGAAGCACCTGTCTCAAGAGGAAATACGGCGCTGTTATCGTCAAAGACGATGTGGTTATCTCCACAGGCTACAATGGCTCTCCCAGGGGCTTTGACAACTGTTGTGAGATAGGCTATTGCCCCCGTATGGCGCAGGATATGCACCAGGGAGAGGGTTACGGAATCTGCCGTGCCGTTCACGCTGAGATGAATGCTCTACTCAACTGTTCGCGCCAGCAGACACTCGGTGCGGATTTGTACCTTGTCGGCATAAACCCGTCGGACAACACAATTCACGAGGCAAAGCCCTGCCCGGTGTGTGCAAGGAATATTATTCAGGCGGGAATCAGAAATGTTTACCTGCGTGTGGGTGAGGGTGAGGATGAGTATATTGTCGTGCCTGCCGACGAGCTGAAATGGCTGCAGGAAAATATCGATAATAAATAATATTTATAATACTATGCTGAAAAAATTATTCCACATTTCGCTCGATTTGTGCAATTATTACTTGATAATTCAGTAATGTTTATGTATAATACATTGTGAGATTAAATGGCTCAGAAAGGAGATTTATAAAAATGAACTATTCACATGAAGTAGAAAAAATGTGTATCGTTGCCAAGGGTCCCCA
Source organism: Acutalibacteraceae bacterium (assembly GCA_045650165.1). Classification (GTDB taxonomy): domain Bacteria; phylum Bacillota; class Clostridia; order Oscillospirales; family Acutalibacteraceae; genus UBA8612. The sequence goes on along the minus strand of JAZRQW010000031.1, from coordinate 15,408 downwards.
CCACGGTCCCGCTCCCATCCCCGAAGAGGGCAAGTGGGTCAAGGCATACGAAATCAAGGACATTTCCGGTTTCTCACACGGTGTGGGCTGGTGTGCTCCTCAGCAGGGTACCTGCAAAATTTCTCTTAACATCAAGGAAGGCATCGTAGAGGAAGCTCTTGTTGAGACTATCGGCTGCTCCGGTATGACTCACTCCGCAGCTATGGCTGCCGAGATTCTTCCCGGTAAGACACTTCTTGAGTGCCTTAACACAGACCTTGTTTGCGACGCTATCAACGTTGCAATGCGCGAAATCTTCCTTCAGCTCGTTTACGGCAGAACACAGTCCGCTTTCTCTGAGGACGGTCTTCTTGTTGGTGCAGGTCTTGAGGACCTCGGCAAGGGCCTTCGTTCACAGGTCGGTACAATGTTCTCCACAAAGGCTAAGGGCGTTCGTTACCTCGAAATGGCTGAGGGCTACGTAACACGTATGGCTCTCGATGCTAACGACCAGGTTATCGGCTACGAGTTCGTTAAGCTCGGCAAGATGCTTGAGGACATCCGTCACGGTGTTTCTCCTGACGAAGCATACAAGAACAACATGGGCAGCTACGGCAGATTCGCAGACGCTGCTAAATACATCGACCCCAGAGAAGAATAAGGAGGAGGGAGAACAATGGCTGTTACATTTGAAGGTAAAGAAAGAAGAATGGAAAAAATCGAGGCTTGCCTTGCTGAATACGGCATTGAAAGCCTTGAAGCTGCCAGAGACCTCTGCCTCTCCAAGGGCATCGACGTCGAAGCAATCGTTAAGGGCACACAGCCCATCGCTTTCGAGAACGCTGTCTGGGCATATACTCTCGGTGTAGCTATCGCTCTTGCTAAGGGCACAACAAACGCTGCAGATGCTTCCGCTGATATCGGTATCGGTCTTCAGGCATTCTGCATCCCCGGTTCCGTTGCTGAAAACCGTAAGGTTGGTCTTGGCCACGGTAACCTCGGCTCAATGCTTCTCAAGGACGAGACAAAGTGCTTTGCATTCCTTGCAGGTCACGAGTCCTTCGCAGCAGCAGAGGGCGCTATCAAAATCGCTCTTACCGCTAATAAGGTCCGTAAGGAGCCCCTTCGCGTTATCCTCAACGGTCTTGGTAAGGACGCTGCTATGATCATTTCCCGTATCAACGGCTTCACATATGTTGAAACCGAGTACGATTTCTACAAGGACGAGCTTACAGTTGTCAACACAACACCTTACTCCGATGGCGACCGTGCTCTTGTCCGCTGCTTCGGCGCTAACGATGTTCTCGAAGGCGTTGCAATCATGAAGCACGAGGGCGTTGAAGTTTCCATCACAGGTAACTCCACCAACCCCACACGCTTCCAGCACCTCGTTGCAGGTACCTACAAGAAGTGGGCACTTGAAAACGGTAAGAGCTACTTCTCCGTTGCTTCCGGCGGCGGCACAGGCAGAACTCTCCACCCCGACAACGTTGCTGCAGGTCCTGCTTCCTACGGTCTTACAGACTCTATGGGCAGAATGCACGGCGACGCTCAGTTTGCAGGTTCTTCCTCTGTTCCTGCTCACGTTGAGATGATGGGTCTCATCGGTATGGGTAACAACCCGATGGTTGGTGCTACAGTTGCTTGCGCAGTTGCTGTTGCTCAGGCTAAATAAATAGCAGCTCTTCAAAATAACAAGTAATCAGGCTCATTGGGTAGTAAAATTCTGCTGCCCAATGAGTTGATACTATTAAGGAGATTAAAAATGAAAGTATTTAAGAGAGTACTCGCAGTTGTTCTTTCTCTTGTTATGGTTCTTTCTCTTACCTGCACAGCATTTGCAGAGGCAGATTATTCAACTCCGTCAACAGAAAGACTCCGTTTCGATTCAAAGGGCAATTTCCGCATCCTTCAGCTTGCTGACTGCCAGGACGGTATGCTTCCCCGTTACGGTATGATTGAGTTCATCGAGAAGGCTCTTGAAAAGTATAAGCCCGACCTTGTTGTTTTCACAGGTGATAACACAACAACTGTTGACACAGAGATCGAGGCAAAGATGGCTATTGAAGCTATTATCGAGCCCGTAGCTGCTGCAGGCGTTCCCTTTACCTTCGTTTTCGGCAACCACGACGCTGAAAACGTTTCCAAGGAATACCACTACAGCATTTACACATCATTCTCCAACTGTATGGCATATGATGCTGTTCCCGAGATGTACGGTATGGGTACACACAACCTTCCCATCTACTCTGCTGACGGCAGCAAGATTGCTTACAACCTCTGGATGTTCGACTCCAATATGTATGCAGAGGGTGGCTATGACCACATTCACGAAGACCAGCTTCAGTGGTATGTAGACGCTTCCAATGTTCTTAAAGAGCAGAATGGTGGCGAAGCTGTTCCCTCACTTGCTTTCCAGCACATCGTTCCCAACGAGGCACTTGATTACATCCTTGTTTCCGATAAGGCTGTTGAAGGCGGCTATGAGTCAGAGGGCAAGTGGTACTATCTTGACCCCGAATATGTTGAGAAGGGCGCAATCCTTATGGAAAGACCCTGCCCCGGTGCTGTTGACAGCATGCAGATGGAACTCTTTGAGCAGCAGGGTGATGTTCTCGGTGTATTTGTAGGTCACGACCACATTAACGATTACATAATCAACACAACTCTCAAGAACGCAAAGGGTGAGAGCATTGACATTGTCAACACACCCGGCGCAACATTCTCCTCTTACGGCAACGAGCAGATGAGAGGTTGCCGTATCATCGACCTTAACGAGAAGGATCCCTGGAACTACAAGACAGAGTCCTACACATTCTTCGATGTTATGGGCGACACAGAGGAAACACGTATGATGTCCTATTTCTCAAGAGAAATCGGCTGGTGGTACGTAGCCAAGGTTCTTGAGTTTATCCCCGGTATCGGCCAGACACTTGCTGACGGCTTCCTTAATCTTGTTTATACAATCGCAACATTAGTCGGCTAAAAATAATAAAAATATTCAGAAAGAGCGGTGAAAAACAATGCTTGAAGCTATTTATAACTTTGACCTCTCCGTTTTCAACGCAGTTTTCTCCCTTCATAACGAGGTTCTCAACACCGTTATGACAGTTATCACTCACCTCGGTGAGGCAGGCGTACTCTGGATAGTCATTGCTGTCCTGATGCTCCTTTTCAAAAAGACAAGAAAATACGGCCTTATGCTTGCAGGCGCTCTGATAGTTATGGAAATCGTTAACAACGAAATCCTTAAAGAGCTTGTTGCAAGACCCAGACCGTTCTACATTTTCAACCTTACAGACCTTATGGCAGACGAAAGCGTTTTCGTTGAAGACGGCAAGACTGAAAGATTTGAGCTGATGGTTGAAAAGATCAAGGCACTTATCGAGAAGTATCCCGAGCTTGCCGGAAGATGGGTGTCTGAATACGAGTATCCCGACATTGTCAGCAAGCTGACAAGCTGGTCATTCCCCTCCGGTCACACCTCATCTGCATTTGCTTCCGCAACGGCTATCTTTGCCGCCAACAAGAAGTGGGGCATCGGTGCATTTGTATTTGCAGCACTTATGGGCTTCACCCGTCTTTACCTGGGTGTTCACTTCTTCACAGATGTCCTTGCAGGCGCAGTTGTAGGCGTAATCTACGGAATCATTGGTGTTCTTCTTGTAAAGGGTATTCTTAAGCTTCTCGACAAGAAATGCCCGAAAATTGCTAAGTGGTTTTAAAGAAAGGAAAAGATAACTATGAATAAACCTGTTCTTATGGAAACTTCCGCACGTCACGTTCACGTTTCCCGTGAGCATCTTGATATCCTCTTCGGTGAGGGTTATGAACTCAACTATAAGAAGGAGCTTTCTCAGCCCGGTCAGTACGCTTGTGAAGAGCGTGTAGCAGTTGTCGGCCCCAAGGGCAGCTTCCCTGCTGTTTCAATCCTTGGTCCCGTAAGACCTGCAACTCAGGTTGAGATCTCCGCTACAGACGCTCGCTCAATCGGCGTTGTTGCTCCCGTTCGTGAGAGCGGCGACATCGCAGGCAGCGGCGCTTGCAAGCTTGTCGGCCCCAAGGGCGAGGTTGAGCTTGCAGAGGGCGTTATCGTTGCAAAGCGTCACATCCACGCAACTCCCGAGGATGGCGAGAAGTACGGTATGAAGGATAAGGATATCGTTTCCGTTAAAATCGAATCCAACGGCAGAAACCTTGTATTCGGCGATGTTGTTGTCCGTCTTAACCCTGCTTTCTGCATGGCTATGCACATCGACACAGACGAGTCCAACGCAGCAGGCTGCACACCCGGTATGATGGGCGAAGTTATCTGCTAAAATTTAAAAAAGTTCAACAATACGGGGCACCTTCCGTGCGGAAGGTGCCCCGTATTACTTTTGGTTGAAAATTTTATTTCTTTTCAAAAGAGTTGCAGTCAACACACTTTGCCTCTGTGGGGTTGGGCTCGTGTGTACCGATGGATACAGTATCAAGTGTGCAGTAGTTAGCGTTACCGCAATGGTGGCGGCACTGCTCAACGCTGCAGTGAATGCTCTTGTTGCCGTTTGCACAGTTCATTTCTTCTCACCTCCGCAGTAGTATTTTTACCTGCGGAAAATGATATATTCATAGCCCTTATTTTTTCAAGTTCTTAACCGAGTTTGTAATCATTTCAAAATCAATTTTATCGGCAAAGAATTTTAATGTGCCTTTGAGTCTGTTTGCAGGGTTATAATTCCACTCGTTTTTCGGTGCAGGATAAACACCTTTTTCATTTATGATGGGCAGAATATTTGTGAAGCGGTTTTCAAAATCTGCACAGTCGCAGAGCCTTTCTTTCGTCCAGCCTCTTTCGGCAACAGCTGCAAAGCGGGGGAAAGCCATGTGGCACAGCCATTCAAAATTGTAAATGTATTCTGTCCACAGCGGGCACTCAACGCCGATGACGTATCTTTCCATAATCGGTGCAACGCCCTTGGGTATGGGCGAAAAAGAATAGGTCTTTTTAAGCGGCGTCATATGGTAGGGGTAATCGCAGTAGTAGTGGTAAAAATCGCTGTTGATAATCGGATTTGCTCTGTTTGCCCATTTCACGCTGTTTTTCTTCGGGTCCATCCACATCTGCACGGTTGTGGCCTCGGGCAGATTGCCGCCTGCAAGGCTTTCATTCCATACGGTTGCCTTTTTGCCTTTTGCGGCTAAAAATTCAATAACTTTTGCTGTAAACCAGCCCTGAAGCTCCTCTTCATTTTTGAGGTTAAGCTCTCTGATTTTTGCCTGGCATTTCGGGCACTCTTTCCAGCGGACTTTCGGTGCTTCATCGCCGCCGATATGGAATCTCTCAGAGGGGAAAAGCGGAATAATCTCGTCTAAAAGTTCAAAAACAAATTCGAGTGTCCTCTCGTCGCCTGCGCAGAGAATGTCCTCAAAAATGCCCTGCTTTGTCTTGACTTTAATCTGCTCGTTACGGCAGGAAAGGTGAGGGTAGGTGCTGATGAGTGCCGTTGTGTGGCCGGGCAGGTCGATTTCGGGAATGACTTCGATATAACGCTCGGCACAGTAGGCAACAATGTCACGGATTTCGTCTTTAGTGTAAAATCCGCCGTAGCGCTTGTTTATGTGTACCTTGCCGAAATCGTCACTGTCTCTGAAAGAGCCCTTGATGTTCAGCTCCGGAAATTTTTCGCTTTCGATTCGGAAGCCCTGGTCATCGCTCAGGTGCCAATGGAAAGTATTAAACTTGAGCAAAGCGGCAACATCAACGAGCTTTTTGATTTCATCTGCGCTTTGCATATGTCTTGCGCTGTCGAGCATAAAGCCACGGTAAGAAAATCTCGGCGTATCTTCGATTGTAACGCAGGGTATTGTGTCGGAAAGCTTGAGCTGCTCAAGCGTTTTTCTTGCGTAAAAAAGTCCCTGCGCCGTGTTGGCGGTGATTGTGATTGAAGATGGCTCAATTTTAAGGCAGTAGCCTTCAGTCCCGAGCTTCGGGTCGGAAACGGTGTATTCAAAAACATTGTTAAAAGCCGTTTCACACACGATACCGCCTGAATATGTAACGGAATTGGGTCTTGGTACAACATTGATTTTTTTCATAAATTAACCACCCTATGTACGGGAAGAATCTTCCCGTTATTCGATACCGTTTGTGTCCTGCGTAATTGTTGCGCCCTCTGCGTCCGTGCGGAAAAGCAGAGATATGCACCAGATACCTGCAAGAGCAACAAGTGTATAGATAATTCTGCTCATCAGCGCAGCCTGACCGCCGAAAATCCAGGCAACAAGATCAAACTTGAAAAGACCTATACTGCCCCAGTTGAGTGCGCCGATAATAACCAGCACAAGCGATGCCTTGTCAATCATTTTTCTCACTCCCAAACTTTTAGTTGTGGCTTTAGTTTGTGTAAGAAAAAAGAAATTATTCGAATTTTTATTTTGCTTTTGCCATAATAGAAAGTGCCTGTCTTAACTGCTCTATGGGTGCTTCGCCGATTTTTGCTTTAATGCTGATATACGGCTTTTGTCCCGTAGCGTTGAGCGAAAGTCGCTTGCCCATTGCGGCGGCAAGTGCGGCAACGCGTTGCATATCGGGTCGGTCGAGGTAGAGGATAAGCGAATCGCCCTTCTGACCGATTTCGTATATGCCCATATCTGCTGCGCTGTTGCGAAGCAGGGAAACGCTGATAAGACCTGTAACGCTTGCAGGCGGATCACCGAAGCGGTCAATGAGCTCGTCGAGTACGTCCTCCGCATCCGCTTCATTTCTTATATCGGCAATTCTGCGGTACATTGCTAATTTTTGCGGTACATTTGAAATATATTTTTCGGGAATGTGAGCGTCAACACGCAGGTCGATAAGACATTCCTTTGTGGGCTTTTCAGGCGCTTCACCCTTTTCTTCGCTTACGGCTTCGCCGAGCAGCTTTACGTACATATCGTATCCGACGGCTTCCATATGACCGTGCTGTTCTGCGCCGAGAATATTGCCTGCGCCTCTTAACTCAAGGTCACGCATTGCAATTTTGAAGCCTGAGCCGAATTCGGTGAATTCCCTTATCGCCTCAAGGCGTCGTGTTGAAATGTCGCTTAATTCCTTGCCCCTTGTGAAGGTGAAATATGCGCTTGCACGGCGTGAGCTTCTGCCGACACGGCCTCTGATCTGGTGGAGCTGGGCAAGACCCATTCTGTCGGCGTTTTCGATAATGAGCGTGTTTGCGTTTGGCACGTCAACGCCCGTTTCTATTATCGTTGTGCACACGAGCACGTCTGTTTCGCCTTCAAGAAGCGATTGCCAGACCTCGCTCAATTCATCTTCTGTCATTTTGCCGTGGCCGACGGCGATTCTTGCGTCGGGTAATGCGGCGTGAAGGCGTGCGGCACAGCGGTCGATATCCTCAACCCTGTTGTGCAGATAGTAAACCTGACCGCCTCTGCGTATTTCACGCTCAATCGCCTGGGCGATTATATCCATATCAAACTCTATAACATAGGTCTGTACGGGGTGCCTGTCCATAGGTGCTTCTTCGAGCGTGGACATATCACGTATTCCCGTCATAGCCATATTCAGCGTTCTCGGAATAGGCGTTGCGGAAAGCGTGAGCACGTCAACGGCAGGGAAACGCTCCTTTAGCTTTTCTTTTTGTGCAACGCCGAAACGCTGTTCCTCGTCAACAATTACAAGGCCTAAATCCTTGAACTGAATGTCACTTGAAATGAGGCGGTGTGTGCCTACTATTATGTCAAGCGAGCCACGGCGGAGCTGATTGAGAATTTGCTCCTGCTCCTTGGGTGTGCGGTAGCGTGAAATCATATCGCACTCTATGGGGAAGGTGTCAAATCGTTTTTTGATTGTCTGGTAGTGCTGCATTGCAAGCAGGGTTGTAGGAACTAAAATTGCGCATTGCTTGCCGTCGGCAACACACTTGAACGCCGCACGCAGTGCAACCTCTGTTTTGCCGAAGCCGACATCACCGCAGAGCAGCCTGTCCATCGGATGCGTCTTTTCCATATCGTGCTTGATTTCGGCAATACAGCGAAGCTGGTCGTCCGTTTCCTCAAACTCAAACCTGCGTTCAAAATCATTCTGCATATCAATATCGGGCGAAAAAGCATAGCCCTTGATATTCATACGCTTGGAGTAAAGATTTATAAGCTCTGCTGCCATTTCCTTTACGGCGGCACGCACACGTGTTTTTGTTTTCTGCCAGTCACCCGAGCCGAGCTTGTTGAGCGTAACGGATTTTGTTTCGCTGCCGGGGCCGATATATTTCGTAACAAGGTCAAGCTGTGCAACGGGCACATAGAGCACGCCTTCCTTGGCGTAGCGGATTTTGATGTAGTCCTTAATTGTGCCCGAGACGTTGAGGCTTTCTATGCCGTCAAAAATACCTATGCCGTGCACGGAGTGGACAACATAATCGCCTCTGTGCAATTCGTCAAGGCTGTTGAAACCCTGACCCTTGTTTTTCTTTGGCTTTTTGCGAAGCGAGCCTAAATTAGCCTGCCTTGATCCGTAGGTTATAGCCATAACCTTTGTGGCAGGATACTCAAATCCGAAGGAGAGTGTGCCGGGAAGTACGCTCACCATACCGGGTGAAAAATCTGAAGGTGTTACGGGCAGGTAAACGCTGTTTACTTCCTCGTCACGAAGCTCGTCGCTGAGTGCCTTTGCGGTTTTTTCAGTGCCTGCAAAGACTATTACTTTAAAGCCCTTCGATACCGCAGGGCGTACATCTTCAAGTAAATCTAAAAGCTGACCCGTCCATGGGGGAAGCTGACGGGCTGTTACTGTTACAAGATTTTTTACGGGCGTATCAAAGCTTCCTCGGGGGAGGTTGTCAAGATAAGCGGCGTGGAGCTTTTCATAAAGCGAAGTAAGCTGTGCAAAGGTGATGGAGTAGTTGTCCATTCCTTTGGAAAGCACGCCCTCCTCAAACATCGCCTTGATATCTTCATTCATCAGCTTTTCTGCCGATTCGGCGTGAAGCTTTACTGCCGAGGTTTCGCAGACGAAAAGCATATACCCTTGAGCGTGCTCGAATATTGTTGAGCCGCCGTTACCGAGCAAAGGCATATAACGGTCGAGCGATTCTATTCTTATTCCGTTTTTCAGCTTTTCTATATCCTCGTCAAGTGATGCCTTTGCCTTGACTGAGCCCTTGCCCCTGAGCGAATCTCTGTGCTGTTCAATTATGCCTATGAGCGATTCTGTGCTCTCGTAAAGCACGGTAGTTGCAGGTGTGATGAGAATTTCACCAATCTGCTCCGTTCTTCTTTGTGAGTCGATTTCAAAATAGGCTATGCTGTCAACTGTTTCGCCCCACAGCTCAATTCTTACCGGGTTTTCTTCCGATGGCGGAAAAATATCGATAAGACCGCCGCGGATTGCAAACTGACCCTTGCCTTCTACCAATTCACAGCGCACATAGCCTGCGGCAACAAGGTCGTCGGCTATCATATCGGGCAGGATTTCGCTGTCAACACCTATAGTCATTGTGTTTCTGCGCAGGATGTGCGGCTCAACGGTGAGCTGCATTGCCGCCTCGGCACTCATTACAACGCAGTCAAGAGTGCCCTGTGCCATTGAGGAAAGCACGCCTAAACGCTGCTGCTCGTATTCACGGGAGTGTGCCTGAGTCGGGCGGAAGCTGAAATCGCCTGCGGGATAGACTGCCGCTGTACTGCCGAGAGATTTAAGGTCATCTCTCAGCCTTGAGGCAGAGCCTTCATCGGGAACTATTATGAGCGCCTTGCGCTTTTTTTCTTCACACAGCGAGTGGATAAAATGCGCCTTGTGGATATGCGAAAGCCCGAGCACACCCATGGGCAGACGGTTTGAGTCTATCGCACGGGAAAGCTCGGAATATTCAACAAGGTCTTTGATTGTGTTGCCGAAACAAGACATAATTTACTCCTTTTATTTCAGAAAAACAAAAGCGAAAGGCAGGGAATACGGAATGTACCCCCTGCAAAATTTTATTAGTGGCTGAATTTACTCATTGCTTCGTCGATTTTGCCCTTGACCATGAAATCGAGTGCATCACAGCCCTTTTCCATAGCCTGCTTCATCAGCGGAATATCGTCCTTTGCAAAGTTGGAAAGCACGTAATCCGCAAGGTCATAATCGGGGTGGGGCTTTGCGCCGACACCGAGCTTGATTCGCGGGAAATTGTCGCTCCCCAGGTGTTGGATAATACTCTTTATTCCGTTGTGACCGCCTGCACTGCCCTTGCGTCTGATGCGTAAACCGCCGCAGGGAAGCGAAATATCGTCAAAAGCAACTATTACGTTTTCGGGCGGAATTTTGTAGAAGGTACAAGCTTCTTTTACCGCCTCGCCGCTAAGATTCATAAAGGTCTGCGGCTTCATCAGCAGACAGCGTACACCGCCTATCTGCGCTTCGCCCACAACAGCTTTGAACTTTATTTTGTTTATCTTTGCATCAAGCTTGTCGCTGAGCATATCCATAAACAGAAAGCCTGCGTTGTGGCGCGTTATTTCATATTGCCTGCCGGGGTTTCCCAGACCTACAACAAGGTACTCGATACCGCCGGAGGAATAAGTCTTTTTTTTGAATATCATTCTGCTTTTTCCTTGTCCTTTTCGACCTTTTCTGCAAGCTTCTCAAGCCATTCGTTTGCAGCTTCCATCGTGTAGAAGGTGTGCATTTCCTCACGCGGATATCGCATCATATAATTCATGATGCGGTTGCGGTTGGCGTTGGGGAAATGCCAGATTTTCTTAAGCTGGTCGGGGCGGATAAATTCGGGACATTCCTCGGGCATATCGGGCCTGTCCTTCTGCGCATACTTGATTCTGCGCTTGACGAGGTTGACATAACATGCAGGACGTGAAATATCCATAAACATAACGGCATCAGCCTCAAGGAAACGCTCCTTGAGCAGTACACCGTAGGTGCCGTCGATAATCCACTCGTCCCTCTCTATTAAACTCTTGTGCTTTTCAAGCCATGCCTCACGGGGCGTTTCACGCCAGCCGGGACGCCAGTATTCCTTGTCGAGATGTATGAGCGGCAAACCGAGAATCTTGCTAAGTCTGGTAGCGAAGGTAGTTTTGCCGCTGCCCGCGTTGCCGACAACAATAATTTTTTTGCACTCACGTACTCCCATTTGGTTATACACCTTTCATTTACTGTTTATATTTTCGGTTGAATTATACATTGAAGCGGAAGAGAACAATATCTCCGTCCTTCATAACATATTCCTTGCCTTCGCTGCGTACAAGGCCCTTTTCCTTTGCCGCCGCCATTGTGCCGCAAGCCACAAGGTCGTCAAAAGCGACAACCTCTGCGCGGATGAAGCCGCGCTCGAAATCGGTGTGGATTTTACCTGCTGCCTGCGGAGCCTTTGTGCCGCGCTTGATTGTCCACGCTCTTACCTCGGGCTTACCTGCGGTAAGGTAGGAAATAAGGCCGAGCAGGTTGTAGCTGCGCTGAATGAGAAGGTCAAGACCGCCCTGCTCAATACCGAGGTCGGAAAGGAACATTTCCTTTTCCTCGCGGGAGAGGGAAGCGATTTCAGCCTCAAGCTCTGCACAGATCGGCAGCACCTCGGAGCCTTCTTCCTTTGCGATTTCGCAAACCTTGACATAGCCTTCGTTCTTGTCAAGACCGTCAACAAAGTCCTCCTCGCTCATATTGCAGGCGTAGATAACAGGCTTTGCGGTGAGGAGTGTGGACTGGTTGAGGATTTCCTTTTCTTCGTCCGTGCACTCGATATTTCTTGCGGAAACGCCGTTTTCAAGTTCCTCTTTGACACGCTTCAAGAATTCCAGCTCGCCTGCAAGGGATTTGTCGCCCTTCATAGCCTTTGCGGTGCGGTCAATACGGCGCTCAATCATCTCGATATCGGAGAAGATAAGCTCAAGGTTGATTGTTTCGATATCACGGGTGGGGTTGATGCTGCCGTCAACGTGGATAATATCGTCGTTTACAAAGCAGCGTACAACGTGAACAATTGCGTCAACCTCACGGATGTTTGCAAGGAATTTGTTGCCAAGACCCTCGCCCTTTGATGCACCCTTAACAAGACCTGCGATATCAACAAACTCGATAACTGCGGGTGTGTATTTGTCGGGGTCATACATTTCGGCGAGCTTGTCCAGCCTTGAATCGGGCACGGAAACAACGCCGACATTCGGCTCAATTGTGCAGAAGGCATAGTTTGCGGACTGTGCACCTGCATTTGTTATTGCGTTAAAAAGTGTGCTCTTGCCGACGTTGGGCAAGCCTACGATACCAAGCTTCATTTCTTTTTCCTCTGTTTCAAGCGATATTTGTTCTATTATAACTTATATATTATAATTCTTTTTAACGCAAAGTTCAAGTAAATTATAAAATATTTATAAATATAATCTTGGTTGACAATGTGATTGCATAAGTATTATAATATATAGTATCTATGCCGAAAGAAGGAGGGTGTATATGAAAGCGAGAAAAGAGCTTTTCGAAAAGACGGTTAAGCTGCTGGCGGCACACCCTGCGTTTTCGGGCGTGAAAGAAGAAGCGTTGCGCTATATTCTCGCAAGTGAGGACACTCTGCTTAAGGCTTTTGCCAAGGGTCAGCAGGTTTTCCCCTGCCACGGGGTAAAGAAGGCGACAGGTCTTATTCTCACGGGCAGCTGTCACCTGCTTGAAGGCGGCAGAATAACCGAAAGTAAAGAGGAAGGCTTCATCTTCGGCGCAAAAGCCCTTTACTCTTCGGAAGAAGAAACCTATACACTTTCCGCTTCGCAGGACTGCAAGGTTGTTTTCATCAGAAAGTCGGCCGTTGATTGGCTGCTGCAGGACGATTTTTCAGCAACAAAGAGCTTTCTTGAATTTCTGTCCGAGGAAATCAACAAGGACAAAAACAAAGAGAAACAGAATTCAGATGCTGAAGGCAGATTTGCACAGTATCTTCTCTCCCGACCGAGAAACGCTAAAAACGAAATCAGCCTGCCGCAGGATATGCTCAAGGTTGCAAAACAAATCGGCTTGAACAAAGACAGCCTTTACAAAGCAATCGAAAAGCTCAATGCCTCGGGCGCGATAGGCTTTTCGGGCACGGCAATATGTATAAAGAGCGAGGAACTGCTCAAAGAATTCATTTAGTAAATTAATCACAACTGACAATATACTAAACCAAAGGAAGGAAAAAAGATGTCAATTTTTAAAAAGCTTTTCGGAGATTATTCCAAGCGTGAAATCAAGCGCATCAACCCTATAAAGGATAAGGTTCTTGCACTTGAGGCAGAGTATGCCGCATTGAGCGACAAAGAGCTTCAGGCAAAGACACCCGAGTTTAAGGACAGACTTGCAAAGGGCGAAACACTTGACGATATTCTGCCCGAGGCATTTGCCGCCTGCCGTGAGGCTTCGTGGCGTGTGCTCAAGGAAAAACACTACCCCGTACAGATTGTCGGCGGTATCGTGCTCCACCAGGGACGAATTGCAGAAATGAAAACAGGTGAAGGTAAAACCCTCACCACAACACTCCCTGCCTACCTCAACGCACTTACAGGCAAGGGCGTACACATTGTTACAGTTAACGATTATCTTGCACGCCGTGACTCCGAGTGGATGGGCAAGGTTTACCGCTTTATGGGTCTTTCCGTCGGCCTTATCGTACACGACTGCGACAACAAGCAGCGCCGTGAAGCCTATGCCGCAGACATCACCTACGGCACAAATAACGAAATGGGCTTTGACTACCTGCGTGACAATATGGTGCAGTACAAGGAACAGCGTGTTCAGCGCGGACATTGCTTTGCTATCGTTGACGAGGTTGACTCAATCCTTATCGACGAAGCAAGAACACCGCTTATAATTTCGGGCAGAGGTGAGGCTTCCACCCAGCTTTACGACCTTGCAGACCGTTTTGCAAAAACACTTAAAATGGTCAAGGTGCGCGAGGTTGACTCCAAAAAGGAAACCGTTGAATCGGTAGGTGACGACGGCGACTACGTTGTTGACGAAAAAGCACGCACCGCAACCCTTACAAAGAGCGGTGTCGAAAAGGCAGAGCGTTACTTCAACGTCGAAAACCTTATGGACGGTACGAACCTTACCCTTCAGCACCACATCAACCAGGCAATCAAGGCAAACGGCGTTATGCGCTGTGACATAGACTATGTTGTCAAAGAGGGCAAGGTGCTCATCGTTGACGAATTTACGGGCAGAATTATGCTCGGCAGACGCTATAACGAGGGTCTGCACCAGGCTATCGAAGCCAAGGAAGGCGTAAAGGTTGAGCACGAAAGCAAGACCCTTGCAACAATTACCTTCCAGAACTATTTCCGTATGTTTGAAAAGCTGTCGGGTATGACAGGTACAGCAAAGACGGAAAGTGTTGAATTCCAGGAAATCTACGGACTTGACGTTGTTGAAGTGCCTACAAACAAACCTCTTGCAAGAAAGGACAACAACGACATTATCTACAAGACCGAAAAGGTCAAGTTCTTTGCAATTCTTGACGAAATTGAAAAGTGCCACGCAAAGGGTCAGCCCGTGCTTGTTGGTACAATTTCAATCGAAAAGTCTGAGGTGCTCAGCGCCTTGCTTAAAAAGCGTGGCATAAAGCACCAGGTGCTCAATGCAAAGTTCCACGACAAGGAAGCTGAAATCATTGCTCAGGCAGGTAAGCTCGGTGCTGTTACAATTGCTACAAATATGGCAGGCCGTGGTACCGATATCAAGCTTGGCGGTAATGCGGAGTATCTTGCAAAGAGCGAAATGCGCCGTATGGGCTTTGCCGAGGAAATGATTGCAGAGGCAACAGGCTTTGCTGAAACTGATAACGAGGAAATCCTTGAAGCAAGAAAGACATTCACAGAGCTTGAAGCAAAGTACAAGGCAGAAATTGCACCCGAGGCAGAAAAGGTAAGAGAAGCGGGCGGTCTTTACATCATCGGTACAGAGCGCCACGAATCACGCCGTATTGACAACCAGCTCAGAGGTCGTTCAGGCCGTCAGGGTGACCCCGGTGTCAGCCAGTTCTTCCTCAGCTTTGACGATGATGTAACACGTCTTTTCGGCGGCGAAAGAGCACAGATGATGCTTGAAAGGCTCAATGCCCCCGAAGATATGCCGCTTGATACAAAGGTATTTTCAAACATCGTTGAAAACGCACAGAAGAAGGTTGAAAGCCAGCACTTTGCAGTGCGTAAAAATGTGCTTCAGTATGACGATGTTATGAACCAGCAGCGTGAAATTATCTACAAGCAGCGCAATCAGGTGCTTGACGGTGACGAACTCAAGAGCAAGATGATTAAAATGCTTGAAGAAAACGTAAGCGATGCAATAGATATGTACCTGCCCGATTCCGTTTCAAAGGATGAATGGAACATTGAGGGACTTCGTGCAGCATTCTTGGGTTGGCTGACAGCTCCCGAAGATTTCATAAACGGTATTGATGACCGTGATGAAACAAGATTGCTCCTCATTGAGCG
>JAZRQW010000030.1:0-5073 GCA_045650165.1 Acutalibacteraceae bacterium | reverse complement strand
GTATGAAATTATAAATTCAATTGCACCTGCTATTGTCTGTGTATCAAAATCATCTGCATTGAAACTTTCGGAAATTTTACCGAGGGGCATTTCTTTTGTTGCATCGTTGGTTGAAAGCTGACAGACAAACGCATCGGCTTTGATATTCTTATCAATGGTTTTCATCCTCGAAACATAAGAACTGCTTTTTACATCAACAAGCGTTGTGCCAGAAACCGCTTCTTTGACTGCGGTTATACCGTCGGTCTTTTCCAGAAAATCCGCAAAGCTGACACCGAGCGAACCGTAGCCGAACGTTACGGAGCTTCCGAGAAATATAACTGTTTTTCCGCTTATGGGACTGACGGAATTTACTTCTGTATTTTTCAGAGAATATCCGCCGTAGTTGCCCTCATTAAAAACGCCGAACATATTACCCACATAACCTCCTGCAATAATTACAAGCACAAGAAACACAGAGAAAATAATTTTGAGCTTTTTCATTTTTATCACAGCCTTCTGTTTTGATACAATAAAATTATATATCAAGTTAAGAATCAATTCAAGTGTTGCAAAAACAGACAAACGGAATTATAATAAGGTCGATAAATAAAAATTTACGGAGATGCCACTTTGTATGAAGAAAGTATTTCAAAAGAAAAAAATATCTGAAATAATTTGTCTTATTCTGGGTATTGTTTTATCAATTACAGGCCTTTATTATTTCCATATGCAATATCTGTGTTATGAATACACTCCGCTTCTGTTTATTCTTGCGGTGGTTGTTTGTCTGGGCGGCGGATTGCTTTCATTACCGCTCGGTAAAAATGCAGTAAAAAAGAAACCCGTTATAAATGCTGTTATTACGGCATTGATCTTTGCGGTTATTCTTATCGGTCTTATGCTTTTGATTAACGGCATTATCGGCAACGGCGAACTTAATCAGATAGCGTTGATTATTCCTGTTCACTTATCATTCATTATTACAACAGTTCTTGTTTTTCTTTGCATTTTTAAAATATTTGATAAAAAAGTATTAAAAGCAATTCTTTCTGTTTTAGTTTTCACGGGATTTGTAATCGGCAGTTATTCATACATAGTGCCTTTTGTAGTTGATAAAATTTACGACGAATACAAAGCTCCTGTGCCTGTTCTTTCAACACACAAAAATACGGAAGCTGATGATAAAATGATTAACGGCGATTTTTATGTAAGCACAAAAGGCAATGACTCAAACAGCGGAACAAAGGACGCTCCGTTCCTCACAATCGAAAAGGCTGTTGAAGCCGTAAGAAACACCGATAAAACTAATAAAAACGGCATAACCGTTTGCATTGAAGCTGGTGAATACCGCGTATCATCGCTTGAATTCAAAAAAGAAGATTCAGGTACAGCCGAGTGCCCGATAACTTACTGTGCAATCGGCGGTGAGGTGATACTCAACGGCGGTGTTACGCTCTCAGCCGATGATTTCAAATCGGTTACCGAATATCCCGAACTTTCAGGCAGACTTACCTCTGAAGCACAGAAAAATACGGTTGTTATCGACCTTACCAAAGCGCCCTATTCTCTCACAAAAGACGATTGGGGCAAGATATACGCAATCGGTTCATACCACACAGCAGAAAGCTATGACGGTGATTATACGGGAGAGCTTTACTGCGAGCTTTTTGTAAATGACAAAAGACAAACACTTGCAAGATATCCCGACAATGATTTTCTTCTCACCGAAGAAGTTGTTTCAACGGGTCTCGGAAAAGAGTCTGACGGATCAACAACTGAGGTTAAGGATTGGGATAAAATACGCAACCCCGAATCTGATGTTTACAAGGTCAATTCCGAGCTTGCAGAAAGAATTGCAAGCTGGAAAAACCCTGATGATGTATGGATGTTCGGCTATTGGAAGTATGACTGGGCGGATGCTTCGTCACCCATAGGAAAATTCGAC
The DNA here is from genome assembly GCA_045650165.1 of Acutalibacteraceae bacterium. Classification (GTDB taxonomy): domain Bacteria; phylum Bacillota; class Clostridia; order Oscillospirales; family Acutalibacteraceae; genus UBA8612. The sequence goes on along the minus strand of JAZRQW010000030.1, from coordinate 3,146 downwards.
GCGCAGACAGGCGAAATCTCGCCGAAGTTTGTAAGCCTTTTCGGAACAAAAACAGATGCACCTTATTATTTCTTCAATGTGCTTGAAGAGCTTACATCCGAAGGCGAATGGTATCTTGACCGCGAAAACGGGTTGCTTTGCCTTTGGAAACCCAACAATATCGAAGAAGCACAAATTGACCTCTCATTATCATTGAATCCCGTAATCAATGCTGAAGCTGACTATCTCACCTTTGCCGGAATAACCGTAAAAGGCACAAGAGCAGATGCTGTTGTTATTACAGGTGACAATAATACGGTGCAAAATTGCCTTATCAAAAACATCGCAGGCAACGCACTTATTATGACAGGCAGCAATAACCTTGCATATAACAACGAAATCACCCATACGGGTAAAGGCGGAATTATTCTTGACGGCGGTGACACTGCTACGCTTACCCCGGGCAACAGCAAGGCAGATAACAACTATATTCACGATTGGTCTGAAATTTATCAGACCTATCAGCCTGCCGTTACTCTGCTTGGTGTCGGTAATATATGCGCACATAACGAAATGGCCAACTCGCCTCACGAAGCAATTACCTACAAAGGTAATAATCATATCATCGAATACAATAACATTCACAATGTTTGTCTTCTTTCTGACGATGCAGGTGCGATTTACTCGGGCAGAAGCTGGGTGTGGTACGGCAATGTTATAAGATATAACTGCATTTATGACGTCGGCTCGGGTGAGCATAAACCCGACGGAATTTATCTTGACGATGCACTTTCGGGCCAGCAGATTTACGGTAATCTGCTCATCAACATCCCGCGAAACGCAATTCACATCGGCGGCGGCAGAGATAATGTTGTTAAAAACAATATAATTGTAAATTCAGGTGAAAATGCAATTTACTTTGACGAAAGAGCAAGAGACGGCGCACTCAACAACGGCTGGTTTACTCATGCTTATATCGGAAGCGGAGATATGTGGGATGCGCTCTATGCTTCACCGTGGCAGAGCGAAATCTGGCAGAACGCATTCAGCGAATACAAGACTATGACGGATGATATTTCCGAATCTGATTCTGCTGCATACATTCCCAACCCTGCAAGCACGGTCAAGGGCAACCTTATCTTAAACAAACATAAGGAAATCGGCGATATTTATGCATCTGCTTACAGATTCAGTGATATATCCGATAATAAAGTATACTCATTAAAAAAAGCAGAAGAACTATTTGTTGACATCAATTCGGGAAATTACAATATCAGAGATATTGAAACCCTGAAAAAATCCATTCCCGAATTTGAAAATATCCCACTTGATAAAATAGGAAGAACTCTCGCAAATTGATTTAATCTGACCGAATAACAAGAGCCGTCCGAGCAATCGGACGGCTTGATGTTTTTTACGAGTTTGTGATTGTTGAAAGATTTGCAGATATATGCTATCATATCGACAGAATAACGAAAGTAGGAATGCTTTATGAATTATCTCAAGTATGTCAACACAAAGCAGGGTTCAAAATCCGTGCATCGCTTCTCGCAGGGTAATACCCTGCCTCTGGTACAGCGACCTTTTGGTTTCGCAGCGTTCTGCCTTCAGACGGAAACAGCAAGAGGAAGCTGGTACTATCACCCTGAGGACCGCTCTGTTGAGGGTATTCGCCTTACCCGCCAGCCCAGCCCCTGGATAAGTGACCACAGCGCATTTACAATGATGCCCCAGACAGATAAGCCCTATGTTGAGTTTGAAGATTGCTGGTCGGGCTATGACCCCCACGAGGCTATATTGCAACCGCATTACCTTAAATGCTATCTCAAGAGACCCTTCTGCGATTTTGAGCTTACACCTACCGAATACGGTGCTTGTGTAAGATTAAACTTCAGGAAGGATTATGACCGTTATATTTCCGTTTTGCCTGTGAATAATAATTGCGAATACGAGTTTGATAAAGAAACCAACCGCCTTTATTGTTGGACTGATTGCAACCGTGGAAAAAACAGTTTCGATAAAGGCACTATCAAGGGCTATTATGTTTTTCAGTTTGATGAAGACTCGGTTGATGCGGACAGGATTCTCACGGGTAACAGAAACACCTGCGATACCGAACACCGCCTTCATATAAAGGGTGAGGACACAGGTATTCATATTGCACTGAAGAAAAAGGAAGTTACCTTTACCGTTGCCACATCATTTATCAGCTATGAGCAGGCACTGAGAAACCTTCAGCACGATTCTGTTTATAACAGCTTTGATGAACTCAAGGAAGAGAATGAGCGTATCTGGAATGAGTATCTCAGCAAGATTGAGATAGATGCGGATGAAGATACAATGAAAACATTCTACAGCTGTATGTACCGCACCTTCCTCTACCCCCATAAGGCATACGAGCCTGACGAAAACGGCAATCCCATACACTATTCACCGTGTGCCGACAAGGTGCTTCCCGGTGTGAGATATACGGATAACGGCTTCTGGGATACATACCGTACCAACTACCCCTTCTATTCGATAGTAGCTAAAGATATTCTTCCCGAGATTATCGAAGGATATATTCAGGATTATACAGACGGCGGCTGGCTTCCCCGTTGGACCGCAGGCGATGCCAAGAACTGTATGCCGAGCACCGCTATCGATGCAGTAATTGCCGATGTAGCTACAAGAAATCTGATATCAAAGGATTTACTCGAAACTGCATTTGAGGGTATGGAGCACCACGCTAATAAAACCTCTACTGTACCGGCATACGGCAGAGAAGGTTGCGAGGAATATCTGAAGCTGGGTTATGTTCCTTACGACAAATTCTCCGAGAATGTAAACCTTACTCTTGATGCGGCATACTTTGACGACTGCCTTGCCACCGTAGCAGATATACTGGGCTACAGCGACAAGAGAGATACATATCTGGTTCGCGCCAAGAATTACAAAAATATCTTTGACAGCGAAACAGGCTTTATGAGACCCAAGGATTCCACCGGCAACTTCAAGCCTGACTTTGACCCCATAAGCTGGGGTGGCGACTATACCGAAGCATCTGCCTGGCAGACAAGCTTTGCGGTACAGCACGACCTTGAAGGGCTTGCAGAGCATCACGGAGGAAGAGAAAAATTCCTTGCAAAGCTGGACAGCTTCTTTGCAGAGCCTCCTGTAAGTCGGAG
>JAZRQW010000029.1:0-2984 GCA_045650165.1 Acutalibacteraceae bacterium | reverse complement strand
GTTTTTATATATTATACCATCTAAATAACGGCATTTTCAATATTATTGTAAATAAATAAATTAAAAACGCAGAACGTCAAATTGGAATTTATCTGGATGTTGCCCCTACATTATTCTGTTAATCAGCCCGCTAAATTATTGTTTGCCCGAAAAAAACGGCAAGGTTTCCCTTGCCGTCCGTTATTTTATTTATCCGCCGTAGTTTATAAGCCTTCTTGCAAGCATCGAAATTGAATTTATAAGCTTTGCAATGTTGTATTTCATCACATCAAGAGGATTGCTCATATCGTAAGCCGATTCATCAACCTCAGGCACCATATCGGGTACGGGATTACCCGGCTCGAGGAATGCCTTTGTCTTCATTTTTGCATTGAGCATATTTCTGCAGGCCTCGCGGAGTGCTGTACCGAAGCCCACGGGGTCGGAATTGTAGGTTGATTTTACAAGGCTCACGTGAGATATCATATTCAGGAACCATACGCCCGTAAGAATTGTGTCGTTGCCGTTGTAAACTGCAAGAGCAGGGTCCATATAGCCTCTGCCGATGAAGTTGTTTGAGTAGTCGGAAATAACATAGCCCTCGTAGCCCCACTCTGTACGGAGGAGGTCATTGAGAAGCTCAGAGCATGCACCTGCCCAGTCTGTTCCGATTCTGTTATAAGCGGACATAACACCGTGGCACTCGGAATTTTTTACGGGAATTTCAAATGCCTTGAGGTAAATTTCACGGAGTGTCTGCTCGTCTGCCCAGGTAAAAACTCCGTTACGGTGTGTTTCCTGATCGTTGAGTGCGAAGTGCTTGATTGTTGTAACAAGCCCCTGAGCGTATGCACCGTTGATGATTTCTGCCGCCATTGTGCCTGAAAGCACGGGGTCCTCTGAGAAGTATTCAAAGTTTCTTCCGCCCATGGGATTTCTGTGAATGTTCACACCGGGGGCATACCATATATCCGTTCCGATGCTTCTTGCCTCCTGACCAACGCTGTCACCCATATCGTATGCAAGAGACTTGTTCCATGTGCAGGCGATAGCAGTTTCGCAGGGGTATGCAGTACCGCAGTCTGAGTATGTGATGCCGTTTGCACCCTTTACGCAGGAAGGACCGTCGTTATCCCAGGTCTTGGGAATGCCGAGCCTTTCAATACCGTAGGTCATATAACCGCTGTGAGTAACGAGGTGTGTCATCTCATCGAGAGTGAGCTGGTCGAGGAATTTATCCATAAGCTCAGGATTTTCGTAAACATCCCGGAGCTTGATTGTTTCGTCATAGGTCACACCCATTTTCGGTGCTGTGCCTTCCGTTGCGGGGGCAGGATGCTCATCGGGCTTCTTTACTTTATCAGTTGCAACGAGTGACCTTGCTGCGGGATAGGTTGCAATGCTATCCTTTCTTGAAAGTACGGTAAAGCCGTTGTATGCATCGTCAAAAAGATTTGTGATTTCGGTGCCTGTAACATCATCATTCTTTATAATAACAGCTTCTTCAAGTGTGTATGTGAATGAATCAATATGATCACGGACATTTTCACCGAGGATGATTGTGTAGTCGCCCTTTTCAAGCACCCAGGCAGCCTTATTCATATCATAGGATGCCATTGAATTGATTTTGAATTCAACTGTAAGAGTTTCACTCTCAGAGGGGGCAAGAAGACCTGTTTTTTCATATACACCGAGGTTTATTGCACTCTTTTCGATTGTGCCGTAGTAGGGTGCGCTGTAATAGAGCTGAACTGTGTCCTTACCGGCTCTGTCACCGGTGTTTGTAACCTTTATCTCGGCTGAGATTGTGCCGTTATCGGTGCTGTAAGAAATGAGTTCTTTTTCAAAAGCTGTATAAGAAAGTCCGTAGCCGAAGGGGTATTGCACCTTGTCCTTTGCAAAGGTTTCAAAATAGCGGTAGCCTACGTAAATACCCTCCTGATACTCAACGTAATGCTCGCCGTTGTCGTATTCAAAAGAGCCGAAGTTTACGGTTGAGGGGTAGTCATAAATGCTGTAAGCAACGGTGTCGGCAAGTCTGCCTGAGGGGTTTACTTCACCGCAGAGCATCTGACCTACGGCACGCATACCGAATTCACCGGGAATCCAGAAAATTGCAGCTGCCTTGATTGATTCGTATTCATTGAGGAAGCCCATTTCCATAACGTTACCGATATTGAAAAGCACGATAACCTCTGAGAAGGTTGCAGTAACCTTTTCGAGCATAGCCCTTTCGTCTGCGCTCAGAGCAAGTGTTTCGGGAGAGAGGTCGGAGTTTTCAGCACTTGTTCTGCCGATAACGATAATTGCAGTATCGGAAAATGCCTTTGCATTGTTCATAACATCATCTGTAAGCTTTGCGGGATTAAGCTCCTCAAGAGTATTCTTTGCAAGCACAAGCTGAAGCAGATTGTTAAGGATTGTGTTGCTTGTTTTGGGGATTTCATTTGAAGCACAGTTTTTCTCATAAAGTGCCTGAAGCTCAGTATTGTATTCAATGCCTGCCTCGTCAAGTGCTTCATAGAAGTAAACGGGGTCGTGAGTTACTATTGAACCTGAGCCTGCACCGCCGAGAAACGGCACAACAGATGCAGCACCGAAGACATTTACTTTTTTGCCTTCAAGGGGCAGAGCATTGTCCTCATTTTTGAGAAGCACTATTGCCTCCTGCTCAATTTCAACAGCAAGCTGACTTGACATTTCCACTATTTCGGGGGCAATGTTTCCGCTTACAGCTGAAGCCATAAGTGAAGCGCAGGGGAGTAACATAGTAAATGCAAGAATAAAAGCCAGTATTTTTCTGAATTTTTTCATTTTATCCGACTCCTTTACGGTTTTGTAATTTCATTATAATAAAAAATCTGCTCAATAGCAATATGTTACAAACAATATTTACAAATTGGAATTTACAGGTTAGCCCATTCTTCTCTCGTTATTGCAAAAACCTTTGTGATTTCATTCGTATCATCCTTATATTCACCAACCTGCTTGCATCCGTAAGAAAT